>NZ_KV836214.1:0-105978 GCF_001838285.1 Corynebacterium sp. HMSC074C03 | reverse complement strand
CATTATCGGGGACACTCACAAGGTAACGGGGCAAAGATAAGAAGGGTCACTTTTGCAGGGGAAGTGCGGGGAGGGGGACGTCGTAAAGCGAAACAGTCGACCTTTAGACTGGCCGTTATGGTGACTGTGACGGTGATGAGTAGGAAGACGTGCGGTTCGTGCGCTCGCGTGATTGCGCAGATTGAGCCGCTGGTTCGGGAGCAAAATGCGCAGTTCCAGGTGGAAGACGTCGATACCGAGCCGAACTTGGCCATGGAATTTGGCGATCGCGTGCCGGTGGTTTTGGTCAATGATGAGGAAATCGCTTGCTGGGAAATCGATGACGATGAGCTCCTGGAAGCGATAGCGGAGGCCGAATAAGTTCCCGAGACAGCTCTGCCGAACTGCTAGGAGCTGCGGGAACATGGCAGAATGTGGAGTAGCGGCAAAGAAGCAGTAGAGCGCTGCGAACATCGAGGTAGAGGCTAAGTAAAGTATGCCTTTGTTGTGGCGAGATGGCAGAGTTGTCTAGCGTTAACAGTCATAGCTGTGTGAAAAAGCCCGTAGCGGGGACTGTGAAGGAGCAATAGAGCGGTGATTGAGCGGTGAGTGTGCTTCTCGTCGGAATGTCGTACCGGTCTGCACCGGTGACCCTTCTTGAAAAGGTCTCTGTCGGTGAAACTGAGCGAGAGGCCATTTTGGCCCGTCTGATCGCGGATGAAGCAATCAGTGAAGCGATGCTGTTGTCGACCTGTAACCGCGTTGAGTACTACGTGGTGGCCAACGGCTTCCACTCTGGGCTATCGGCTGTGGTCCGTGAAATTGTCGGTCGTACTGGGCTCGAACTCGATGAACTGACGCCGCACCTCTATGTCCGGTATGCACAGGCTGCGGCGGAGCATGCTTTTTCGGTGTGTGCTGGTCTCGACTCGATGGTGCTGGGCGAACAGCAGATTATCGGTCAGATTCGCAATGCCTACCAGGAAGCGGACGAAGCCGGCACAGTCGGTCGCATGTTGCATGACTTGGCACAGAAGGCGCTGCACACGGGTAAGCGCGTGCACAGTGAAACTCTGATTGATAACGCTGGTGCTTCGATGGTCTCCGTGGCCATCGACGAGGCAGTTGCTGCACTGCAACCCGGATTCAACTCTGGTGTTGACGTCGCTGAGGGTACCGATATCCTGGCCGGACGTTCGGCTCTTATCCTCGGCGCCGGTGCGATGAGTTCGCTGGCCGCTAGCTACCTGGGGCGCTGCGGTATTGACCGTCTGATTATTGCCAACCGCACCGTTGACAGGGCGCAGAACCTGGCCAACCACTCCATCGAAGCGGGCATCCCCGCTACTGCTATTGCGTTACATGATTTCGCCGATGTCCTCGATGATGTGGACATTCTCGTCAGCGCCACTGGGGCCATGACTCCCGTCGTTTCAGCTGCTGATGTCATCGACCACGGCCCGCTCGCCATCGTCGACCTGTCTATGCCTCGCGACGTTGCGGAGGATGTCTCCGGGCTTGAGGGGATTGCACTATTCAACATCGAATTGCTGCAGATGACCCGCACGGAGGTCCCGGGCCGTGATGAGGAGGCTGCAGCGCGCGACATTGTGGCCGAAGAGTTGGAGTCCTACCTCACGGCGCAGCGTGCAAGCGAGGTAGCACCGACTGTTCGCGCTCTGCGTGAGCGTGCGGCAGATGTGGCGGCGGCTGAGCTCGCTCGCCTGGAGGCGAAGACACCAGGTCTTACGCAGAAGGAACGTCTCGAAGTCGAGTCCACGGTTCGCCGCGTCGTCGATAAGCTCTTGCATGCGCCAACGGTGCAGGTCAAGAAGCTTTCTAGCCAGCAGGGTGGTGGCAACTACGCACTTGCGCTGCAGAAGCTCTTCGACCTGCCCCTATCTACCCCCTCTGGCCTGTATGCTGACACCGATATCCCCGCAGATCTCATGGTAGAGGGCCGAATTGGGCGGATGCAGGGATTTGAGCAGTATGGTCTTGACAGTAGTGCCATCATTGAAGGCGTTGCTGAAACCACCAAAAATTAACACCCGGAGGGAAACATGCCTGACCCAGCGACTATTCGTATCGGTACCAGGGGCTCGGAACTGGCCACGACACAGGCCGGCCACGTCCGTGATGCACTGATTGAGCTGGGGCAGCCTGCAGAGCTGGTGATTGTAAAGACCGCCGGTGACCATAACCGCCACGACCCGGTGGAAAAGATTGGTATCGGTGTCTTTACCCAGGCGCTGCGTCATGCACTCCGCGAGGGGGTGTGCGACATTATCGTGCACTCGTTTAAAGATCTGCCCACGTTGCCGGAAGACGACATGATGGTCGCAGCCGTGCCGGAGCGCGTCGACCCGCGAGAGGCGCTGATTTCCCGCGATGCCACGCCGCTGATGGACCTGCCTGAGGGTGCTCGAGTGGGTACCTCCGCGCCGCGTCGTGTCTCTCAGCTGCGTGCGCTGCGCTCCGACCTGGAACTTGTACCACTGCGTGGAAACATCGAAACCCGCATGGGGCGCGTCTCTGAGGACCTGGACGCTGTCATTCTGGCTCGCGCCGGACTGGAGCGTACGGGGCGTCTCGGAGAGATTGCGGAATCCCTGGACGTGGACGTCCTCATGCCGGCCCCGGCGCAGGGCGCCCTGGCGCTGGAGTGTCGCACTGCTGACCGCGAAATTGTGGATATTCTGCGGAAGATTGACCACCCGGTGTCCCATGCCCGCGCTGTCGCGGAGCGCGCGGTACTCAATGAGCTGGAAGCGGGCTGCACCGCCCCGGTTGCGGCCTACGCAACCGTGAGCGATAGCGGTGAACTCACCCTGCGGGCGGGGGTGTTCGCAGTCGACGGATCGCGCCAGTTGCTCGAGACCGCTACCGCAACCGTGGATAAGGCCGATGAGCTTGGCCGGAAGGTTGCGGCGGCCCTGCTTGAACGGGGTGCTCATGAGGTAATGGGCGATACCCTGCGGGAATCTCAAAAGTAGCCGGTTAGTTAATTTGGCTCAAACCCTTTATGCTAATAGGCCTGTATGCATGCCGTTGGGATAAGGGTTTCCTTCGTGTGCTCGCATGTGAGATTCAGGTGTCTACCTGCCCCTCACATGCGTTGGCGCATGTCCGCTTTCTTCCTTAGAGACTCATCGGCACGAAAAGTGAACAACCAATAGAAAAGAAATCACTCCGCAACGATGAACACCTCCCTCCCCTCAGCAACGGGACGCATCCTGTTCGTCGGCGCTGGTCCTGGAAATCCCGACCTGCTGACGCTTCGCGCCCGTGAGATTCTCGCAGACACCGCTATCGCCTACGTCGACGCCGATGTCATGCCGGGGGTTCGAGAGCTCGTCGCAACCGATGTGCCTGTTCCTCCCGAGCTGCTGAAGGAAGCCGAGGAAGAGTACGAGCGCATGTGCGCCGTCGCCAAGGCCAAGGGATCTCGTCGTAAGCCGCCGCGCCCGGCACCGCCGACCGCTGCAGATTTGCGTGAGCCTATCGACGATCCCAAGAAGATGGCCGCTCTGCTCGTCGAAGAAGCAGCCAAAGGCAATGATGTAGTGCGTTTGGTGGCCGGAAATCCGCTGACCAACGATTCGCTGCTGGCCGAAATCAACGAGGTCTCGCACGCCGATGTTGAGTTTCAGATCGTCCCTGGTATGTCCGTGCCCTCCACCGTCCCGGCATTTGCCGGTATCGCGTTGGGCTCGACGTACACGGAGACCGATCTCGGTCGCGCCGATGTGGACTGGGACGAGCTGGCACAGGCACCGCAGCCGCTGGTGCTGCAGGCCGTGCAGGATGACCTGTCCGCTATTGCCTCCGAACTCGGTGAACGCGGTCTGCCGTCGTCGTTGCCGGTGTCGGTGACTGTCAACGGTACGACTCGTCTGCAGCGCACCTACGATGTCACGCTGGGCACCTTGGCGCAGCTTTCGGGTGACCTGACCGGTCCGCTGGTGGTCACACTTGGCAAGGGCGTGGACAATCGCTCGAAGTACTCGTGGTGGGAAAACCGGGCCCTCTACGGATGGAAGGTGCTGGTCCCACGCGCCAAGGCGCAGGCAGGGCCGATGAGTGCTCGACTCGTTGGGCACGGCGCCATCCCGATTGAGGTCCCGACCATCTCAATCGAGCCACCACGTAGCCCAGCGCAGATGGAACGCGCCATCAAGGGGCTTGTCGACGGCCGTTACCAGTGGGTTGTTTTCACTTCCGTCAACGCTGTTACCGCAGTGTGGGAGAAGTTCCAGGCATTCGGGTTGGACGCGCGCTCGTTCGCTGGAGTCCGCATCGCAGCCGTCGGTCATCGCACCGCTGCTGCCATCCGTGATCTCGGCATTACCCCGGAGCTGCTTCCGGACGACACTCGTCAGAACGCCGCGGGCATCGTCGACGTGTTCCCGGAGTACATCGAGGATCTCGATCCGGTCAACCGCGTATTGCTGCCACGCGCCGACATCGGCACCGACGTGCTTGTCGACGGTCTGATTGACCTGGGCTGGGAAGTCGATGATGTGGTCGCTTACCGTACCGTGCGGGCAGCGCCACCGAGTGCGGACATCCGCGACATGATCAAGTCCGGTGGCTTCGACGCAGTGTGCTTTACCTCGGGGTCGACGGTGAAGAACCTGGTCGGCATCGCGGGTAAGCCGCATGCTCGCACCATCATTGCCTGCATCGGGCCGATGGCCGCAGCCACGGCTCGCGAGTACGGTCTGCGTGTAGATGTCGTGCCGGAGCGTGCAAGCATCCCGGAGCTGGTGGACGCGCTGGCAGAGCATGTTGCGCAATTGCGGGCTGCAGGGCAACTGCCACCGCCGCGCAAAAAGCGTCGTCGTTCGCGTAAAACCAAGGCCTAAGCCAGGGCGAATCGGGGCGAGTTCGCGTTTTGATTAAGGTTGTCTTTATGACTACATCTGGAGCTTCTGAATCATCCCGCGAAATCGATCTCGAACAGTTTGGATTTCCTCTCCCGATTCGTCGCCCACGCAGGCTGCGCACCAACCCGGTGATGCGTGCGATGACGGCAGAGACGACACTGACTCCGAAGAATCTCATCCTTCCCATGTTTGTCGCAGATGGGATTGATGAGCCAAAGCCAATCAGCTCCCTGCCCGGAGTAGTGCAGCACACCGAAGACTCCCTGGTAGAAGCTGTGCGCGAGGCTGTTGAGGCAGGTATCTCGGCGGTTGACCTCTTCGGTGTCCCGCTCGATGCGGATAAGGACGGCGAGGGCTCTGAATCCTGGAATCCGGAGGGCGTTCTCAACCGCGCTCTGCGTCGTCTCCGCGACGAGTTCGGGAATGACATTCTGATCATGGCCGACACCTGTCTGGATGAGTTCACTGACCACGGCCACTGTGGCGTACTGGGCACGGACCGCTTCGGCAACACGGTCGTTGAGAATGACCGCACGCTGATTAACTACGTCAAGATGGCCGTTGCCCAAGCCGACGCCGGTGCACATATCGTGTCCCCGTCGGGCATGATGGATGGCCAGATTGCCGCCATTCGTGAGGGCCTGGATGCCGCTGGCCATGAGGATGTCTCCATCATGGCGTACTCGGCAAAGTACGCCTCCGCCTTCTACGGTCCATTCCGTGAAGCCGTGGGCAGCTCGCTGCAGGGTGATCGCCGTACCTACCAGCAGGATCCTGCAAATCGTCGTGAGTCCCTGCTCGAAGTGCAGCTCGACGTTGACGAGGGCGCGGACATGGTGATGGTCAAGCCGGCCATGAGCTACCTGGACATTCTGCGTGAGGTCGCGGATATGTCGCCGGTGCCGGTTGCCGCCTACCAGGTCTCTGGTGAGTACGCGATGATTCACGCCGCTGCCGCCAACGGGTGGATTGACCTGGATGCTGCGATGATGGAAGCAGTACTGAGCATTCGCCGTGCCGGTGCGGAGCAGATTTTGACCTACGCAGCGGTGGACTTGGCGAAGAAGCTGCGTGCCCAGTTCTAATCCGCTGGGGTGAACGTGCAGTAATAAGTATCGAGAAGTGGACGGATGACTAAAGAAGAGAAGAAGCCCGCAATTCCCGAGCAGGTCGAGGGAGCTAGGCAGGCGTGGCGGGTTACGGCCGTGATGCAGCTGCTCCTCGCTGCAGTAGCCACGGTGACCTACTGGCTGCATCCGGAAATGCTGATGAGCCCCTCAACCGCTAAGGAGAATTTCCCGGGTTTCAGCGAGGGCCAGATTGATGCCGCCATGAAGGCGAGTATCGTTATCGCGTTCTTTTTCGCAGTGGGGCTTTGCATCGCGTTCTTCGCCATCATCGAGCGAATGCGCAAGGGGAGCGAAGGTGCTCGCACCGTGCTGGTTATCGGCTCACTTTACCTGGCGCTGTCGGCGCTGATGTCCTTCTTCTCTTCTACGGCTTCAGAATCGGGAGTGCCAGCATCCCTCGTTCTTATCAGCGGAATTGTGCGAATCGCCTCTGCCACTGCCGCGGTAGCTGGCCTGGTGCTCGCCGCCTCGAAGGAGTCCAAGGACTACTTCGATCATCAGCGCCCCTCGAAACCGTGGACTCCGTCCGCGCCGAAATCGCATCTGCCGGGAGCGTCGAAGTATGGCGCTGATACAAAGCAGCAACAGCAGCTGGACCAGTCACAGCCCAAGCAGCCTGAGGAGTCCAAGCAATGATGTCCCTGCCGAGTCGGCCCTGGCAGTGGGTGCTCTTCGTCGCGCTCATCGCCCAGATTATCCTGAGCTTGATACTGGTCACCGGAGATTACTCGCAGGCTCCCGCCGCCGTTGGCCGCGATATCTACATCGTCGCCGGTGTGACGCTGGTCTGCTCGCTCATAGGTAGCGGCTGCTTGCCGACGGCCACTGAGTTCAAGCTCTCCCGGAACTGCCTGCTCATCATGGTGATTGTCACGGCTCTCGCCATGTTCTTTGCCATTATGGCCGGCGCGCTGACTGTATGGGTTATCGCGCCCAGCCTGGCGATGGCGTGTGGATTACTGTTGCTCTATCGTGAATTAGCGCTCACGCGCGCCAACCAGCCACAGGATTAGACGGAAAGTTTCAAAGGCCATGAGTGACACCGGTGAGTTTGATTTCTCTCTGGACAATCGCGTTGAACAGGCGATTGTGGATGCCAAGGTCGCTGCTCGTAAGGCATTGCCACGAAGCCGTCAGGACATCGACGAAGAAAGTGCCCATCAGCGGCTTGCACACCGCAGAGGCCAGTCCAACACAGCTTTCGCACTCATCCTGGAAAACTTGGAAAACGCCGAGAGTGCTGAGCGTGCTGAGCATGTTTTGGAATCCTTTCCAGATGTGACGGCCTCGGTGGTCTACAAGCCCGGACGCGCGTGGATTACAGCGCCCGATACCATCGATCCGAATCAGTTCATCGAAGCTCTCCGCGAAGTTGGGATCGAGTCGTACCTCACGCGCAGCACGCTTCGTCGTCGTGCAACTCGGCTGGATGTGTCGCAACATCGCCGTCCCGCTGTTCCGGCTGCCGCTCAACAGAATGAGGAGGAGCGCATTCGCCGTCGTGAAGCGGCGTTGCGCCGAAGCGGCGGCGGTGCGGAGGTACTGTTCACGGCGCGTGAACTGGTGACCAAGCAGCGCTTTTGGGGAAGCCTGTTCTTATCGATTCCAGTGCTGGTGACGTCGTTGAACGTCAACTGGCAGTTCCCGGGCTGGCAGTGGATGTGCCTTGTGCTGACCACGATTGTGGCGTGGTGGGGTGGCTGGCCGTTCCACCGGGCAATGGCGGCGTCCCTGCGTCGGCGGATGTCGGCGCTGGATGGGGCGAGCTCCATTGCCATTCTGCTCGCGTGGCTGTGGTCGCTGGCGCAGCTTATCTTTGGCCCCGCTGGACAGATTGGATATACCACTGCGCCCACGTGGTTTGCTTTCAACTATCGGGAAAGCGCCTCGGCAGAGGTGTTTTTTGACGTTGCTTGCGGCCTGACCGTGCTGTTGCTAACAGGCCGTATGTTTACGCGCTACAACAAGGTGCGTACTGGACAGATTTTGCGCAACCTACGCATTCCAGCTGAGCGAAACGTGACAGTCGTGCGCAAGAGCGCCAAATCCGCGGAGCCGAAACGGGTGGAGGTGACGGTCGCGGAGCTCAATATCGGTGATGACATCGTGGTTCCACCGCACTCGGTGATTCCGGTCGATGGCTCAGTCATCGGTGGTGCGTCCACGATGGATGCACAGCTACTCGGTATTGGCGTTGAACCTCAGAAAGTTAAGGTCAACTCCAAGGTTTGGGCCGGCGCAATCAACCTGGATTCGGAGCTCAAGGTGCGCGTCGAGCGCACCGGTTTCAAGACCCGGGCGTCGTCGATAGCGCGCTGGCTGCGTCAAGCGGTTCGAGAAGAAACGGTGATGCACCAGACCGCAGTGCACTCGGCGTCAGAGCTGGTGCCGTGGACGCTGTCGTTGGCGGGCGTGGCATTTTGCGGCTGGTGGCTGGCGACGGGCACGATGAGCGGTGCCCTCGCGGTGGCGCTGGCCATGCTCTCGGGCATCGCGCCGGTGGCATTGGCAATGTCTACGTCGACCGTGCAGCGCATCGGGATTCTGGCCGGTGCTAGTAACGGAATCTTGATTCGTGGCAATGAGGCTTTCCGGAAGTTGGCTACCGCCAATGTGGTGATTTTTAACCGGGTTGGAACCCTGACCGAGGGTGACACCCACGTGCTCGGTGTCGCCGCTGAGCGCAATGAAAATCCGGATTTGGTTCTGCGTGTGGCGGGCGCTCTCATGATGGAGAGCAATCACCCGGCATCGGCGGCCATCGTGCGCGCGTGTCGTGCATCCCGCGACGCCGGTTCCGGCGGTGGCGAGGTGCCGCACTGGATTGAGACCGTGCATGTCGCAATTGCGGAAGACGGTGCGTTCGTTGGCCAGGTAGAGATTCCGGTGAAGGACTCCGACGACAACTTGGAGATGCGCTTTGTTGAGGGGCGTGTTTGGCGTCCGCGTGATCTCACTGCACTCAGCGAGAAAATGGCCGTGGCTGCGCTCAGTGGCGGTACTCCGATGGTGGTGTCGTGGCGTGGCAAGGTCCGTGGTGTTATCACCATTGGTGAGGACATTAAGCCCGATGCGGTCGAGAGCATTGACCAGCTGGAGGATATGGGCGTGGACACCATGATGATCACGCGAGATCCGTATCCAGTAGCTCGTCGTTTCGCTGACCGGCTGAATATCTCGCGAGTATTCGCGGGCATCATTGCCTCCCGCAAGGCCATTGCGGTGCGTTCGGTCCACAGTGACGGTGAGACTGTCGTGATGGTTGGCGACAAGGACATCCGGGACTCTCTGCGTGCCGCTGACGTAGGTGTTTTGATGGACAACACCGAAGGCAACCAGAATCTTGATGTCGATTACGCCGACGTCGTGGCACTGCGTAACAACGTGTTGTCGATTCCGGAGGCCATTGAAATCGCGCGTGCTGTGGTGCGGATGATGGACTCCAACATCTGCTTTGCGTGGTTCTACAACGTTGCAGTCATCCTGCTGGGTATGACCGGTATGATTCACCCGCTCCTGGCATCGCTATTGATGATTTTCTCCAGCTTGTGGATCGACTGGCGTTCCCGTCGAGTGTCGTCCCGCAGGAAGCATCTATTCAGGGTGAAGCTGGGACGTTGGTAGGGCAGGGTAGCCCTTAATCCGAGTGGCCGTCTACGATGGTCACCGTGACTCAAGACATTAATGCTCCTCATGTCCCAGAAAACGTTGAGCTCACCGAGCGTTCGGCAGAGTTCTTTACGCAGGCTCAGTCAGTGACGCCGGGTGGCGTGAACTCGCCGGTCCGCGCCTTCGGTTCCGTCGGTGGCACCCCACGTTTCATTGACCACGCCGCGGGCTCTCGTCTCGTGGATGTTGATGGCAACGAATATGTGGACTTGGTCTGCTCGTGGGGTCCAATGATTCTGGGCCACGCCCACCCGGCAGTGGTGGAAGCCGTTCAGAGTGCCGCCACTCGCGGGTTGTCTTTCGGCGCTCCGACGACGGCTGAGACCGACCTGGCTCGTCACATCGTTGAACGCACGTCGGTAGATGAGGTGCGTCTGGTCAACTCCGGCACTGAGGCCACCATGTCCGCAGTTCGCCTGGCTCGCGGTTTCACTGGCCGTTCCAAGATCATCAAGTTCGCCGGCTGCTACCACGGTCACGTGGACGCGCTGCTGGCATCGGCCGGTTCTGGTGTCGCTACTTTCGGTCTGCCGGATTCGCCGGGTGTCACCGGTGCATCGGCTGCCGACACCATTGTTGTTCCTTACAACGACATTGAGGCGGTCAAGGCCGCATTCGCTGAGAACCCGGGCGAGATTGCCTGTGTCATCACTGAGGCGGCAGCGGGCAACATGGGTACCGTCGCACCGCAGGACAACTTCAACGCGAAGCTGAAGGAAGTCTGTCACGCAGACGGCGCTCTGCTGATCCTCGATGAGGTTATGACTGGCTTCCGCGCTTCCTACAACGGCTGGTACGGCATTGATGGTGTGGCCGGTGACCTGACCACGTTCGGCAAGGTCGTCTCCGGTGGTTTGCCGGCCGCTGCCTTCGGCGGTCGCCGCGACATCATGGAGTACCTGGCTCCGAACGGTCCGGTGTACCAGGCAGGCACACTCTCCGGTAACCCGGTCGCTATGGCAGCTGGCCTGGCCAACCTAGAAAACGCCACGAAGGATGTCTATGACACCGTTGCGGCCAATGCGGATCGCCTGGCCACGATTCTGTCCGATGCCCTGACCAAGCAGGGCGTGGCTCACCACATTCAGCGTGCGGGCACGATGCTCTCGCCGCGCTTCGCCGAGGGCGAGGGGCACAACTTTGAGCAGATGCAGGCAGCGGATACTTTCCGCTACCCGGCCTTCTTCCACGCTCTGCTGGCCAATGGTGTCTACCCGCCGGCTTCTTGCTACGAGACCTGGTTCGTCTCCGCCGCACTCACCGACGCAGACTTCGAAATCATCGAGCGTGCAGTAACCCGCGCGGCCGAGGCGGCGGCAGCCGCCAAGCCGGAGTAGGTGACACGTGTCGAACAAGACCAATTCGCAGGCCGCGCAGCAGGCAGCACAGCAAGCCACACCGCAGGCAGCGCCGCAGGCCGCGCAGCCGGTACAGCCGGAGAATCAGGCAGCTAAGCGCGCAACGAAGCACGCCAAGACCACGGTTGTGCATCTCGTCCGCCATGGCGAGGTTTATAACCCGGATAAGATTCTCTACGGACGTCTGCCCGGCTGGCACCTGTCGGAGCGCGGTCAGCGCCAGGCAGCGGCCACGGCCTCGTCCTTCGAAGGCCACGACATCCGCTACTTCGCCTGCTCTCCGCTGCAGCGCACCCAGGAAACCTCACGGCCATTCACCGAGGTAATTGGCACGAAGCCAATCCTGGATGAAGATTTGCTGGAGGCGGGTAACTCCTTCGAGGGCTTGCACATCAAGGGCATTGATTCCGCACTGTGGAATCCGAAGTACTGGCCGCGACTGCGTCGTCCGAGCATTCCCAGCTGGGGCGAGCCCTACGACGAGATCGCGGACCGTATGTTCCACGCGATCGAGCGAGCCCGCGAGGCCGCCGAGGGCGCGGAAGCAGTGCTGGTGACGCACCAGCTATGCATCATCGCAGCTCAGCGTCGTGCGCGGTACTTGAAGCTCGCCCACAACCCGGCGACCAGGCGGTGTGATCTGGCCAGCGTAACCTCCTTGGTCTTCGTCGGAGACACCATTGTCGACGTGCGCTACAGTGAGCCGGCCGGTCACCTGTAAGGTGAATAAATAGTTTTGTTGAAGTTTCACTGACCCCGGAAGGTGGCACCCCAGGTGGCCAAGGTCTCATCGTCCCGAATTGCAGCAACGCTGGCGGCAGCAACTCTGTCTCTATCGCTCGCGGCATGTAACCCCGGAGAGTCAGTGGGACACGACGCCGTTGCCGTCGGCGGTCAGTTCGAGTTCGTTTCTCCGGGTGGTCAGCAAATCATTGACTACGCACCGGAGGAACGCAAGCCGGTCGGCAATGTCTTCGGTCCTTCTCTGGAGGACGACGACAAGAAGATCTCCCTCGATGACTTCAAGGACCAGATTGTTGTTCTGAACGCCTGGGGTCAGTGGTGCGCCCCGTGCCGCTCCGAGTCAGATGACCTGCAGTACGTTCAGGAACAGATGGAAGAGCAGGGAATTGGCACCGTCCTCGGCATTAACGTCCGCGACAATGTCCGCCAAGCCCCCATCGACTTTGTGAAGGACAACGGTATTACTTACCCGTCCATCTATGACCCGGCATTCGTCAACGCCGGTGCGCTCGGTGGTATCCCGGCGTCGGTGATTCCGACGACCATCATCCTGGACAAGCAGCACCGCCCGGCGAAGGTCTTCCTCCGCGAGGTCGATCACACGATGCTGATGAAGGCCGTCAATGAAGTGAAGGCGGAGGGCTAGGCCCCGGCATGTCAACTCTTGCCATGGACACGATCTATCTTGCCGATGGCATCGGCCAGCAGTTCGCGGACGTCGCCACCGGCGGTCCCATTGTGTTGGGGCTGCTTGCCGCTGCACTGGCCGGTCTCGTCTCTTTCGCCAGCCCGTGCGTCATTCCGCTCGTGCCCGGTTACGTCTCCTATCTCACCGGTATTTCCGGAGCATCGGGGGCGCAGGGCAATGGCGTGACGACGGGAGTTGCGGACGCAACCGCCGTCGATAAGCATGACGGCGATGGAGGCCGTGGCCAGCGTTCCTCGACTGCCCGCGTCGGCCTCGCCGCGTTGCTGTTCGTGTTGGGCTTTACTGTCATTTTCGTGCTGGGGTCGGCCTCGATTTTCGGGCTCGTGTCCACGTTGCGTTTGCAGGCGCGCACGCTGACGATTGTTGGTGGCGTGGTGACCATCGTGATGGGACTTGCCTTCATGGGCATGGTGCCAGCGCTGCAGAAAGACACCCGCATGGCGCCGAAGCGCTGGACCACGTGGCTGGGAGCGCCACTGCTCGGCGCGGTGTTCGCGCTGGGGTGGACGCCGTGTCTGGGACCGACGCTGACTGCAATTATTTCGGTGTCCGCAGGTACACAGGGCATGACTGCGGCCAGGGGAGTGGCGCTGATTATCGCTTACTGCCTGGGGCTGGGGCTGCCGTTCATTTTGGTGGCGCTGGGGTCGGCACGTGCGATGCGTGGAGTGGACTTCCTGCGTAAGCACTCGCGAACCATTCAGCTCATCGGTGGTGTGGCGCTGGTGCTGGTCGGAATTGCCCTGGTCACGGGACTGTGGGATGTTTTTGTTGCCTGGGTTCAGGCCGCTTTTATTACTGATACGGTAACGCCAATTTAGTGAAAGATTTCTTCGATGTCGGTGAATTGGAATAAGGTACGACAGCCCTTCCAGCAGGTCTGGAACTGGTTGACCAGCATGCGCACGGCGCTGATTCTGCTGTTCATCCTCGCTTTCGCAGCGGTTCCGGGTGCCCTGTTGCCGCAGCGCTCGCTGAATAAGGACAAGGTCGACCAGTATCTTGCCGCCAACGGCAAGACCGCCGAGATCATGGATAAGCTGCAGCTTTTCGATGTCTTCTCGTCCGTCTGGTTCGTCGCCATCGTGGCGTTACTGCTGATTTCCCTGGTCGGCTGCATTATTCCGCGCACCATCGACCACTACAAGGCCATGAAGACACCGCCGGCCAGGGCACCGAAACGGTTGGCGCGTCTTCCGCTTCACGACGAAGCCGTGGTCGATGCTTCCGCGGACGAGGTTTCTGAGCGGGTGCGTGAGCGCCTGAACAAGTGGGCATTGACGGAAACTCCAGCAGATGAAGATCGCGCTGGGGCGCGCTCCTTTTCTGCGGAGAAGGGCTACCTGCGTGAGTTCGGCAACCTGGTGTTCCACCTGGGCATTGCGCTGCTGATTATCATCGTCGGCTTGGGACGCATGATCTATTACGAGGGCCAGGTCATTTTGATGACCAACACCGGCACCGAAATTTCTGATGACAACGTCAACAGCGCGGTGGGCGTTCCGTTCTGTAACACCGCAGCGGCAAACTATGACTCGCTGCGCTCGGGAAACACCTTCGACGGTACGACTTTGAACCCATTCTGTATTCAGGTGGAGGACTTTGCTGCCGATTACCTGCCGAACGGCCAGGCCAAGATGTTCACCTCGCATATCCGATTCGCAGAAGAAGAGGATATGCGTAAGCCTGTCGATGAGTGGGAGAAGACCACGCTGCAGGTCAACCACCCTCTGCGCATCGCCGGTGACCGCGTCTACCTGCAGGGGCACGGCTTTGCGCCTGCGTTCAAGGTGACCTGGCCGAATGGTGAGTCGCGTACGTCGATTGTCCAGTTCCGCCCGGATGACCCGACCTTCTTCCTGTCCTCTGGGGCGCTGCGCTTCGACCCACCAGCGGGCATGTACCCGGACTTGTTCGAGCGCCGCCAGAACCAGATTGCAATCGAGGGACTGTTCGCTCCGACCGCGGAGTTTACTGGTGAAAAGGGTGCTCTGCTGCAGTCCTCTTACCCGGCGATGCAAGACCCGGCCGTGGCTGTCGACATCTACCGCGGCGACGCGGGCTTGGACACCGGTCGTTCGCAGGGGCTGTTTTCCCTCGACCGCGATCTGATGCACTCGGGTCAGCTGGCTAAGGAAGCCCGTGTCAACCTCAAACAGGGCGAATCCACCGAGCTTGCCGACGGCACCAAGATTGAATTCCTCGGTGCGAAGGAATTCGTCAACTTGCAGGTTTCGCACGATCCCACGCAGTTCTGGGTGCTGGTGGCGACTGTGTCCGCATTGGCTGGCATGGTTCTTTCGTTGGGCATTAAGCGCCGACGTGTTTGGGTGCGCATGTTCCCGCTGGAAGATGGCCGCACTCGCGTTGAGTTCGGTGGCCTTGCCCGCACCGACAAGGCAGGTTGGGGCGAGGAGTTCCAGTACATCGTAGATGACATCCTGGAACGTGACAGTGATGACGAGGATGCTGCTGACAACAATGCTGCGACCGACGAGAGCGCGGACGACAAGGACAAAAGCTAACTGACCACTAAGTCTGGTCCATCATTACTGCAGGGTGAATGCGCGGGGGCGAGAATTGCGCCTCCGCGCATTTTTGCGTCCCCCGTGTCCCCGGTCCCCTTTTGCTTAGTCCTGCTTTAGTACTAGGGTTTGAAGAAGTATTCCGCTAATTCCACATTTTGGAGCCAAGTACATGCTCGTCAATAAGACACTGGCGCAGTTTTCGGACTGGTCGTACTTCACGGCCTTCGCCTTTTATCTTGTGGCCTTTGTTGTATCCATTGCCTACTACAGTCGTCGTATCGCGGCCGCTGAAGCGAAAAGCCAGGTTGCGGAACGCGAGCTGGTAACCGCAGGTGCTGGTGATGGAGCTACCACTGCTAGTGTCGCTGACTCGGGGGAGTCGGCGACGAAGTCGTCGGCAAGCGAGCCTAAGAACCAGGTGCTGACGAACCGACTCGGCGTTGTGACGGAAATGCTGATTTACGTCGGGGTGGCCGTGCACTTTGCATCGGTGCTGCTGCGTGGCCTGGCCGTGCAGCGTTTCCCGTGGGGCAACCTCTACGAGTACGTATCAGTTTCAATCCTCTTTGCTATGGCAATTGCAGCTGGCGTACTGCATCGTGAAACCATGCGTGTGTTCTGGCCGTGGCTGTTGGCTCCGATTCTGGCGCTGATGTTTTACGGTGGTAAGAACCTATATGTTGAGGCTGCTCCGGTGGTGCCGGCACTGCAGTCGATTTGGATTCCGGTTCACGTCTCGATTATTTCTATCGGGTGCAGTATCGCACTGATTTCCGGTGTTGCCTCGATTCTCTACATGCTGCGGATGTACAACCGCGAGGGCAAGGAAAAGGGCTTCCTGGGCAAACTGGTCGCGCCACTGCCGGATGCTCAAAAGCTGGATGCGATTGCTTACCGCACCGCTATTTGGTCCTTCCCGCTGTTCGGTCTGGGCATTGTGCTGGGCGCTATCTGGGCCGAGTCCGCATGGGGTCGTTACTGGGGCTGGGACCCGAAGGAGACCACCGCTCTGATCTCCTGGATTATCTACGCCCTGTACCTGCACGCTCGCGCGACTTCGGGTTGGCGTAATACGAAGGCCGCGTGGATCAACATCTTCGGTTTTGCCACCATGGTGTTCAACCTCTTCTTCATCAATATGGTGGTTTCGGGCCTGCACTCCTACGCTGGTCTGAACTAAGTCTTCACACTTGTACAAAGCCGGCATCGCCGGGTGAACTAGAATCGCTTCCATGCGCGTTCTCGTCACCGGTGGTGCCGGCTTTATTGGTTCCAACTTCGTTCTCCGCACTCTGGCTACACGGCCCGATGTGAATGTCACGGTGCTGGACGCTTTCACCTATGCCGCGAACCCAGCGAGCTTGGACGGCGCAGACTGTGAGATCATTCGCGGCGATGTTCGTGACGCGGAGCTGATCGATCGCCTCGTGCCCCGCTTCGACGTGGTCGTCCACTTCGCCGCAGAGAGCCATAACGACAATTCGCTGGTGGATGCCGACCCCTTCGTCACCACTAATGTCATGGGCACCGTGAATCTGGCCAAGGCTTGCGCCACCCACGACGTTCGCCTCCACCATGTCTCCACCGACGAGGTCTTCGGTGATCTCGCTCTCGACGACCCAGCACGCTTTACGACGGCCACCGCGTACAAACCCTCCAGCCCCTACTCGGCCTCCAAGGCTTCAGCGGACCACTTTGTCCGGGCGTGGGTGCGCAGCTTCGGGCTGGCGGCGACGATTAGTAACTGCTCGAACAACTACGGGCCTAGGCAGCATCCCGAGAAACTGATTCCCCGGCAGATTTGTGGTCTGCTGCGCGGTCGTAGCCCTCGCGTGTACGGCACTGGCGAGAATGTTCGGGACTGGATTCACGTCGATGACCACAATGACGCGGTCTGGGCAATCTTGGATTCCGGCGAGGTGGGGGAGACCTACCTCATCGGTGCAGATGGCGAGCGTTCCAACCTCGACGTGGTCGGAGACATCCTGGAGGGCTTCGGTCACTCGCGCACTGACTTCGTTCATGTTACTGACCGCCCGGGGCATGACCGTCGATATGCAATTGATCCCGCATCCATCCGCAGCCTTGGCTGGCAACCGCGCTACCAAGACTTTTCCGTCGGCCTTGCCGAGACTATCGACTGGTATCGCGCCAACGAGTCCTGGTGGGCTGCGGCCTACGATGCCGCTGAGGCTGGCTACGCTGAGCGCGAGCAGGAGTTGTAGTTCGTCTGTCGGGGCACACCTAGCGCACTCCCAACGCACACTCAGTGCACACTAAACGCGTGCCACAGCCTCAGCCCGGGCGCCGCGTCTACACTTGTTACCCATGAGCCCTAAGAGCACATTCCAGCCCACTTCCATCGACGGCGTTTTCACCTTCGAGCCGGTCATCCACGGCGACAGCCGCGGTAGTTTCCACGAGTGGTATCGCCTCGACGCATTCGCCGAGGCCACGGGCTACCCGTTCTTTCCGGAGCAGGCCAACATGAGTGTCTCCGCCGCTGGCGTTGTCCGTGGCCTTCACTTCGCCGACGTCAGCACCGCTCTAGACGGTCATCCCGGCCAGGCGAAGCTGGTTACGTGCCCCGTAGGCCACATCCTCGACATTGCGGTTGACCTGCGTCGCGGCTCTGACACATTCGGCAAGGTTGAGGTCTTCGAGCTCGACAGCACGACCCGCCGCGTGGTCTATCTCCCGAACGGCATCGGACATGGTTTCGTCTCGCTTGCCGACAACTCTGTGCTCACCTACCTCACTTCCACCGGCTACAACCCGGAGGCTGAACGCGCTGTTAGCATCCAGGACCCGACTCTCGGAATTGATTTAGCCGCACTGCTGGCCAAGGGAAATCTCACCGAAGCGGATATGATTCTCTCCGAGCGCGATCAGAAAGCTCCGACGATCGAGCAGTTCGAGGCCGAAGGCAATAAGCTCCCCAGTGAGTTTGACTGCAAGGACCTCGAAAACATGGCTCGCGACGAGTGGGCCATCGCCAACGAAGCGGCTGGGCGGTAGGGCAGAAAGGCGCGAGCACTATGAAGGGCATCATCCTCGCAGGTGGCACGGGCTCTCGGCTGTTTCCAATCACGCTTGGTGTCAGCAAGCAGCTAGTCCCCGTCTATGACAAGCCGATGATTTATTACCCGTTGAGCACGCTGATGCTCGCGGGAATCAGGGACATCCTCGTCATCACCACGCCACATGATGCCCCGCAGTTTGAGCGCCTACTTGGCGATGGCTCGCAGTGGGGTCTCAACCTCACCTTTGCCACCCAAGACGAGCCCCGTGGTCTCGCGGAAGCATTCATCATCGGTGCTGACCACATCGGCGATGATTCCGTTGCGCTCATCCTCGGCGACAACATCTTCTACGGCGCCGGCCTGGGCACGCAGCTGCGTCGCTTCCATGACGTCGATGGCGGAGCAATCTTCGCCTACTGGGTCGCAGATCCCACCGCCTATGGAGTAGTGGACTTCGACCAAAGCGGCAAGGCCGTGGCAATTCAGGAGAAGCCGAAGAAACCTCGCAGCCACTTCGCGGTGCCGGGTTTGTACTTTTATGACGCCGATGTTGTTGAAATAGCTCGCTCGCTGGAACCGTCGTCACGCGGCGAATTGGAAATCACGGATGTTAACCGCGCCTACTTGGAGCGCGGAAAACTACGGGTAGAGGTGCTGCCGCGTGGGACAGCCTGGCTGGATACGGGCACGGTGGACAATCTGATGGCAGCGGGCGATTTCGTGCGCACGATTGAGCAGCGCCAGGGTTTAAAGATTGGTTCGCCGGAAGAGGTGGCGTGGCGCATGGGATTCATCGACGATGCAGCGCTTAGCGTGCGTGCCGACGCCCTCAGCGCCAGCGGCTACGGGGAGTACCTGCAGCAGTTGTTGCTGCGAGGCAAAGACGTTTAGTCGGTTTCGCTGGGATTATCAGGGCTATTGGGACTATCTGGTTTATCTCCCTGGTTATCCCGGTCGCGAGGGTCGCGTTCGCGCCGTTCCTGTAGCTCCTGCTCACGCTTGCGGCGATCGAATTCGGCCTTCTTGAGCTTCCAGAGGAACTCCGGATCATCGTCAGGAGCAAGCGGGCGGGGCTCCGGTTGCGGAGCAGAAATACGCCGCATGCCGTTGCCACGACTGCCGGGGCCAAATGCCTTCCACAGCATGACTACGACAAGGATGATGAAAAGCAGCAGAATGAGCCGACCCATGTAATAGCTAACCTCCTGGATTTACCGACTAGAATACGCAACGAGTCCCGTAGTGCCCACGAGGGGTATCGCAACGCAGGCGGTACGGCGTACAGAGTTCGTTAGGGTACAAAGGAACGTTGGACACGAACAGCCATGGGGCGCTAACAACGTCGGGCGCAGTACAGGCGTAATACGTAGAGGTGAGGGTTTAATGACCAATCCAGCAGAGCAGGACAAGTTGGCTTCTGAGGCTGAAGGGGAGTCGACGCAGACTCCGGCTTCGGCTCCAGCAGCTCCGAAGCAGTCAGCTCCTAGCTCCAAGAATGCTGGTCGCGGCAATGCCATGAAGGGACTGTTCTGGTACGGCCTTGCGCGTCTGCTGCTGTTCCTGGTGCTGTTCTTCATCCTGCTCGGGATTATCTACCTTGTTGGCGTGCGGATTCCGGCCGCAATTACGGCTGTGTTTGCGCTGATTATTGCGATGCCACTGTCGGTGTTTGTGTTCCCGAAGCTGCGTGTCCAGGCCAATGACTCTGTTGCAGTGTGGTCGGAGAACCGCCGCGCGCATAAGGAATACATTGCGCAGCAGATTAAGGACCGCGAGGAAAACTAGGGCACTAGTCAGCTATCGTTGCCGCTCTAGCTTCTTTTCTGAACTTTCTCCAGCACCCGCTCGATTGCCCGGTTCACCGCATCCGGAGCTTCCAGCGGCAACATGTGGCCGGCCCCGTCGACTTCAACTAGCTCGGCATCCGGCCACTTTTCCATAATTAGGTCTGCTTGCTTGCGGGGAGTGACATCGTCCTTCGTGCCCACCAGTACCGCTCCCGGCAGACCCTCTAAGCGAGGTCCGGCCGCGAACTCTTCATGGTCCTGCAGGTCGTCGAGGTATCCCACGAAAGTTTCCAGCGGTGTTTCATTAATCATGGCCGCGTGGAACTCGATGATCTCGTAGTCCGTGCGCCGGGCGAACACCGCAACTGCCAACGACGGCGCCATCAGTGACGCGATTGCCTCGCGGAACTTGCGGATCTCCTTCGGCGAGGACTCAATCGCATTGCGCGCCGCATCCGCCACCGGGGACGCGAGAATCTGCGGTACCCCCTGGGCGGCAAGCTTGTCGATAGACGTGGAAATCAGCACTACGCCTGCGATCCGACGGCGAATACTTTCCTCGGCAGCGCGCACCATGTGCAGTGCGATCAAACCGCCCAGTGAATGCCCAACCACGATGAGTTTTCCGGTCGCGGCGCGCTCCGCAATCACGGCCAGCGCATCGGCCGCGGCACCTTCGACCGTGCAGAGTGAAGCCGGAACCGCGCCGGTCTGGCCGTGGCCGCGTAGATCCATGGTGAGCAGGCGTGCTTCCGGGTGTGACTTCCGCAGCGCGTTGAACTGCCGGTACCAGGACTCGCCAGCCAGGGTGAAGCCGTGGATAAAGACGATGGTCACGGGGTCGTTGGCGGGAGCACTAGGGGGACTCTCAGGCTCAACCTCGTACCAGTGCACCGGAATATCGGTGGTGACAGCATCTGGTTTGTCACTGGCCTTTCGCTCGTCATCCTTGGCCGCAATGTCGGCTGTGACCGGTGTGGTCTTGATATGTACTACACCGGTGGCCGTAAGATCCGTCAGGCCCGGTTCACGGGTCTGTGAATGCAGCGCGCCGTGCTCCAGTGCCAGTCGCCGACGCCCCGAACTGGTCAAACGCAGAGCAGCGCTGCGGACGAAAGCTGGAGCCTTGGCTGCTGTGTCACCTACTCGGGTTGCGGCCTTCTGGACGTCGTCAAGCGTCTTGTGCGTCAGTGCGCGGAAGTCCATCGGTACCCCTTAGCTGAGTGCGAGTGCGAGTGCCGTGATGACGGACCAGGCAAGCATCATCTTGCCGGTAAGCCCCAGTACCGGGATGAGCTCCTTGCCCTTCTTATGCATGCGGATTGGCTCGGAAGCCTTCACCCACAGCGGCACGATGAGCAGACCCACCAACGCCCATGGGCGCCAGAAAGCGATAAAGATACTGGCCAGGGCAGGCATGATGGAGAGAATCTGCCAGACGATGCGAGTGCGGAAGTCGCCCAGGCGAACTGCCAGGGTGATCTTGCCGGTGGCAGCGTCGGTGGGAATATCGCGCAAGTTGTTCGCCAGGTTTACGGCAGAGGACACCGAACCGATACCGATTGCGCAGGCCAGACCGACCCAGGACAGGGAGCCGGTCTGGGTGAACTCCGTACCGAGCACCGCGACGAGACCGAAGAAGACGAAGACCGAGACCTCGCCAAGGCCGCGGTATCCGTAGGGATTCTTGCCGCCGGTGTAGAACCACGCCGCCGCGATGCACAGCGCACCGACCAGAATGAGCCACCACGCGCTCATCAGAGACAGCGCCACACCGGCAAGACCCGCGACACCAAAAGCGCCGAACGCCGCGTACTTCACGACCTTCGGCTCCACCAGCCCAGAACCAGTCAGGCGCAGCGGGCCTGAGCGGTCATCGTCAGTGCCGCGGATGCCGTCGGAATAGTCGTTGGCGAAGTTCACGCCCACAATCAGCGCCCACGCGACAACCAGCGCGAGCACCGCGCGTCCCCAGATAATCGGCGCGTGCGTCGATGCTGCTCCGACACCGACGATGACCGGCGCAAACGCATTCGCCCAGGTATGGGGGCGCGCGCCTTCCAGCCAATCGCTTAACGACGCCGTTGCAGGACTCTTTGGTGCTTCAGACATGAATTAATAATAGGACGTGACACCAAATGCCTTGAACTAATGCGGGTTCGAGCGGCTTAAAGGCTGGAAGGCAAAAGATTAAAAGAGCGCCGCGACTTTCTTCCGGTCGACCTTGCCCGGCCCAATCAGTGGCAGGGCCTCCACGCGACGCAGATCCTTCGGAATCATCCAGTGATTGATGCGCCCAGCGTCTTCAGAATCGCCGAGGCCGTCCATGACATCGCTGAGCTCAGCGGTTCCTTCATACGCTGCGACAATGGCGTGGCCGAGCCGTGGGTGTGGCACGCCGACCACGCAGGCTCCCGTAACGCCATCGATGGCGAGCAGTTCACGCTCGAGGACTTCGGGGTGCAGTTTCAGCCCGCCGGAGTCGATGATGGTGTCCAAGCGTCCCGTAATGATGAGCCGACCGCCGCGGATTTCGCCCGCATCGGAGGTGGCGAACCAACCAGGTTTGGAAAAGGCCTCGTGACCGGGCGCATTGCGGTAACCGTGTGCAATCATCGGCCCGCCGAGCCAGACGCGACCATTTTCGATAGCGACCTGTGCACCTTCGATGGGCTGGCCGTCATAGACACAGCCGCCGGCCGTCTCGGAAGAACCATAGGTGGTCACGATGTTAATGCCGAGCTCTTCCGCGCGTGCTGCCACCTGTGGGTTCAAGGCCGCGCCGCCGACGAGGATGGCGTCGAAGAGACGCAGGGCTGCCACGCCAAAGGGTTCTTCCATGGCCTTCGCCAGCTGCATGGGAGCCAGCGAAGTGTAGGCGCGGTCGCCGGCACCGGCACTAGTGAGGGCCTCGGCGCCGTCGGCGAATGCGGCTACATCAAAACCGTCTGTCACATCCACGCAGACCGGGTCCGTGCCCGCGAGCAGCGAACGAATGAGAACCTGCAGGCCAGCGATATGGTAGGCCGGCATCGCCAGCAGCCACTGTCCTTCACCACCGAGCCACTGATGTGTAGCGGTAGCAGAGGAGACCAAGTTATCCACCGTCAGTTGTGCACCCTTCGGTGTGCCGGTGGAACCGGAGGTGCCGACAACAAGTGCGATGGACTCATCAATTGGCTCACCTGCGCGTTGCGAGTTCCGCAAGATTGAGGCTCGCGTGCCGTCGTGAAGCGGAACGGGAAGCAGCGAGACCTCGCCGTCCAGCGCGGCACGGAGATCGGGCAGGATAGCGGTCGGGTCGTGGGGATTGACGGAAAGCAGGCTGAGCGTACGCACAATCCAAACCATAGCCCGTGTTGTGCCGTAGTTTCTGGTGACGAGGCGTGTGAAACGTGAGTGTGGCGGTGGTGACAGGGGGGCGGAACAATCGCTGCCGCGGACGCGTTGCGCAGACCGTAGGAAGTCGTAGATAGAAACACAGATAGGAAGGCATCGAAGATGGGTTGGTTCTTTGGTAGGTCGGCGGAGCTTGTGCCGGAAGGTGAGGCGCTAAAGGGCGGCTCGCACCCGGTGCTGGAGAATCCGAAGCCACATGCGGTGCTCGGCACGCCTATTACCGGCCCATGGGAGGATGGCCAGGAGGTTGTCTACATCGGTATCGGCTGCTACTGGGGTGCTGAGAAGCTGTTTTGGGAAACCCCGGGCGTGCTCAGTACGTCGGTCGGGTTCGCCGGTGGCGTGACGCCAAATCCTACTTACCGCGAATCCTGCACTGGGCGCACCAACCACACTGAGATTGTGGAGGTCGTCTACGACCCGGAGCAGATTAGCTTCGACCAGCTGATCGCGAAGGCTTTCGAGGCCCATGACCCCACGCAGGGCTACCGTCAGGGTAATGATGTTGGCACGCAATACCGTTCCGCGATTTACACGACGACGCCCGAGCAGGCGCGCCGGGCGCAAGAAATCGCCGATGCGTACGCGCCGAAGCTTGCCGATGCTGGCCTGGGCCCCATCACCACCGAGATTAAGCCACTGTCGGAGACTCCGGCAGGGGAGTACTACCGAGCCGAGGACGAGCACCAGCAGTACTTGTTTAAGAATCCGAACGGCTACTGCCCGGTGCATTCAACCGGCGTGGCCTGCGGGATTTAAAGGCGAAATTTCGTAGAACGCTTAATCGCGATTAGTAAAACGCACTGAGAAAAGTAAGGTGGTTATATCAATCAGATAGTTGAACAGGAGTGAACCCTTGTGGTGAAGCAAGTACTGCGCGTTGCATTTGCTTTCGTCGGCGTAGTCGTCGGCGCGGGCTTTGCGACGGGTCAGGAAATCATGCAATACTTCGTCGCCTTTGGCATCGATGGTGTCTGGGGTGCCGTTCTCTCAGCGGTGATCATGAGCCTGATGGCAATGATTATTCTGCAGCTGGGAAGCTACTTCCAGGCCTCCGAGCACGGTGAAGTATTCCGACGCGTATCGCATCCCATCTTTTCGCGAGTACTGGACATCGGCGTGATTATCACGCTCTTCGCCACGGGGTTCGTTATGTTCGCCGGTGCCGGTGCCAACATGGAGCAGCAGTGGGGCATCCCCGTGTGGATTGGTGCCGTGATGATGGTGCTAGTGACCATCGCAGCCGGTTTCCTCGACGTCGATCGCGTGACCACTGTGATCGGTTCCATCACGCCGTTTATCGTTGGCTTTATCCTACTGGCCAGTATTTATACGCTGGCGTTTACCGATGCCACCCCGGCCGCGGAGCAGGCAGCTGCCATCGCAGAAGTCCCGACTACTCTGCCGAACTGGGTTGTCGCCGCAGTGAACTATGTCGGTTTTAACCTGATGGTTGCGGTCTCCATGGCGATTGTTATTGGCGGCAACCTGTTCAATCCCCGCGCTGCAGGTGCCGGTGGTTTCGTTGGCGGTTTGGTGTACTCCGCAATGCTGCTGATTACCACCATCACGCTGTTCCACACTGTTGGTACCGTCGCCACTGATGCCGTGCCGATGCTCACCGTTATTAACCGCTTGCACCCGTGGCTTGGTCAGGCAATGGCCGTGGTTATTCTCGGTATGATTTTCAACACGGCACTTGGCATGTTCTACGCACTGGGGCGTCGCGTCACCGCAAATCACCCGGAAAAGTTCAAGATTGTCTACGTTGGTCTGGTTCTGCTCGGTTTCGCCTTGAGCTTCATGGGCTTCCAGAACCTGATTGGTTGGGTCTACCCAATCCTGGGCTACATCGGGCTGCTGCTCATTACCGTCATGCTCATTGCCTGGCTGCGCGGTCGTGAGCGCATCAGCGAAGAGACTTCTCGCCGTAAGCGCATCTTCCGCCTTGTTCGCCGTGGTCGGAAGAAGGAAGCTCGCGAGGAAATCGAAGACTCCAACCTCAGCGTCGAAGAGGTTCGCGAGGCTATCGAGGAGTAGGTGGGCTGGCGCGTGGCTGCAGTCAGCGTCGCTGTCAGCTCAGGAATCGGATGGCTTTCAGCGACGTTGCCCGCGCCCAGGCCACGAATGCCCCGGTCACAATGGCGGATACGAGAACCATCAGCGGCCACCGCTCGGGGTAATCACGGACCACCCAGGTCCATCCCCATTCTGAGGTCCACCACAGCGGTGAGGCACTGAGGACATCACCGCCAACCATCACCGCCCAACCACCGAGCGCGACCGAGGCAAAAATCGCCGCTGCCACACTCCGACGCGCAATCAATCCGGTCACGGCCACAATCATTGCGGCCACAAGAGGCGCGATGACCGCCTGGTACGGCCAAGGGTTGATGTCGGTCTCGCTGCTGGCTTCGCCGCCTGCGCCGCTGATAATCGCCGCAATCACGAGCACTGGCGCGAGAAATGCCATATCCAAGGCAAACAGTCGGAGCGTGATGCTCCCGCGCGAGCGCCGATACATCAGCGCTGGCCAGGCATCAGCTTGCGAGGTCCACGTCATGATGGCGACCACGGTTGCGGCCGTCGGCACGCAGACGAAACTCAGCAGCCCCAGCGCATACTCCGGGTTCCACACCACACGCACGACCGCAAGCCCGGCAAGCATCAGTGCTGCGAGGCTCCACCAGGTGCGCCAGGGCAGGGTCGCGCTCATGCCATGGCTTAACGACGAAGTGCTGCGTTCCCGGCCCGTCGGCAAGCTGACAGATTTTCCGTGCGCAGCCAATGCGATGGCAAAGAAGCCTAGCCCGAGGAGTAAATGCAGCAGCGCGGGCGGCAGGATGGCGATGTCCCAGATTTCGCTGTCTGCGGGAGCCGTGATGGAATTAGCCTGCACACCGTGAATAGGTAACGTTGGGCGGATTGCCCAGGTCCACGGGAGAGCTTGCCAGTTTGGGCTCATGGCATCCAGTGTTCCTGCGATGGCCCAAGCGATGGCAGTCAGCGGCGCAAGGAAGAGAGCTGCGCGTGGCACAAGGCGCCATAGGGCAAGGCCGAATGCCCAGAACACGAAGAATGACAACGTGTTGAAGATCGTGAATTGCAATGCGGTGCTCACGCTCCGGGCAAGGAGAGCGGCCATCAGTGCGTGGCCGAGGGCCGTGGAGGCGATGACAGTGGCTGCGCGTGCCAGGAGCACTCGAGTGCTCGAGATATTGCGCCAGATTAGGCCACCTTGGCGGAGCTTTTCTTCACGGTTTTGGCCAATGACGGACGTAATAGCAGCCAGGGGAGGAAGCAGGATAAGTGAGTAGATGTGGGCACTCGCCATGGCGGTGGCATCGACACCTCTAGAAAAAACCATGCTGACCAGAGCGATTGCCACCATGATGATGGGCAGGAACATGGTGAGCGACCACTTCGCCCGCAGTAGTTCGGCGCGGAAGTAGTGGCGCGTAGGAACAGCGCGCGTGTTAAGAGTGCGTGTGTGCGGTTGAGCGCTCATCGGGCAACACCTACTGCGGCAAAGAAAGCCTGCTCGAGGGATTGACCAGCAGCCGCAAAGTCAGTCAGCGGGCCTTCGTAGACCAGCCGGCCCCCAGCAAGGACGCCAAGGTGGTCAACGCTCTTTTCGACCTCTCCGAGTTGATGGGAGGACACCACGACGGCCTTGCCACTAGCGGCGAGATTTCGCAACAAGGTGCGCAGGCCCACGATAGCTTCCGGATCGAGGCCGTTGGTGGGCTCGTCGAGAAGCACAATATCGGGGTCGGTAAGCAGAGCCATTGCCAGGGAGAGACGAACCTTCATGCCGGTGGAGAAAGCACGCGCGCGCTTGTTACCAGCATGAAGCCCGACCATGTCCAGGACCTCGGCGATACGGTGCTTGTCCGTGCCGGTCAAATGTGCGTGCACTTTGAGGTTGTCGGTGGCCGAGAGTTGTGGGTAGAACGCCGGGCCATTGATGGAGGCGCCGATGCGGTCTAGGTCGGCAACGGACCACGGGCGTCCCGCAATACTGATTTCACCGGAGTAGGGAATTAGCCCAAGCACAGTGCTCATCAGCGTGGACTTACCTGCGCCGTTGAGTCCCAATAGTCCGTAGACCTCGCCGGCACGGACGCTCATATCGAGGCCGTTTAGGACAGGTTCGTTCTTGCCGTAGGAGACAGTGATGCCGCGCAGCTGAAGGAGGGAAGCGGCGGCATCTGCGGAAGGGTCTGAGGTAGGAGTTGGTGCGTTCATGCCTTAAGTAATAGGAGTGCTTGGCACGATTCGCGCCCTCCCTGAGGATGAGATGGCGGAAATATCCTCCCCAGGGAGGAGAGGCGATAGCGAGGATGACGGAACCAGTGAGGAGAAGCTACAGCAGCCCGTTTTTCGCAGCCCAAATGACAAGATCCACGCGACTGCGTGAGCCCGTTTTTGTTAGTAGCGCTTTCACATGGGTTTTCACGGTCGTCGTGGCGACCACCAATCTGCGAGCGATCTCATCATTGGAAAGCCCCTGGCAGACGAGGTCCAAAATCTCCTGTTCGCGGGGTGTGAACTGGGTTCCTGCGTCGGTGGGATCTGAGCCAGCGCCATGTGTCGAGGAAGCGCTTGCTGACTGCTCGAAGTGGGCCGTGCGCGGTGAAACGTGTCGCAACACCATTGGCGTCACCTTCGGATCGATGACTCCTTCACCGCGGTGGATACGCATGATGGCCGAAAGCAGCTCACGGGGATTGGAGTCTTTGAGCAAAAAGCCTGCGGCCCCAGCTTCTAAAGCGCCGAGCACGAGGGATTCTTCGCGGAAGGTGGTCAGTACCAGAACTTTCGGAGCGGATGCGTGGGTCGCGCCTCCGGACGATGCCCCTCGCACGATTTGCCGCGTGGCCTCGATACCGTCCATCACGGGCATACGAATGTCCATGACGACCACATCCGCACCGGAGGCAAGACGCACAGCCTCGGCGCCGTCGCCTACGGCACCAATGACTTTCATCTGCGGGTGGGCATCAATAAGCTGCGCGAAAGACTGCCGAATCAGAGCCTGATCTTCAGCCACTAATACTCGAATTACATCCATTGCTCGTCTTTCTTGACAGTTTCGACAGCCAGCCCTGCTTCGGTTGAACCGCTTACAGGCGGATACTGACGCGGAACATGCCGTCGCTTTCACCATAAGTCATCTCGCCACCGAGCTGCGCCACGCGTTCATCCAGACCAATCAGGCCAGCACCAGCTCGCTTCCTGGGGTCCAAAGTTTCGCTCTCAGCCCGGTTTGCGGTCACCAAATGAACCCGCGCCGGGCTGTCATCAGCGTCGGCAGGTGGATTGATTATCAGTGCCAGCTCACCAGCCCCCGATGAGTGCTTGGCCATATTCGCGGCCAACTCCGTCACTGCCCGCACCAGAGTCAGTCGCTTCGCGAGTGGCCAATCCGCCAGCGCCTCATAAGACTCCGGCAGAGTCACCGAAACATTGCGACCCGGCGGACAAACAGCCGCAACCAGACGTGGAATCTCATTCGGATCAGCGCTAATCTCGCCGCCTTCACGTAGTGCATCGACAAGCGCATGCACATCTCGCAACGATTGTTCTGCGGTCTCGGCAATACCTTCCAGCGTGGTCTTTTCAGCAGCGCTTTCCGCTCGTGAGTCATCCATCTCCGCCAGGTACAGCGCTGTTTGGGCCTGAACCTTAATAGAGGTGAGTCCGTGCCCCACGACGTCGTGAAGCTCCCGGGACAACTCCAACTTGTTGAGCGCCACGACGTTCTCCAACTCCGCGGCATGTTCCTCGGCGTTGATGCGCAGCCACAGCGGCACTGCGTACGCGCTCGCCGTGATGAGCACCGCGGGCAGACCGAAGACCAACAGCCGTTCCGGAGTAAAACCGAAGGCTGGAACCGCTGGGTTGAGGAAACTGCCAATCAACCCTAAAAAGAGCCCAACTATGCCCCAGGTGCGATTCTGTTCCCACCTGGTCACAGCCCATAGTGATAGTGGGGCGGCAACAATAATAGGGTCTACCCCAAGGTTCACCGGGGATAGCCACACCAGCAAGGCGAGGCCCGCTAGGGCACTGTACGTAATCACAAACGATGCACGCACTGCTTTACGACGAAACGCTGCGGCGCCGGCAATCATCGCGGACAGAACCACATTGGTGACATAAGTGAAGCTCGGGCCATAAGTAAATAGCGGCGTCATGCTCAACCAGCAGCACAGCAGGAAAGCAGCCGCAATAGCGAGATCGGCAGCTGGGAACGAGCCGACAAAGAAACGCACCCGGCTGCGCCAGTCGAGTGGGGCAGGAGTCTGCGTGGTGGCAGCCTGTGCGTGCATGGAGGAAGTGGTGCGCTGCATGTGTCTAGGCTAGCGGTCGGTGGCTTGCGCGGTTTAGTGTGAGTTTTCCACTTGCCGAAAAGTGATATTGATGCGGCCCTCTTTAAGCCCGCACCCCTCAGGCAAAGTGTCCGGACGAGTCTTGGGCACACCATGAAATGCAAGCCGCTTGGGACCACCAAACACAATCACATCCCCGCTGGCGAGAGTCACGTCATCCCAGGGTTTGTTGCGGTTTTCAGTTCCGCCAATGCGGAACAGAGCCTCATCGCCGATAGAGAGCGACACAATTGGCGCAGGGGAGTTTTCGTTGCGATCCTGGTGCATCCCCATGGTGGCCCCAGGTGGGTAGTAGTTGACTAACGCCATGTCGGGCCGGAAAGTGGTGGGCCACTGGTTGAGGGATTCGTCGTAAAGCGCGGCAGCGCCGAGTGCTTCGGTGGCGAGCTGCAGCAAATTGTCAGGCACAGGTGGGACGCGAACGCCGCCTGCGTGCGTGACGTAGCGGTACGGATTCGTGGCCCACATGCGCCCCAGGTGCAGCATGAAGACCTGCATCTGACCACTTTTGAGCTGCGGGCGAGTCATGGCCAGGGGAGTGCCGGCAACGTCGCGGGCGATGTCGCGGAGTTGCGTGATGATGCCGGCCTGCCGCTCCAATGGAAGCCACCCCGGAAGATGAACAACTCCCGGCGTGATGCGGGCATCGTCGCGCGGGAGCTGATCAAAGAGCATAGGTCTAGTTTGCCTCTTAACCCGCGATGATTGCGTTAACCGGGCGGGACAGGAACTGCGGACCAATCTTGCCCAGGTAGCGCAGGATAAAGTCCGCTGCCGACACCGAGTAGAAGTGGCGCTGGCGCTCAATGAAGTTCTGCGGATGCGTTGCCTTCCACACGGCATCAGCGACCTGATCCGGCGTGATGCGCACGCCAAGACGACGGGTCGAACCAGCGGAAACGTCCGCCAGCTTGGTCTTCGCCCACAGCGGCATGATGGCGACGACGCGGATCTTGTCCTTGCGCCATTCCAAATCCAGAGCCTGCGTCAGACCCGAGACGTAGAACTTCGACGCAGAGTACGGCGCGATGTGCGGCTGGCCGTAGATACCCGAAGCCGAACCCATGTTGACCAGGTGAGACCCCTTGGTGCGCTTCAGGTACGGATGTGCCGCCTTCGCACCCAGCGTCAGGCCGGTGCAGTTGATGTCCACCTGCGCGCGAATAATCTCCGGCGACTGGTCGGTGATATCGCCATCGCCGATGATGCCCGCGTTATTGTCCAGCACCGTCAGCTTGCCGCCGGTGTGGGAGGTGAAGTCCGCAAGCGCGTCCTCCCACTGCTTAAAGTCCGTCACGTCCAGCTTGCCGACGATTACCTCCGGGCGCTCAGCCTTGAGCTTCGCCAGGGCATCCTCATTGATGTCGTAGACGCCGACGGTCCAGCCTGCAGCCAGGAACTTCTCGGCCACCGCGCGGCCAATGCCCTGCGCGCCGCCGGAGATGAAAATGGACGGGGAATCAGAAGTGGCCATGGTGTCTCAATCCTGCCTTTTCTTGCTGTTTTTATAAGTGGATAAATGTTATTTGCCAGCTTAGGTGAGTATTTGTTGTTTAACCGCGGATTAGAGGAAACGCGCCCTGATTACAAACGCGCCCTCTACACTGGCCACCATGAAACCCCTGAACATCCCACCAGGTCCCGGCATCCCAAAGGGCCTCGTCATCCCCGCAGCGGAGCTCACCGAACGCTTCGCGCGCTCCGGAGGGCCGGGCGGCCAGGGTGTTAACACCACCGACTCCAAGGTGCAGCTATCGGTGGATATCGCCGAGCTCAGCGTGCTTTCCGACATCCACCGCCGCCGCGCCCTCCAGAACCTCAGCCACAGACTCGACGGCACCACACTCACCGTGTCGGTCACCACGCAGCGCTCCCAGGTACGCAACCGCGCGGAAGCCCGGCGTCGCTTGGCGGATCTCATTCGGGAAGCCGTGCAGCCACCGCCTCCGAGGCGCCGGCGGACTCGACCAAGTCGGGCCTCGATTGCCCGTCGTAAAGCGCAGAAGCAACGCCGCTCTGAGCTCAAAGCCAGCAGGCGCCGACCCAGCTCCTACTAGGGGAATATGGGATTTTCGCGCATTCGTTGCAATATAGAGGAATGAGCGAAAATCAGGCCCCTACCGAAAAGGCAGCTGAAGCCGTCGCGGAGTTCAACCGCGTGCCCTCGATCCTGTCCATCCAGTCGCATGTGAGCTACGGCCATGTGGGTAACTCCGCTGCCGTTTTCCCGCTGCAGCGCGCAGGTTTTGAAGTGTGGCCGGTCCACACCGTCGATTTCTCCAACCACACCGGCTACGGCCAGTGGCGCGGCCCGATGATTCCGGCCACGGATGTGCGTGAGGTCATCAAGGGTATCGATGAGCTGGGCAAGCTTGACGACGTCGACGCGATTATCTCCGGCTACCAGGGCGGTAGCGATATTGCGGATGTCATCATCGAGGCCGTGGCGCTGGCCAAGGAGCGCAACCCGAAGGCCATTTACTCGTGTGACCCGGTGATGGGAAATGCCAAGAGTGGCTGCCACGTCTCGGATGACATTCCGCCGCTGCTGCGCGACAAGGTTGTGCCGGTGGCAGACGTGATTACGCCGAACCAGTTTGAGCTGGGATACCTGACAGGCCGCGAGGTCAGCGACCTGGAGTCCACCATTGCGGCAGCCCATGCTGCTCGTGAGATGGGCCCGGAGGCCGTGCTGGTCACCAGCGTGCTGCGTCCGGAGCGCAAGGAGGGCGAGATTGAGATGCTCGCCGTCAACGGCTCGGGCGCATGGCTGGTGGCGACGCCGTACCTGCCGCTGAAGCGCAATGGCTCCGGCGATGTCGCGGCTGCGCTGTTCGCGGGCAACCTGCTGCGTGGTCGCGGTATTGACGGTGACCTTTCGGTCGCGCTGGGCAACACCGCGGCCAGTATCTTTGAGCTGCTAAAGGTCACGCACGAGTCCGGCTCTGACGAGCTGGAGCTCGTTCGTGCGCAGGAGGCCTACGTCCACCCGGAGCAGCGCTTTGAGGTTACGAAGGTTCAGTAGGTGGAGGTAGGGCTTTATAACCGAATATAGGGGGAGTCGATGGCGGCAGCACTTATGTGTTGCCGCCATCGTCGTACCAGGTCTTCGGGATTTTTCTGCCTCTTACCTGGGTTCTAAACATTTATGCAACAAGAAGAAAAGATTTCGAACCATTGAAATAAAGTTTCCAATGAGTAAAAAATGAAAACGGTTACTACTTAGTTGCGCCTATCCTTCAATAAAGGGGAGTAAATGTTTTCTACCCGCACGGGGCGAACCCTGGCTGTCTCGGTCTCTGCACTTGCGATTTGTGGCCTCGGGTTGACCGCCTGTTCGAACCCCGATGATAAGTCCGCCTCCGGCGCCAGCGCCGAGCAGACCCTGGTCCTGCTGGATAACAACGAAACCGGCGGATACAACCCGGTTGCTGGTTACAGCAGGTCCGGCGATTCCCCGGTCTACGAGGGCCTTTTCCGGCTCAAGCCGGTGTCGGGTGACACCTCCACGAAGCCCGTCGACTTTGAGCCTCTGCTAGCCTCCGGCCCCGCCGAGCCGAGCAATGGCAACAAAACGTGGACCGTTCCAATCAAGGACGGAATCACCTTCTCCGACGGGACCACCTTCGGGCCGGAGGACGTCGTGGCGACCTACAAGGCCATCCTCGACGAGCGCTCGGCCTCCTCTGAGGCTCCGAACTGGGAAATGCTCGATGAGGTGCACGCCGACGGAGACAAGGTCGTCTTCGAGCTGAATATCCCGTACGCGGAATTCGATCACCAGCTCCTCAACGGCATCGCCCCGTCGGAGGCCTTCAACTTCGATGATTTGAAGCCCGCCGAGGACTCAGATCTCAATACCAAGCCCGTGGGAACTGGCCCGTTCAAGCTCGAATCTTTGCGTGCCGACGAGGCCATCTTCACGGCCCGCGAGGATTATCACGGCGGGGCCCCTGAGCTGAAGAAAGTCATTTACCGAGTCAATCAGGACGAAAACTCCCGTGCTCAGCAGCTGCGCGGCGGCGAGGGCGACGGAACCATTATGGAGCCGGCGTTGGCGCAGGAATTTGAAGGCCAGGAGGGATTCAAGGTCGAGTCGGCGCATTCGGCGGACTGGCGCGGAATCACCCTTCCAGCGGGCAACCCGGTCACCGGTGACCAGGCAATCCGCAATGCGGTCAACCTGGCTGTCAACCGTGAGGCCATGGCGAAAGACGTGATGAAGGGCCACGCGAAGCCGAACTCCACCTTCCTCGCGGACTTCTACGGCGACGCCTACGACCCGACCGCCGAGATCAAGCACGACACCGCGAAGGCCGAGAAGCTTCTCGACGACGCCGGGTGGAAGAAGGGCTCGGACGGCATCCGCGTCAAGGACGGCCAGCGCGCCGCGTTCGATGTCATCTACTTCCCGAACCGCGATCACGCCCGCACAGACCTGACGTTGGCCGCAGCCTCCGACCTGAAGAAGGTCGGCATTGAGGTCAATCCGGTCGCCCGTGATTCCAAGTCTGTCACCCGCGAGGACTACGCCAAGACCCCGGTCATGCTGGGAGGAGGCGGTACCCCGTACTCCGTCGACGGCCAGATCTACTCAATCTTGCACTCCAAGTACGCTGAGCCGGGTGCCGGTGCCAAGTGGGATAACGGCTCCGACTACGTCAACCCGGAGATCGACAAGCTGCTCGACCAGGCGCGCGTCGAAGCGGACCAGGCCAAGCGAGACGAGCTCTACCGTAAGATTCAGAAGCTCTACGCCGAAAAGCCCGCCATGCTGCAGCTGGTCTACGTTGACCATGTCTATGTCGAGCGCGACCGTGGCTACACGCACCCGGATGCCATCCTTGAGCCCCATGCCCACGGCCTGAACTTCGGCCCGTGGTTCAACCTGGGGGCATGGCACAAGTAAATGACAAAAGCCGAGCCACACCCACGTCCTCACCCTCGCTCGCGCCCGCACTCACACCCGCGTCTACACCCCTCTGAGCATCAACCCCGTTTCAAGAGCCGGAAACGGCAGGTCGCAGGAATCGTCGTGAGGCGAGTGCTGGTAGCCGTTCCCATCGTTGTGGCGGTGACGGCAGCAGTGTTCGCGCTGGCGGCGGTGAGCCCCTTCGACCCTTTGGATGCGTATCTCAAAGGTCAGGCGGGCAACCTGACCGAAGCGCAGAGAGTCTCGATTTCTCACCAGTTGGGGCTGGATAGGCCCTGGTGGGAGTCGTGGTTGGTGTGGCTGCAGGGCCTGGCGGTGGGCGACCTTGGCATTTCGAGGTCCTACTCACAGCCGGTGACGCAGGTGCTCGCCGAGCGTCTGCCGTGGACGATGCTGCTCGGCGCCTGCGGACTTGCCGGAGCTATCGCGCTGTCATTCGTTCTGGCACTGTGGGCTGCGGTGCGGCGCGGGGGAGTGCTAGACCGGCTAGTCCTGTCGATCTCGACGGTGATTCAGGCGACCCCGCCCTTCGTCGTTGCACTCGGCGGCCTCGGCCTTTTTGCGTTGGCCTGGAAGCTATTTCCCACCGGAGGCCTGACCTACCCGGGCGAGCCCGTGACTTTCTCCTCTACGGTGGCGCACCTTACGCTGCCAGCTGTCGTTCTTGCGATTACGCAGGTGCCGTGGCTGGTGCTGTCGTTGCGTGAGTCCATCGTCGAGGTCATGGACTCCGGCGCGGTCACCGGAGCGCAGGTCCGCGGCATTCCGCGCCGAACGATTATTTTCTCCCATATCCTGCCGACCGCAGTGCCGCCTTTCCTCGCGCTCATCGGCGCGCGACTGTCTGAGCTGGTCGTCGGATCGACACTGGTGGAGGCGGTCTTCGCGTGGCCTGGGCTCGGAACCGCACTGGTCAAATCGGCTCAGAGCTTGGACTTTCCGCTGCTGAGCATTCTCACTATCGCGACGACGGCTATCGTCCTGCTCGGAAATCTGCTTGCCGACGTCGCCTTCGTCGTCCTCGACCCACGGGTGGATGCAGATGCTTAAAACGACAAAGAGGCCGGTCGCCCCGGTCGTGGCCGTGGCGTGCCTGGTCCTCATCGCTGCCTACGCCTTTTTAACTCCGCTGTTTCACGACTCCGACCTGGTGCTCACCGACTTCGCCAATTCCGGTGTCGCCCCGGGGCCTGAGCACTTCTTCGGTACCGATTCGAAGGGGCACGACGTTTTCGTTCGAGTTGCTGCGGGAATGCGCATTTCCCTTTTCATTGCACTGGTCACGGCAGTGTGCTCGGCGATCGTCGGTATCGTCCTCGGCGTTACCGCAGGCATGCTCGGCGGGCGCGTCGACCGCGTCATTATGCGCAGCGCCGACGTCACCAACGCGCTGCCGCACCTGCTACTGGGGCTGCTCATCGTCAGCCTTTTCCGAGGCTCGGTCCCCGCAATCATCATCTCCCTGGTACTGACGCACTGGGTGACCATCACCCGAACGGTCCGTGCGTCCGTGCTGCATCTGCGGGGCGCCGAGTTCGTCGAGGCCGCGCTCCTGTCCGGAATGAGCCGCGCACGCGTGCTAGCTCGGCACGTTGTTCCGGCGGCACTGGGGCAGTCCTTGGTCGGCCTTATCTTGCTGATCCCGCACGCAATCTGGCACGAGTCAACGCTGTCTTTCCTTGGGGTGGGCCTGCCGCCGCACAAGCCGTCTCTCGGGACTCTGCTTGCCGACGCCGAGGGCGCCCTGCTTCTCGGCCATTGGTGGATTTTGGTGTTTCCCTCGTTTTTCCTCGTCGCCACAACGTTGTGTATTGCGGCCGTCGGCACGCATTTGAAGGAGCGGGTGACCGGACAGGAGGTGCTGGTGTGAGTGCTCGGGAGGGCGTCGGCAAGCGAGAGAAGCTGCTGGACATTGAGAGACTGACAGTGCGGATTCCCCTGCGCGGTGGTGACGTGGTGCATGCCGCGACGGGCGTGTCCCTGACTGTGGGTAGGGGAGAGGTCGTCGCGGTTGTGGGTGAGTCGGGCTGCGGAAAGTCGATTATTGCCTCGGCGGTGGTTGGCATGCTGCCGCCGCACGCGAGAGTAGAGGGGCAGGTGCGTTTCTATCCGCGCGAAGGGGCAGCTGACAGTGGTGCAGAAGCGGAGAGGAACGCCGAGCCCATCGAAATTCTGGCGCGGCGACGTACCGGCGCGGGCCTTGCTCGCACTGACGAGGAGCTGGCGGGGCGGCAAATCGCGCTAGTACCGCAGTCGGCGGCGACGTTTTTGACACCGGTGCGCACGGTCGGGGCACAGCTAAAAGAAACAATTTCCGTTCTGGGGCGCAACCACACGGTGGAGGAGATGCTGCGGCGAGTCAGCCTGGATGCGGAGGTCGCGGCGCTGTATCCCCACGAACTTTCCGGGGGTATGGCGCAGCGCGCAGCAGTGGCATTCGCCCTGGCTGGCGACCCTGCTCTGGTGATTGCTGACGAGCCGACGGCCTCCCTCGACCCCGACCTGACCATGGCCCTGCTGCGCATGCTTCGCCAAATCGCCGACAGTGGTGTGGGAGTCATGCTAATTACGCACGACATTTCCGAGCTGCGCGATAGCGGCATCGCCGACCGAGTTGCAGTGATGTACGCATCGCGCCTTGAGGAGACGGGACCGGCAAAACAGGTGATTGAGGCCCCAGCCAGCGAATACATGCGCGACCTGCTCGCAGCGCTGCCCGAAAACGGCATGCGGCCGATGCCCGGCGTGGTGCCGAGCTTGACGAACCTGGACGAGGACTATTGCTACGCGCGCAGGCTCGAGGAGGCGGGGAAATGAACGAGGAGGCTGTGGTGAGTAAGGCGTTGGTGAGTGAGCAGGCTTCGGTGAGCTGTGACGCGCAGGCGAGTGGCAAAGCGCTGGTCGCCGAGAACGTGTCGAAGTCATTCGGCGCCAAGGACGGCTCTGCGAGAGTCGTTTTATCGGACGTTTCCATCAGGGTTGATCCAGGGCAGATCGTCGGGCTTCGTGGGCCTTCGGGGGCTGGCAAGTCCACGCTCGGCCGTATCCTCGCAGGCCTGGAAGTGCCCGATTTAGGGCAGTGCTTCTGCGACGGGGTGCCGGTCGGCGCTGTGCGCAGCCGCGCCGGGCAGCGGGTTCGTGGCCAGATTGGGATGGTGTTTCAGTCTCCCCGAAGGTCCTGCGACCCGCGGATGACTTTGGGGCGCACCATTCGCTCAGCCGCACGACAGGGGCGGCAAGGGCGGCGGGATGGTCAGCGAACCGGGAAAAGTGTGGACATCGACGAGCTCATCCGAAACGTTGGGCTGACTCCGGACCTTCTCGATCGCTTCCCTAGCCAGGTCTCAGACGGGCAGCTCCAGCGTGCCGCAGTCGCTCGCACCCTGGCCGCCGGTCCACGCTACCTCATCTGCGACGAGATGACCGCCATGCTCGACGCCGCCAACTCCGCGGCAATCGTCGAGGTCATCCGGGATTTCGCCGTATCTGGCGGCGGTGTTCTCATGATTAGCCATGAACACAGGCTTCTCGCCGCCGTGTGCGACGGCGTCCTCGCCTTAGAGTAGCGATATTGCTTAGCGCCCAGCTTGGAGTCATTGAACCTTCACTGCCTGTGATCGCCGATAGAATCTAGGAATTAGGGTAGCCATACCTATGACAGGTAGTGTAGGCTCTCCTTTTGTTGGTTGAATGGTTGGCTATCAATCGTTACTTGCTTGAAGGACTTCTATTGATTGATTCAAAAACTCCAAAGCTTCGACTTTTGACCCGATCGGACTTGGAAGATATCGAACTCGAACCTTCGCTGGTTATCCGTGCAGTAGAAGATGGATACTTGGCATTCGCGGAAGGTTCCTCGCAGTGCCCGACAAAAATGATGATTGACTTACCGGTTGAGAGCCGGGACTCGATTGCTTTTTCGATGCTCGGTTTTGATGCCAACCGTGATCTCGTTGGATACAAGACCTCTTATCGCCACGGAAGCGACAACCCAGATAAGTACTACACCACCATTAGTCTCTACGACGATGAAAGCGGCATGCCATACGCGCTAATGGACTGCCAAAAAGTTGGAGCCTCGCGAACTCCCGCTACGACCTCATCGACCATGGAGTCAAAGTTAGCGATGTCAAGGCATTCGCTGTGGCCCGAGTGTTGGCTAGGGAACATGGGCTCATGGTTGGAGGCACAGCAGGTGCTGCAATCTACGAAGGTTTGCGTCATCTACACGAGTTTCAGGCAGGAACAACAATGGTCGTCATTGTTTGTGATGCTGGTGAGAAATATCTCGACACAATTTTTGATACTGATTGGCTTCAGAAAAATCATTTGTATTCAGAAGTTATGGAGCGTCAAGTTTCGCGAATGCTCAGAGCCTATGGTGATTCTCGTGCCATTGCTAGTTCCTTCGAGGTGGCCGGGTGATAAATCCAGCTCGTGCAATTGGCCAGCAAACCGTGTCCTACCGTGATGTCTATTCGCTTGCGCTACCCATCGCGGGCGTTCAGCTAGCGGGGGTTGCGCTAACCACGACCGATGTGCTGATGCTGCAGACCCTCGGTGTAGTGGCAATTGCCGGCGGCGGACTCGCAATGCAGTTCTACAACCAGATTCGCACCATGTGTGTCGGTATGGTCACCGCCGGAGGCAACCTAGTAGCCGAGGCCGCGTCGGAGTGGGAAAAGACAGGCGAGGAAGTTGCGGCTGAGCGAATCCGCCAAGCGGTACGCAGTTGCATGGCCGTCGGTACCGCAACTGCAATCATTGGTGGCCTCATCGTGATTTCATTTGGTGCGCTTGCACTCATCTTGCCCATCGACGACACTGTTGCCGAGCTAGCGTTCTCGATGACGGTCGCGCTTGCACCAGGCCTTATCCCGATGATTTGGCTCAATGTCCTGCGGCAGTTTGCAGTCGGCATGCGTCGGCCGGGCTCTCTGCTGGTGGTTACGCTCATCTCCATCGTTGTCAACGCTGCTCTCAACGCTGGATTCCTCCGGCTAACAAGTGTCAATGAATGGGGAACTGCATGGGGACTGGTGGGCATCGGTCTGTCGACCACCTGCGTCCAGGTTTTTACCCTGCTGTCCTTTGCTGGCTTGCTGCAAAGAGACCGTCAGCTACGGAAATTCTTCGCGGTCATTCCGAGGCCCGGCGACGCAGCATGCATGAGGCGCATTATTCGGCTTGGGATTCCAGTTTCGCTTACCTACGGCTCTGAAGCTGCGATTACTACTATCGCAGGTCTAGCGATGGGCCTGGTTAGCCCAGTCATGCTGGCAGCGCACACCGTTGTTAACCAACTCGCTTATATCGTCTACCAAGTATGTATCGGCTTCTCGCACGGAGGATCTATACTGGTCAGCCGTGCATTAGCGGATGGTGCCGAGGCAGTCAAACAGGTATCACGTCGGGTTTTGCACGCAGTGGGTATTTATCTTGCCGTCGTCGGTTTGCTCTGGTTGCTACTGGGCAAGTACGTCGTTGGACTGTTCCTTACTGATTCCAACGTTAGTGCCAATCCCGATGTACGCCATATAGCGACAATCTTGTTGTGCCTTGCCGTGCTTCAGCAGTTCGCTAAAGGCTCCCAGAACGTGCTGGTGGGGCTCCTTCGTGGGCTGCGCGACACGAAGTCGGGTCTCAGTGCGACCCTTTGGGGCTACTGGGCGGTGGGGGTTCCAGCTCTCCTGATTCTTGGCCTTGGCCTTCGTTGGGAAGGATATGGCGTTTGGGTTGGGCTCATCCTTGGCTTTTCCACGACCGCTGCTCTGCTTTACCGCGCTCTGCAGCGTCACCTGCAACCCACTAGTTCCGTGTGACGGCCGAAGCTTCGTAACACCCATCCAGAAATAGTCTGAACCATCCACGTAAAGATGACGTTTTCCCTCTACCGAAGGGGATCCGAGGAGCTGAATATGCGGTCGACTGACCGCCTGCTCCGGAAAGAAGAAAATGAAGGTTAGTTCTCCTCTTACTCCAAGCGTGCTACTGCGTGACTTCCCCGCAAGGGTGCTTTTCGCGGTACTCCTATGCATGTCGCTCGTCCTTCTCGCCGCTTGCTCAGATGGAAATGGAGACGCATCCGCTAGCAGTGAGAAGCGTACCGTCGTCGATGCGCTAGGACGCGAAGTTAAAGTCCCGCAGAATGTCGAGCGAATCCTGATGGGCGGGCAGAAGATGCTTTACACGACGGCGCTTCTGAACCCAGACAATCCAACTGACAAGATCGTTGCCTGGCCAGAGGACCTGAAGGAAAACGACAAAGCCACTTACGACCGCTACGTTGAGAAGTTCCCCAAAATCAAGGACATCCCGACCACAGGCGAGATTTACAACAACACTATGTCGCTGGAACAGGCTCTGGAGTCCCGACCCGATGTCTTCGTAGTAAACGCGGGTGTCTTCGACGCGGCTAAAGATGCTGGAATCGTTGATGGATTAGAAAAGGCAGGCGTGCCGACGGTGACTGTCGACTACTTCATTGACCCAGTGAAAAACACCGAGCCCAGTATTCGAATGATGGGACAACTGCTGGGGCGTGAAAAGCAGGCGGAAGACTTTATCAACTACTACGAGAAGAAGGTCAACAAGGTCGCTGACCGCCTTGCCGAGAAGAAACCAGCACCGACACCGACATTCCTGTGGCGAGCACCCGGTTACTTTGACTGCTGCTCAACCTTCGCCAAGTCCAACCTGGCGCAGATTGTCAATTTTGCCGGTGGACTAAACCTTGGCGACGAAATGATTGATGCGAAGCAAGGGCAGGTATCGCCAGAGGCATTGGCCGGGAAGAATCCTGAAGTCATCATTGCCACAGGCGCAGACTGGGATCAGGGTAAGACTCCGGTCAAGGAAGGAAATTACGTACCGCTGGGTTACTCGGAATCGAAGGAAGAGGCGCAAAAGGCCCTTCACGATGTCGTCGATAAGCAACCCGCTGTGCGTGAAGTCGACGCGGTGAAAAGTAAGCGTACTTTCGTCGCATGGCATCATTTTTACGATTCGCCATATAACTTCCTGGCAGTCGAGATGTTTGCAAAGGCCATGCACCCGGACTTGTTCGGCGACATTGACACTGAACGAGAGGTACAGGACCTGCACGATAAGTTCCTGCCAATCGAGGCCTCGGGCACCTTCTGGACTGGGCTGGAGTGATGTCGAACATGCAAGTTTCGCACGGAAACCTGGCAACAACGCAGGGGAGCGGAGACGCCGTTCGCGGGGAGCAGGAAGTCAGCCCTGATAGAGTAATGGTGCAGTCAATTTTTCACTGGTATCAGCGCGCAGCACGGAAGAAGTGGGTGATAATCGCTCTGATTACTGTGGTGTTGGCTTTGACATCGCTTGCTGACTTTCTACTCGGTGGCGGTAGCATGCCTGCCAGCGAAGTTTTGCATACATTGACCCATCCGGTTGGTGCGCGACCCATTGACCACCAGATTGTTTTCGACATTCGGCTTCCGATGACCGTGACTGCAGTGCTCGTCGGAGCGACGCTGGCAGCGGCGGGCTCACAAATGCAGACAATTCTGGGAAATCCCCTGGCCGAGCCGTACACCCTGGGCGTGTCAGCGGCGGCCGGATTCGGTGCTGCCCTGGCTGTGGTCACCGGCTTCGCTTCTGAGGGAATCGGTGCGGTGCTGGGGATGGCCGGGACTGCGTGGGTGTTCGCGATGCTGGCCTGCGCTGCGATTCTGCTCTTTTCCCGATTTCGTGGCCCAGGAGTCGAGGGGATGATTCTCCTCGGTATCGCGATTGTATTCTTTTTCGACGCTCTACTGGCCCTGATGCAATACCTGGCCTCGGAGACGCAGTTGGAACAGGTTGTGTTCTGGACGATGGGTAGTCTCACCCGCTCGAACTGGACGCAGATTGCGTTGCTCGCGGTGATATTCGTGATGGGGCTACTCTTCTTTTACCTCAATGCCTGGTCGCTGACTGCATTCCGGATGGGCGATGACCGCGCAAAAGCCCTTGGCGTAGACGTTGATCGACTGCGTGCGCTGACCCTTATCGTGGTGTCCTTTATGGCGGCAACCGCTGTGTCGATGGCCGGTACGATTGGATTTATCGGTCTCGTCGGCCCACACGTTGCGCGCTTATTGGTAGGCGAAGATCAACGTTATTTTCTTACTGCTTCGACTTTGGTAGGGGCGCTGCTTCTGGTTGCGGCATCGGCAGTGTCGAAGGTGATTCAACCGGGTGTAATTCTTCCCGTAGGCATTATTACCGCAATTGTAGGAGTGCCCGTATTTGTCGCGATTATCGCTGGCCAGAGGAGGAAAATGTGGGTTGGCTAAAGGCAAGTCGCTTTGTCGGGAACGACGCTGTACATGGTCATCACGACAGCCCCAGTAAACCTGACGGTAAACCCCTCGGCGAAACCCCTCCAGAATCGTCCGCTCTTAGCGCGCGAGGAGTGTCTTTTGCTTACGACGGCCATCATGTCCTGCACAATGTCGACGTTGGGCCTCTTCCGATGGGAAGCGTGACTGCGTTGGTCGGTCCCAACGGAGCTGGCAAATCGACACTGCTGAGGTGTTTGGCGGGCCTTGAAAACTGCTCGGGGCAGGTACGTGCTGAAAGATCTCTATATTTGCCACAGGACCCTCCGCCGCTGAGCTCATTGACCGTGTACGAAAGCGTCCTGCTTGCCCGGCAACAGTCGTTTTCTGGGTTTTCCGCACTGCGTGTCGGATCCACAGTGCGGGCAGAAGTGCAGGCCACCATTGAACGACTTGGGTTGGTTGCGTTGTCATCGCGGCTGATGTCTGAGTTGTCTGGGGGACAGCGGCAGTTGGTGAGTTTTGCGCAGGCGGTTGTGCGACGACCTCGGGTATTGCTTCTCGACGAGCCCACCAGCGCACTCGACCTGCGTAACCAATTGATGCTTCTCGGGCAGGTACGCAAGTGTGCGCGGGAATTGCCCTGCGCGGTAGTGATGACACTTCATGACCTGGGGCAAGCGGCGCGCTTTTGCGAACATGTGGTTGTTCTAGCCGATGGTCGGGTCAGCAGTGCAGGGCCTCCGGCAGAGGTCATTAATGAAGCTATGCTGCGAGAGGTTTATCAGGTAGAAGGTGCGGTGCTCCCGACTCGCAATGGCGGGCTGGCGGTCGAAGCGTCGGAGGCACTCTAGCGCAGACCCGTGACTGTAGCGCACGCTCTCGGCTGTTCTACAGCCACGAATGAGCGCTAAAGTGCAGGGCCCGACGAGCGCCCCAGCCGGCGCCCCCTAACTGCCCCTAGTAATAGAACGGGAACTCATCCCAGTTCGGGTCGCGCTTTTCCAAGAACGCTTCCTTGCCCTCGACGGCCTCGTCGGTCATGTACGCCAGGCGAGTGGCCTCGCCCGCGAAGACCTGCTGGCCCATCAGTCCGTCATCGGTCAGGTTGAAAGCGAACTTCAGCATACGCTGCGCCGTCGGGGACTTGCCGTTGATCATGCGGCCCCACTCCACCGCGACATCTTCCAGCTCAGCGTGGTCGGCGACCTCGTTGACAGCGCCCATGCGGTGCATGGTCTCAGCGTCGTAGGAACGGCCGAGGAAGAAAATCTCGCGGGCAAACTTCTGACCAACCTGCTTCGCCAGGTAGGCCGAGCCATAGCCGGCATCGAAAGATCCCACGTCAGCGTCGGTCTGCTTAAAGCGGGCCTCCTGGCGGGATGCCAGTGTCAGGTCACACACCACGTGCAGGGAGTGTCCGCCACCTGCGGCCCAACCATTGACCACGGCAATGACAACCTTCGGCATAGTGCGAATCAGGCGCTGCACCTCCAGGATGTGCAGGCGGCCACCCTCGACCTTGGCACGCGCGGTATCGATGGTGGATGCGTCCGCGGTAGCGTCGTCATGCTCGTGGGATGTGGCGTACTGGTAGCCGGAACGACCGCGAATGCGCTGGTCACCACCCGAACAGAATGCCCAGCCACCGTCCTTGGTGCTCGGGCCGTTACCGGTCAGCAGCACAACGCCGACATCCGGGGTGCGACGCGCGTGGTCGAGTGCGCGGTAGAGCTCATCGACGGTATGCGGGCGGAATGCGTTACGAACCTCTGGGCGATCAAACGCAATACGCACAATGCCGTTTTCGCGGCCCTCGCCGACGTGGCGGTGGTAGGTGATGTCGGTCAAATCCTCAAAACCATCAACCGTCTTCCACTGCTCAGGGCGGAAGGGGTTATCGGTCGAGTACTTCGCGGTATCAGTCATGGCTTCCAGCATAAAGGTCTCTAGCATGAGGGGTATGTGTGTGTCCGCTGCGCCCAACATCCAGCTTCCGCCAATCGACGACATCCTCGACCGCGCCCACGTCGTGGCTCTGCCCATGGCAGTGAAATTCCGTGGCGTCACCACTCGCGAGGCGCTCCTCATCGACGGCCCCGTCACCTGGGGCGAGTTCGCGCCCTTCCTGGAGTACGAGGCGCCCGAGGCCGCCGCGTGGCTGCGCTCGGCCATCGAATGCGCCTACGTCGGCCTGCCCACCCCGAAGCGCGAGTTTGTCGAGGTCAACGCCACCATCCCCGCCATCACACCCGAGCAGGTGCCGGAGGTCGTGGGGCGTTACCCCGGGTGCCGCACGTTCAAGGTCAAGGTCGCAGAGAGCGGCCAATCGCTTAACGACGACATCGAGCGCGTAGCCGCCGTCCGCACCGCGGTGGCCGAAGCCTATGGCTATGAACCTGTGGTGCGGGTGGATGCGAACCGTGGCTGGTCGGTGGAGCAGGCCATCCGCGCCGCTCATGAGTTGGGCCCGCTGGAGTATATGGAACAGCCCGTTGCGACTGTCGCCGAGCTGCGGCAGGTCCGCGACGCAGTGGGGGAGTTTTGCCCGGTTGCTGCCGATGAGTCGATCCGCAAGGCTGAGGATCCGTATTTGGTTGCGCGCGAGCAGGCGGCTGACGTGGGCGTAATGAAGGTCGCGCCACTTGGTGGGCCACGCCGTTTGCTTCGGTTGGCCGAGGAGCTGGAGATGAAGGTGACCGTCGCCAGCGCGTTGGACACTGGCGTTGGCATGGCTGCCGGCTTGTTCGCGGCGGCGGCCCTGCCTACTACCGAGCTGCAGCCGGAGCCGAACGCGGCGGGTTTGGCCACGTCCTCGCTGTTTATCGAGGACGTCATCGAGCCCCGGCCACTTATCGATGGCCGTTTGCCCGTCACCAACCCCGCCCCCGACCCTTCCCGCCTGGCCGAGCTCGCCGCGCCGGGTCCCCGCCGCGATTGGTGGTTCGACCGCCTCCGCGCGGCGTACGCCCACCTGTAGCGGCGCACCTGGCGGCCTATCCCACCTGTAGCTGCTCTACAACCTGCTCCAACTCACGGAGCATCCAGAGATACTGACCCCGTTTATGACACTTTGAGTTCGAAAAACGGCTCCAAACTGTCATAAACGGGGTCAGTAACTCCCAACGAGCCCGATATCCGACCTGACAAGTAGCCTATTGAGTGTGAACGACAACCAGGACACCTCCCAGACTTCGCACGCTCAGGGCACCAACATCACCAATGCCGCCGCCACCGATGCTGGCACCCCAGCCTCGGCAACCGACGCCACGCCCCACACCTCCGCAGCCCATACAGCCCCCGCGGCCCCATCCGCAGTGGTAGCGGGCCTCATTGTCGATGAGCTGCTGCGTCTCGGCATGGTCGATGCCGTAGTGTGCCCGGGTTCCCGGTCCGCCCCGCTGGCCCGCGCTCTGGTCCAGGCCGCCGATGCGGCGAAGGTCCGCCTCCATGTGCGCATCGATGAACGCTCCGCCGCCTTCCTCGCCCTCGGCCTGGCCTCGCGCACCCGCAAGGTGACCCCGGTAATCACAACATCCGGCACAGCTGTCGCGAACCTCGTGCCCGCCATGGTCGAAGCCACCGCGTCGGGCATTCCGCTGCTGGCACTGACCGCCGATCGCCCCGCGCATTATCGCGGCACCGGCGCGAACCAGACCATCGTCCAGGACCGCCTGTTCGCCGATGCCTCCGTCGTTGAGTTCGATCTGGACGGCACCGCCCCGGTCACGAATGCCACTGCCGCGCAGATTCGCGCCCGCATTGATCGCGTTGTTGCCGCCATGGCATCCGGGGCCGGCCACCTCAACGTCCGTTTTGTCGAACCGCTCGTGCCTGGCGACGACTCCGTTGCCGACATCCCCGAGGGTCGCGCAGACGGCGGCCCCTGGACCACGATTGCGCCTACCAACAGCAACAACGTCGGCGCAGCCGCCATCGCGGCCAACTCGGCCCCTACCAGCCCGGCCAACGCGGCTAGCACAGCCACAATTGACATCAGCCGCCGCACACTCGTGATTGCGGGCTCGAATGCCCCGCATCTGCCAGAGTTGGAGGATTTGCCAACCATCGCTGAGCCGAATGCATATGCGCCGGCGCACCCGGTTCACCCGCTTGCGGCGGGTACTTTTGCGCAGATTCCGCCGGAGCAGATTGTGTTGGTCGGCAGACCGACGCTGCACCGAGGGATCTCTAAGCTGCTGGCCAATCCTGATATCGAGTTGACGGTTGTCTCGGATGCGGAAAACCACGGCTTTGGGGTGGAGTTTCCGGATGTAACGGCGAACGCAAGGGCCGTCGTCAAGCATGTGCAGACTATGGGGGACCAGGACCCGCAGTGGACGAAAATCTGTGAGGCTGCCAGTGAATTGGCGGTGAAGTCCGTGCGGGAGACGATTACCGAGTCGATTGAAGCGGAGGAGCCACTGACCGGATTTCATGTGGCGGCAGCGCTGACGGATAGCCTGCGCACGGGTGACAATGTGGTGTTAGGCGCGTCGAACCCGGTGCGCGATGCGTCGTACACGGGCCTGCCTTTCCCGGGGGTGAACACGTATGCGGGGAGGGGCGCCGCGGGCATCGACGGCACGGTGGCGACGGCGATTGGAATTGCGCTGGCGTCCGACCGCGAGCATGCCGACGAGATCCGCCCGCCGCGGACGATTGCGCTCATGGGGGACCTGACGTTCCAGCACGACTCCGCAGCGTTGGCGATTGGGCCGCTGGAGCCGAGGCCGGAAAACCTCACCATCGTGGTGGCCAACGATGCCGGTGGCGGTATCTTCGAGACGCTGGAGGCGGGCAGCCCGGCTCTGCGGGGAAGCTTCGAGCGCATCTTCGGCACACCGCAGAACGTGGACTTTGAGGGCATCTGTCAGGCTTACGGGGTCGAGCACGTGCATGTTGACCGCCTCCCAGATCTGCTCGCGCAGCTGCACCCGGATACCGACGTCGATGGCATCCGCGTCATCGAGGTGGCGACCACGCGTGCGACGCGGAGACAGTTGCATCACAAGCTGGCATACAATGCGGAGATTGGGGTGCTGGACAAGCACTAGCTGAACAAGGCTTGCTGGATAAGGACTAGCTGGCCGGCAGCATCAGATTAGAGCTGGAAACAATCAAGGACAGAAGAATAAGGAGGTCGCGACCGCCATGCAGTGGAAAACTGCCCTGGCCAATTGGCCGCGCTTCCTTCGTCAGGTGCTGCTCTTTGTAATTATTTGCCTGTTGCTTTCGTGCCTGGCCATGGTGGTTGGCTGCTTCATTAATGACCGCAATATCGAGTCGAACATGGGGCAGTCCGTAGCCAATGTGCGCTCGGTCGAGCTTCTTCGCACCACGGTCGATTTCGTCGACGAGAATGGTGATTTTCAGTCGCCACCAACCGGCTTGCTCTATCCCGTTGGTCTGGAAGAGGGGCAGCGCGTCCGCGTCGAATACGACCGCACTGACCCCAATGTCGTCCGCGTCGCCGGACGCACTTGGACGCTGTCGCTTCTCCCGGCTGCCAGCATCGCTGTGGTTGCGTTTATCGTCGTCGCGCCGTTGTGGTGGTTGTCGTTGCGCGCAACCCGTCGTTTACAAAGAGATCCCCAAAAGGTAAACAGAGGGTCACTTTCGCTTTCCGACGAGATGGAAAACTAGCACCATGCGCGTTGCCATCATTGCTGAAAGCTTCTTGCCCAACATCAATGGAGTGACAAACTCCGTGCTGCGGGTGTTGGAACACTTACGCCGTGAGGGACACGAGGCGCTGGTGATTGCGCCGGGTGCTCGAGACTGGCAGGAAGAAGCAGAGTTCTACTGCGACTACCGCATTGAGCGTGTGCCCACCGTGATGGTGCCGTTGATTGATTCACTACCGATTGGTGTGCCGAACCGCAGGGTAGCGTCGGCGCTGACGCAGTTTAAGCCGGATGTTGTCCACTTGGCTTCGCCATTTGTGCTCGGTGGTGCCGGTGCTTTGACTGCTAAGGCGCTGGGCATCCCGGCTGTGGCTATCTATCAGACGGACGTTGCGGGTTTTGCCAAGAACTACAAGTTGGCGGGGCTCTCCACGGCCGCGTGGTTGTGGACGCGCGTGATTCACAACTCCTGCGCCCGAACGCTGGCGCCGTCGTCGCCGACTATTGAGGACCTGCAGAATCACAAGATTCGTGACGTCTACCGCTGGGGTCGTGGTGTTGATGCGGTTCGCTTTACTCCGACAAAGCGTAGTGAAGAGCTCAGGAAGCAGTGGAGCCCGGAGGGCAAGCCAATTGTTGGTTATGTCGGCAGGCTGGCGGCGGAGAAGTCGGTGGAGCGGCTGGCAGCGCTGAACGGCCGCGATGATATCCAGGTGGTCATTGTTGGTAATGGCCCGGAGCTGCCGAAGCTGCAGAAGCAGATGCCGAATGCCGTCTTCACTGGGCAGCTCACCGGCGATAAGTTGGCAGCGGCATTCGCCAGCCTGGACGTGTTCGTTCACACCGGTGACTTTGAAACCTTCTGCCAGGCCGTACAGGAAGCCCACGCTTCCGGTGTTCCGGCCATCGCTCCGAACGCAGGCGGCCCGCGCGACCTGATTACTAACGATGTCAACGGCTATCTGCTGGAGCCCAAGACTTTCACCCGCGATCTGTCTGAGGCGGTCGACAAGCTGCTGCTCGTCGACGATGAGCTGGCACGCAAGCAGCTGCGCAACCGCTGCCGCGACACCGTGACCGAACGTACCTGGGAAGCACTGTGTGCAGACCTTGTTTGTCACTACGAGGAGGTTTCTGGGGTCTCCTCGGCCGAGACGTCAAGCAAGGTCGCAGCAGATACGATTGACGCTTCCCGTACAGGTGCTGCTACGCGTCAGAAGTCGGTCGCGTAATCTGGACATCGTGTCTAGGGCTGATTTAACGAAAAATCCCAGCGAAGTCGCCTCGATGTTCGACGGCGTGGGGAAGAATTACGACATCACTAATACCGTGCTCACTGGTGGTATTGACCACTACTGGCGCGTGCGCACGGCAAAGCGCCTGAACCTGCAGCCTGGCCAGAAGGTCCTCGACCTGGCCGCTGGTACGGCTGTTTCCTCAGTGGAGTTGGCAAAGTCTGGCGCATACGTCGTTGCCTGTGACTTCTCCCGAGGCATGCTCAAGGCCGGTGCACATCGCGATGTTCCCAAGGTCTGCGGTGACGGCATGAAGCTGCCATTCCCGGACAACACCTTCGACGCGGTGACCATCAGCTTCGGTCTTCGCAACATCGTGGACTACAAGGCGGGCCTCGCCGAACTAGCCCGCGTGACCAAGCCCGGAGGCCAGCTGACAGTCTGTGAGTTCTCCACCCCTGTGGTGCCAGTGTTCAGCACCTTCTACAAGGAGTACCTGATGCGGGCACTGCCGCAGATCGCCAAGGTCGTCTCCTCGAACCCGGAGGCCTACGTGTACTTGGCGGAGTCGATTCGCGCCTGGCCGAACCAGCCGCAGCTTGCCCGCGACATCAATGCCTCTGGCTGGGAGGATGCCGGGTGGCAGAACCTCACCTTTGGCATCGCGGCGCTGCACTCGGCAACCAAGCCCGCGCAGTAGCTCGCGAGCTCGCAATCGGGGCTGGGTCGCGGGGCCCGTCGTAAAGCGATTTTTACTGCCAGGGCTGGCGCCCGAACCACTTATCGGAGGCCAGCGCCGCCTGCCCCGAAGCGCGCCACAGTCGCGCCACCACATCGCGGTCGTGTTCCGTGACCAGGTTTCCCATCAGTCGTGCGGCAACGCCCATGAGCTGGCTGCCCCACGGGGCGCCGATAGTCAGCGGGCCGACCGTGGGGAGGAAGCTCGGGTACGTCAACGTCAGCGCCAACTTGCGAGCCAGCGAGAAGCCAGTGCCGTAGTGCTCGCGAAGCAGGGCGGGCCAGGAGTGAGTCAGCCCATCGCTGCACGCACCAATCGAACTAATCAGCTCCACCGCCAGCCGCGCCGACTCCATGCCGTAGTCAATGCCCTCACCGTTGAGCGGGTTGACCAGGCACACAGCATCACCGAGCAACGCCCAGTTCGGCCCCGCCACATTCGATACAGCACCACCCATCGGCAACAGCGCCGACGTCACGTGCTCTGGTTCGCTCATCTGCCACTGATCACGCACCTGCCCGTGGTACTCGCGTAGCAACTTCTTCACGTTCGTGCGCGCCGGGCGTGCCGACGTCGCCAGCGCCCCACACCCCACGTTCGCCCGGCCTTCTCCCAGCGGGAAGATCCAGCCATAGCCCGGGTGCGTCTGCCCCTCGGAGTCGCGCAGTTCCAGGTGCGAGTGAATCCAGTCATCCGCTACGTCCGCGCTGTCGAAGCTGACATATGACCGCGCGGCCACGCCAAACACGCTGTCCCGATGCCACGCACGCCCCAGCTGCTTGCCGACGGTACTTCGGACCCCATCGGCCACGAGCAGCCAGCGGGCCGAGATGGTGTGTGGCTTGCCTTCGCGGTCGGAAAGTTCCACCTCGCGCACACTGTGGCCCCGCGTGCCACCACTGCTCAACGCTCCGGGAACTACCTTCCGCGCAGCGACCCCATCAAAGACTTGTGCACCGGCATCAGCGGCGGCATTGAGTAAGAAAGTGTCGAGCTCAACTCGCGGCATCGCGGATCCGACAGCGGGAAAAGTGCCGGAGGCATCATCTGGCCAAGGTGCGGTGATGGAGCCGCCGAATCCGTGCAGCTTGAGTCCGCGGTTGCGGTTGCGGCGCAGGAGCTCGTCGTCAAGCCCTAGGCGACGTAGCTCAGCGATAGCGCGAGGAGTGAGTCCGTCGCCACAAGTCTTGTCGCGCGGGAAGCGCTGCGAGTCGACCACAGTGACCGAAAAACCGGCGCGGGCGGCGTGAATTGCGGCTGCGGAGCCGGTGGGGCCAGCGCCAACAATGAGCACGTCAGTGCTGCTGGGTAGAGCGACGGCGCCGTCGAACGTGGGGGAAACTCGCGAAATCGGGCTTGAGGTCATTGCCCCAGCGTATAACGACGTTGAAACAAATATGGGAACTGGTCTGCTAGCCACTATGCTCGTAGGGTAGTTTATTTAGCAGTTTCTTATCTTTTATCGTCAGTTAGGCAGGTCTCGAATGCGTACTGGAGACTACTCCGGGCTTAGTTCCGGAAGTGCTCAGGGCACTGGTGAGCACACCGCCACTAGTTCTCACTTCGTTGATGAGGCGTTGGAAGCAACAATCACCGAGGGAATGCGCAAGAGCGAGGACCTCCTGATTACTGAGCTGGGGCGCGGCGAGGACTTCCTAGCCGAGCGGGTTTCCCACCTAGCTCAGGCTGGTGGTAAGCGCTTCCGCCCAATGTTTACCATGCTTGCCGCGCAGTTCGGTGAGAACCCGGAGAGCGATAAGGTCATCACCGCCGCGACGGTGCTGGAGCTGACGCACCTGGCGACGCTCTACCACGACGATGTCATGGATGAAGCGGATAAGCGCCGCGGTGTGTCCTCCGCAAACTCGCGCTGGGACAACACCGTCGCCATTCTGGCCGGTGACTACCTCTTCGCTGCTGCATCCCGCCTGCTGGCGGAGCTCGGTTCCGAGAGCGTAGCCCACTTCGCCGAGACCTTCGGTGTCCTTGTCACAGGTCAGATGCGTGAGTGCCTCAACGACTTGGACCTGCCGATTGAAGAGCGCATCGAGCGCTACCTGAAGGTCATTGCCGAAAAGACCGGTGTGCTCATCGCATCGGCTGGTTATCTCGGTGCCTATCACGCCGGTGCGTCCGCCGATATTTCCAATGCGCTGCGCCGCTATGGCGAACTAATTGGAATCGTTTTCCAGATCGTCGACGACATCATCGACATCTCCTCCAACACAGATCAGTCCGGCAAGACTCCGGGCACTGACTTGCGCGAGGGCGTCTTCACGCTACCGGTTCTCTACGCGCTACAGGAGGACACTCCAGCAGCTGACCGCCTCCGCGAGATTCTCGTCGGCCCAGTCTCCGACGATGCGCTTGTCGACGAGGCCCTCGAGCTCCTGGCTCAGACCAACGGTGTGGCTCGCGCGATGGAGAAGGTCAATGAACTGCTGGATGAGTCCGACCGCGTCATCGCTGGCCTTCCCGACTGTGCGGCCAAGGACGCTCTGCGCCACGTTGCTCGCTACACCGTGGAGCGCGTGGGGTAGTGGATTGAGCTCCACTGTCGAGATGAACCAAGGGGCGAGCTCTGCTCTGGAGTGATTTCTGCTGAGAGTTGAGCTCTGCTGGGGGTGAGCTCTGCTGAGGGGTGAATCCAAGTAGGAAAATATCCTCCTTACCTGGCGATTTGTGTAAATGACAGAGTAGTGGGTAGCATTCCATTCGCACCGTTTAAGAGTGCACGCCAGATTGCCCGAGCGGCCAAAGGGAGCGGATTGTAAATCCGTCGGCATTGCCTTCGTTGGTTCGAATCCATCATCTGGCACAGTGAAATCACCGCGAGAATTTTCTCGCGGTGATTTTTTGTTTGTAGGGGCTGTTGGTGGGGATACGGGGCAGGGGTTGGGTTAGAGGTTCGGGTTAGGAGCTCGGGTTAGGGGCGGCCACTTATCGATGGGCTATTCACTTATGGTTCCGCTGGGGCTCATCGATAAGTGAATAGATTATCCATAAGTGGCCGCCAAAATGTCAGCAAACATGACAAGAAATACCGCTGCCTACCTGCTGATTTGTGCTTAGCGGTGATTTCGGGTTAATCTTTGCAAGGCTTCACGGAGAGCACAGAACGAAACGAAGCGGTCAATTATTGGCCCGGAGTTACGTGCTGAGTTCAATGGATGCTGATGCCCCCTTAGCTCAGTCGGCAGAGCGTTTCCATGGTAAGGAAAAGGTCGACAGTTCGATTCTGTCAGGGGGCTCTGTTCTTTTATGCGGACTTATGTCCGGTAGAGAATAGGGGCGATGTAGCTCAGATGGTGAGAGCGCACGACTCATAATCGTGAGGTCGGGGGTTCGATCCCCCCCATCGCTACTACGGACAGTGATGTTCGTCGAACCCCGCCTTGATTATGCAGCAATGCAGTAAGGTGGGACATTGTCAGCTAAGGATTAGAAAGTTCTTTTGCTGGTGGTGAAGGGGCGTGGCTCAATTGGTAGAGCAGCGGTCTCCAAAACCGCAGGTTGCAGGTTCGAGTCCTGTCGCCCCTGCAAGTACCCGTCATCCGGGGCGTATGAAAATGCGCCTGGGTGGCGGGTTTTTCGTTTATATTCGGCGGCGGTGGGGCAAAGCGAGTTACTGACTGCGGTTATGGCAAAAATGGCTCGAAAAATGGCTTGAAAGTAAAAATGGCTTGAAAGTGCCATAAACTCGCACAGTTTCACATTTGCAGCCCGTAGGCTGTTGGTCGTCGTTTTTGCAGCCCAAGCTTGCAGCACGAGCGAGCAGCCCAAGCTTGCAGCCCGAGCTAGGGCGAAGCAGCAGTGAAGTGGCCGTCAGTGAGTATCGCCGCAAGGCCAGCAGGGGAATCGAATCTCGAAGCCTGCGGTTCCCACGAAGGGCATTTCTTCGATAGTGTGGATAATCGGCTAGAATTTACGCACTGAACCAGACTTGCTCTGCACAGTGGGGGGTTGGCTCCGGAGAACATCCCTGGAGTTTGCCCTTGGAGAATTCACGTTTGAGTTTCACTGTGCAGTATCTTTAGGTCTCATATGCACGAAGTAGCGAAGGAGCATCGTGTCTGAGGAAAACCAGACTTTCCAGGCGGCGGCTCGCCCGTCCGGTAAGCGCCAGGCGACGGGCGCGCAGACCACCGTGGCGAAGAAGCCTGCGCGTGAGAAGGAGACCAACGAGTTTTCGACTCGTAACCCTTTGGTTTTCATCAAGCAGGTTGTTGACGAGCTGCGCAAGGTGATTTGGCCGACCGGCCGCCAGATGGTCACCTACAGCATCATCGTGATTCTGTTCCTGATTGCCATGATCGCTCTCGTGTGGGGTGTGGACACGCTGGCCGGTCTGGGTGTCCGATCGGTGTTGGGCAAGTAATCGGTTATACTGTTTCGCAGTGATGCTTTTCATCCCGCCTCCGAGTTCCGGACGGCGGGATTATTCGTTAGCGCAGCTGGTGTCTTGCTGTGCGAAGTGATTGCGGATGGCATATTGGCTCTTAAGACTCTTTGAGCGAAGATGCCAATGTCGCGAACCGTTGATGTAGATACAAGAGGGGTTAGCACGACATGAATGATGGTCAGAATATTTTCTCCGACGCCCAGCCCGCGGATGCTGCCGCAACTGAGCAGGATGCGCAGGGCGCACCGGCTCAGGTAGAAGCTCCGGCCGAGGGTGCAGCCGCAGCCGACGCAGCCGCAGCTGACACTGCTGCAGCAGAAGCAGCGCCGGCAGAGGAGACCGCCGCTGACGCTGAGGCGCAAGCAGCTGCTGACGCAGACGCCGAGTACCGTAAGCGCCTGCGCGAGTTCCAGCGTGAGCTCAAGCGTCGTCCGGGCGACTGGTACATCATCCAGTGCTACTCCGGCTACGAGAACAAGGTGAAGACCAACCTGGAAATGCGCGCCCAGACCATGGGTGTCGATGAGCAGATCCACGAGGTCATCGTTCCGGTTGAGGAAGTCGAAGAGCGCAAGGACGACGGCAAGAAGAAGATCGTTAAGCGCAAGCTGCTGCCGGGCTACGTTCTGGTCCGCATGAGCCTGGATGACCCGTCCTGGTCCGTCGTCCGCGACACCCCGGGTGTTACTTCCTTCGTCGGTAGCGAGGGTCAGCCGTCCAAGGTCAAGATTCGCGAGGTCGCTAAGTTCCTCATGCCGAAGGAGACCATCACCGCGGACGCCGCTGAGGAAGCTGCAAATGCCGACGGTGAGCTGGCTGTCGCAGCGGCTCCGCAGGCAGAGAAGAAGGCCGTAGCCATCGACTACGAGGTCGGCGAGTCCGTCACCATCCTGTCCGGCCCGTTCGCATCTGTGGCTGCGACCATCTCCGAGATCGACCCGGACACCGGCCGCATGAAGGCCCTGGTTTCCATCTTCGGCCGCGAGACCCCGGTCGAGCTGGGCATCGATGAGGTCGAGAAGCTGAACTAGGCCTCGCACTAAGCGGGCCTCGCACTAAGCGGGCCTCGCACTAAGCCGGGCAGCAAGCCAAGCGCCGAGCAAAGGCACCAGCTAGCTCTCTCGAGCAACCAATCCGGTAACGGATTTTGATGCACGCCATACGCTGCGGTAACGTAGCCAGGCGTGCATTTTTGTGCCTTGAGCACAGATGCGCCAAGTAATTCGTATCCCCGGTGGCTGGCACCAACTCGATGACCAGCGCCAGCGGCCATGATGGTCGTGGGCGCAAGGGTCGTCGTAAAGCGTCGGCATCCGGACGGGGTGAGTCGCCTTTTCATCGGGGCGGCGTGCCCCGGTAACTAGGAAGTAGGTTAATCCGATGGCTCCGAAGAAGAAGCTTTCTGCGATTATTAAGCTGCAGATCCAGGCTGGTCAGGCTAACCCGGCTCCGCCGGTTGGTCCGGCACTGGGTGCCCATGGTGTCAACATCATGGAGTTCTGCAAGGCTTACAACGCAGCAACTGAGAACCAGCGTGGCAACGTTGTCCCGGTTGAAATCTCCGTCTACGAAGACCGCTCCTTCACCTTCGTTCTGAAGACCCCGCCGGCAGCTAAGCTGCTGCTGAAGGCCGCTGGCATCCAGAAGGGTTCGGGCGTTCCGCACACCAACAAGGTCGGTTCCGTGACCTGGGAGCAGTGCAAGGAAATCGCCGAGCTGAAGAAGCCGGACCTGAACGCCAACGACATCGAGATGGGTGCACGCATCATCGCCGGTACCGCTCGCTCCATGGGCATCACCGTCGAGGGCGCTAAGTAAAACCGTCAGCGTTTAGCTGCACCTTCACCAAGTGGTAGGGCCAGCTTCGGCCCGCTACACACCACAATCCAACCATTTCACTTAATTGAGATTGGACTTTTCATGAGCAAGAACTCCAAGGCATACCGCGCCGCCGCCGAGAAGATCGACGCCGGCCGCATCTACTCTCCGCTCGAGGCCGCTAACCTGGTCAAGGAGACTTCCTCCAAGAACTACGACGCCACCATCGACGTCGCTATCCGCCTGGGCGTTGACCCGCGCAAGGCCGACCAGCTGGTTCGCGGCACTGTCTCCCTGCCGAACGGCACCGGTAAGACCGTCCGCGTTGTTGTTTTCGCTGCTGGCGAGAACGCCACCAAGGCTGAAGAGGCCGGCGCTGACTTCGTCGGTTCCGAGGAACTGATCGAAAAGATTCAGGGCGGCTGGACCGACTTCGATGCTGCGATCGCAACCCCGGACCAGATGGCCAAGGTTGGTCGCGTGGCTCGTATCCTCGGCCCGCGTGGTCTGATGCCGAACCCGAAGACCGGCACCGTTACCCCGGATGTCGCTAAGGCTGTCACCGAGATCAAGGGCGGTAAGATTTCCTTCCGCGTTGACAAGGCTGCAAACCTGCAGGCTGTTATCGGTAAGGCTTCCTTCGACGCCGAGAAGCTGGCCGAGAACTACGGTGCGCTTATCGACGAGCTGATGCGTCTCAAGCCGTCCGCTGCTAAGGGTAAGTACCTGAAGAAGATCACCGTCTCCGCCACCAACGGCCCGGGCATCCCGGTTGACACCAGCGTGATCAAGGACTACACCGCCTAAATCAGCATCAGCCGATAGGCGAGTTGCTCTTCACAAGTCGCTCGAGGGTGACTCAGAGCCAAGCTCTTTAAAACCGCCGCCGCGCGCACTTTCCCAAGTGTGTGAGGCGGCGGTTTTGCATTCTCGTAAGGGATATCGATAGCGCGGTGGGGGGTTGGGCGCGGTAGTCGTAAAGCGAATTGCTAATCCAAACAACTAATCGAGCCGAAATGGACTCACAGCCAAAGTTTGTTGCTTAAAATCGCGACTATGACGTTGATTTTGGAACCCGAAGAAGGGCTGGAGGCGCTCGGCGAGATTAATCGCCTGGCGCAGCTCGACGACGGTTCCGGAATTATTGAACCGCAGCTCATCTCGTATCTCGACTCGTTGGGCGACGACGCCTATGACATGCCCTGCCTGCGCATCGCGGGGCAGACTCTGCTGGGCGAGGTGCTGACGGGTCTAGGGGAGGACGAGCGCGTAGCTGAGGTCCTTCGCCGCAATATCCAGGATTCTGTGGTGCTTCCGGGGATGAGTGAGGAGGAAGCTCTGCAAGCTCGGGCGGCGCAAGTCGTCGTAGTGCGGCTGCTGCGCATTATCGCGCGGATGGAAGCCGTGGAGCTGCGCAATGTCGTGGCGCAACAGTGCCTGGCATCGCAGATTCCGCCGGTCGTGCGTGTGGCGCTGACACTCACCGTGGATATTCTCGACGCCGCTAGGTTAGACGCGCATCCCGACGACATGGTGCGCGTGGTACTCGACTACGCCGACCAAGTGCTCTGGCTTGCCGACGATGACCTGAATGCGTACTTTGCCGAGCTTGAGATGATTGTGCAGCAACGTGAGAAGGACCTGGAGTTCGGCCGCTTTGGAGAGCCTGGTGCAGCGCGGTTTGGATAGGCGATTTGGTTAATTGCCTGGGTCTGGTATAGAGTTTCTTCACGAAGTTTGACCGGCTTCCAATCGGTACCAACATCGAGTTGGGAAGATGGAGGTTGGTACTCAAGTTTCACCGAAGACCGTCGGTCATTCGCTTCGAAAGAAGCGGATTGAAGGTTTCATTGTAGGAATACAGTGAGCGGCCCACGCAGGAGGACTTGGAAGCGCTTGCGCAGTTTGACTTCACCTGCTGACCTTGGAGTTGGCGGAGTTGAAGTGGAACATGCCAAAAGAATTGTGCGCCCCATCCTTGTGCGAGGATTGGGGCGTTTGTTGTATTTGCGCAAAAGACTCCTTCACTTGGCCGAGCGGAAAATTGCAAAGACCAGGAAGGAGGCGAGAGTACACATGGCAGCAAATGCTGAGAAGATTGCAGCTGTTGCAGCACTGAAGCAGGACGTCGAAGAGTCTAACGCTATCGTGCTGACTGAGTACCGCGGCCTGTCCGTTGCGGAAATCACGGAACTGCGTCGCGCCCTCGGTGCTGATGTTAAGTACTCCGTCGCCAAGAACACCATGATCAAGATCGCTGCCGACGAGGCAGGGATTGAGGGTCTTGATGAGCACCTGAACGGCCCGACTGCAGTCGCCTTCATCAAGGGCGAGGCTGTGGATGCGGCTAAGGCGATTAAGAAGTTCGCCGGTGACAACAAGAACCTCGTGATCAAGGGCGGCTACATGGACGGTGCTGCAATGGATGCAGCACAGTTCGAGGCTCTTGCGGATATGGATAACCGTGAGACCACGCTGGCAAAGCTGGCTGGTGCCTTCAACGGCGTTCTGGCGAACGTCGCTGGCCTGCTCGATGCTCCGACCTCCTCGGTTGCCCGCCTTGCTGCGGCACTCGAGGAAAAGAAGTAATCCCGAGCGGCTCGCGAACTACGCGAACTAAATCACGCGAAAAACTTTTAAATATCACTTTGACGGCTTCGACCCCAGGGATCTCTGAGGGGAGCGGCCGCACCACACTCATAGGAGAATATCCATGGCTAAGTACACCACTGAGGAACTGCTCGAGGCTTTCAAGGAAATGACCCTCGTTGAGCTCACCGAGTTCAAGAAGGCTTTCGAGGAGGAGTTCGACGTCACCGCTGCTGCTCCGGTTGCAGTTGCTGCTGCAGGCGCTGCTGGCGGCGAGGCTGCTGCTGAGGAGAAGGACGAGTTCGACGTCGTCCTCGAGGACGCTGGCGCTAAGAAGATTGGCGTTATTAAGGCTGTCCGCGAGATCGTCTCCGGCCTGGGCCTGAAGGAGGCTAAGGAGATGGTTGAGTCCGCTCCGAAGGCTATCCTGGAGGGTGCTTCCAAGGACGACGCTGAGGCTGCTAAGGCTAAGCTGGAAGAGGCTGGCGCAAAGGTCTCCCTCAAGTAATTCAGTTACTTGCTTCGGCTCCGGTAGTGGCCTAAAGCTACCGATTCTGACCGCCAATTCTGGGATTTTTACCCGGGGTTGGCGGTTCTTTTGTTTCTGGGGCCTTTGCTAACCCACCCGACCCCGGCAAAACCTCACTAATCTCACCCGTCACAGGGAGTTGGGGGCAAAAACCAGACCACTCATTGTCTTGATTGCCCCTATTGGCCTGTAAAGTATCTAACATGCTCTCACGGCCGAGAATTCTGTCTATCCTTCTGTTGGGTCTAGGCACCGCACTGCTTGCTGCTGGCATCTTGCTGCCCAAAGTGCTCAATGTTGATCCCAAAATGCCGCTTGACCTGCCGCCGGTGTCGTACACCCTGCGGGCGGAAGACGGCGTGTCCACCAGGATTAACGAAGAAGGCAAGCGGGAAGAAGTGCACTCGCCGCTGCAGCGACAGCTCCACGGCGTGCTCATCGAACCCGCCGATGCGGACAAGGTTTCGCTCCGTGTCGGTGTGACTGAAATGCGTGAGCTTCCCCCGGAGGTCATGGGCACCGACCCGCTGACCGAGCTTATCGAGGCCAATATCTGGACAGTGACCATCGACCGACTCACCGGCGAGGCGCTGGCTCCTGCGACGCTTGTCGACCGAATGGCGGGCGTTCCACGATCAGTGGCTTTCGAGGGGAACTGGGTGAAGCTCCCGGCCGACACTGAGGAAAAAGAATACCTGATCTTTGATGATTTCCTCCACGATTCCCTGCCGGCAAAGTTTGTCGGGGAAGAGGAGCGCGGTGGCAACCGCATTCTGCATTTCCGTCAGGATATTGAGAAGACGAATCTCGCCCAGAAGTACCGTTCTTACGTCTCTCAGCTAACTCAGGATGACAAATCCGGGTTCCTCCAGTACCAGGGCACCCGTGATTTGTGGGTTGAGCCGAAGTCTGGCTCGGTCATCGATATGGCCGAGGACATCCACCTTTGGTGGGAGACTCGCGACGGCGAGCCGATCATGGACTACCTGCGCTTCAACGGAAAGATGGACGAAGGCCTTTCCAATCAGCTTCTCTTCGGCGCAATACAGAATTTCCAGCGCCCGGCTCTAGAGCCGTGGTCAATCGGTCTCATTACGTCCGGTTCGATTCTGGTATTCATCGCAATCGTGGGCATCGTGCGTCCTTCGACCCGTCGTAAAGCAGAGTAACGCTTTACGACGGCCATAGCGCCCAGGCCTCACCCTTTATATCGGTGACGGGTGAATGCGACACGCCCGATTTGTCAAGTTGTACTAGACAACTGCCAGTTTTTGATATAGGCTAAATCGTTGCGCTGGAATTAGTGTATCTGTCGCCAGCTCTTTTATAGTTTGCGCTCGGGGCTCGGGGCTATTATGTAGCACCGTTTTTCGTGCATCTAGCTGTTAAAGGAGTTGCCGCGGCGCCGTCGTTAGGGCTCGGGGGCTCGCCTTTTAAAGGCTGGTCTTGGAGGCCAAGTGGCGGGGGAATCACTTTCGTGTGTGACCAAAGGTTAGACGCAAAGTATCCCGGTGCGCAACAGAAATAATTCCTGCAACTTGAATCGCGTATAAACCAAGCGGGCGGAGCGCACCACCGGTTGCCGGTGTGCTCCACCGCGTGAGGTGCTGGAAGGACGCATCTTGGCAGTCTCCCGCCAGACCAAGGCAGTAACCGGTATTCCCGGAGCTTCGAAGAGGTACTCGTTTGCAAAGATTCAGGAGCCGATCGCGGTTCCTGGTCTGCTCGACCTGCAGCGTGAGTCTTTCGCATGGCTCATTGGCACGCCTGAGTGGCGCGCTCGTCGCCAGGAGGAGCTCGGAGAAGACGCTCGGGTTACCAGCGGTCTCGAAGATATTCTAGAAGAGCTCTCTCCGATTGAGGACTACTCCCAGAAGATGTCTCTGACGCTGTCGGACCCATGGTTCGACTCCGTCAAGAACACCGTGGATGAGTCCAAGGATAAGGACATCAACTACTCGGCTCCCCTCTACGTCACCGCGGAGTTCACCAACCGCGAGACCGGTGAGATTAAGAGCCAGACTGTCTTCATCGGCGACTTCCCGATGATGACGGATAAGGGTACGTTCATCGTCAACGGAACTGAGCGTGTCGTTGTTTCTCAGCTGGTGCGCTCTCCGGGCGTCTACTTCGATGAGACCATCGACAAGTCCACCGAGCGCCCGCTGCACTCGGTGAAGATTATTCCGTCGCGCGGTGCGTGGCTGGAGTTCGACGTCGACAAGCGGGACACCGTCGGCGTTCGTATTGACCGTAAGCGTCGCCAGCCGGTCACGGTTCTGCTGAAGGCTTTCGGCTGGACCACTGAGGAAATCAAGGAGCGCTTCGGCTTCTCTGAGATTATGATGGCCACCCTGGAGAAGGACGGTGTTGCAAACACCGACGAGGCTCTGCTGGAGATTTACCGCAAGCAGCGCCCGGGTGAGCCGCCGACGCGCGAGTCCGCACTGGCTCTGCTGGAGAACAACTTCTTCAAGCCGAAGCGCTACGACCTGGCCAAGGTCGGTCGCTACAAGGTCAACCGCAAGCTGGGCCTGGGTACTGAGGTCTCTGGCGAGATGGTCCTGACCGAACAGGATATCGCTACCACCATTGAATACCTCGTGCGCCTGCACGACGGCGAGAATGTTATGACCTCGCCGGAAGGGGTCGAGATCCCGGTTGAGACCGACGATATCGACCACTTCGGTAACCGTCGTCTGCGTACCGTAGGCGAGCTGATTCAGAACCAGGTTCGTGTGGGGCTGTCCCGCATGGAACGCGTGGTTCGTGAGCGCATGACCACTCAGGACGTGGAGTCGATCCAGCCGACCACTCTGATTAACGTGCGCCCGGTCTCCGCGGCTATCCGTGAGTTCTTCGGTACTTCCCAGCTGTCCCAGTTCATGGACCAGAACAACTCGCTGTCGGGTCTGACCCACAAGCGTCGTCTGTCCGCACTGGGTCCGGGTGGTCTGACCCGTGACCGTGCTGGTCTCGAGGTTCGAGACGTTCACCCGTCCCACTACGGCCGCATGTGTCCAATTGAGACCCCAGAGGGTCCGAACATTGGCCTGATTGGTTCGCTGTCCTGCTACGCACGCGTGAACCCGTTCGGTTTCATTGAGACTCCGTACCGCCGCGTCCGCGATGGTGTCATCACCGACGAGGTCGACTACCTCACCGCTGATGAGGAAGACCGCTACGTTGTCGCGCAGGCTAACACCCCGATTGATGAGAACGGCCGCTTCGTTCAGGAGACCCTGTCTGTTCGTAAGAAGGGTGGTGACGTCGAGTCCGTCCGCGCCGATGAGGTCGACTACCTCGATGTTTCCCCGCGTCAGATGGTCTCCGTGGCTACTGCCATGATTCCGTTCCTCGAGCACGACGACGCCAACCGTGCCCTGATGGGTGCGAACATGCAGCGTCAGGCTGTGCCGCTGCTGCGTTCGGAGGCTCCGTTCGTCGGTACCGGTATGGAGCAGCGTGCTGCTTACGACGCCGGCGATGTCATTGTCGCTTCGGCCACCGGTGTGGTCGAGTCCGTGTCGGCAGACTTCATCACCATCATGGACGATGAGGGCCAGCGCCACACCTACCTGCTGCGCAAGTTCGAGCGCACCAACCAGGGCACCTGCTACAACCAGAAGCCACTGGTTGACGAGGGCCAGCGCGTTGAGGCCGGCCAGGTCATCGCTGACGGTCCGGGTACCGACAACGGTGAGATGGCACTTGGTAAGAACCTGCTCGTGGCATTCATGCCGTGGGAAGGTCACAACTACGAGGACGCCATCATCCTGAACCAGCGCATGGTTGAGGAGGACATCCTGACCTCGATTCACATCGAGGAGCACGAGATTGACGCCCGCGACACCAAGCTGGGGCCGGAGGAAATCACCCGTGACATCCCGAACGCGTCCGAGGAGATGCTGAAGGATCTGGATGAACGCGGCATCGTCCGCATCGGTGCCGACGTTCGCGACGGTGACATCCTGGTCGCTAAGACCACGCCGAAGGGCGAGACTGAGCTGACTCCGGAGGAGCGCCTGCTGCGCGCTATCTTCGGCGAGAAGTCCCGCGAGGTCCGTGACACTTCCATGCGTGTTCCGCACGGTGAGTCCGGCAAGGTCATCGGCGTCCGCGTCTTCTCCCGTGAAGACGATGACGACCTGGCACCGGGTGTCAACGAGATGGTCCGCGTGTACGTTGCGCAGAAGCGCAAGATCCAGGACGGCGACAAGATGGCAGGTCGCCACGGTAACAAGGGCGTTATCGGCAAGATTCTGCCGCAGGAGGACATGCCGTTCCTGCCGGACGGCACCCCGGTCGACATCATTCTGAACACCCACGGTGTTCCGCGTCGTATGAACATCGGCCAGGTTCTCGAGGTTCACCTCGGCTGGCTGGCGAAGGCCGGCTGGAGCATTGAGGGCGACCCGGATTGGGCTAAGCGTCTTCCGGCCGACCTGCACGACGTTCCGTCCGACTCCCTGGTTGCAACCCCAGTGTTCGACGGTGCTGAGAACGAGGAGCTCGCTGGTCTGCTCGCGTCGTCCCGCCCGAACCGTGACGGCGAGGTGCTGGTCAACGCTGACGGTAAGGCCACGCTGTTCGACGGCCGCTCTGGCGAGAAGTTCCCGTTCCCGGTTTCGGTGGGCTACATGTACATGCTGAAGCTGCACCACCTGGTCGACGAGAAGATTCACGCTCGTTCCACCGGTCCGTACTCCATGATTACCCAGCAGCCGCTGGGTGGTAAGGCTCAGTTCGGTGGTCAGCGCTTCGGTGAGATGGAGGTGTGGGCAATGCAGGCATACGGCGCTGCCTACACCCTGCAGGAGCTGCTCACCATCAAGTCCGATGACGTGGTTGGCCGCGTCAAGGTCTACGAGGCAATCGTGAAGGGCGACAACATTCCGGATCCGGGTATTCCGGAGTCGTTCAAGGTGCTTCTGAAGGAACTGCAGTCGCTCTGCCTGAACGTTGAGGTCCTTTCGGCCGACGGCGTTCCGGTTGAGTTGGGCTCCTCCGACGATGAGGAACTCGACCACGCGACCGCTTCCCTCGGCATTAACCTGTCCCGCGATGAGCGTTCCGACGCTGACTCCGCATAGTTTCTCGCTTCACGACGAAACATTGCGTGAGTATCAGGGTCGGGAAGCCCTAACTCGCGAATAACCCAACACAGACGACAACGTACAAAAACCTCCGCAGAGAATTTGGTTTCCGCATTACTTCGATGCGGAGGGAAAGGGAAAACAGGTGCTCGACGTCAACAACTTTGACGAGCTCCGGATTGGGCTCGCTACCGCCGACGACATCCGCCGCTGGTCTCGCGGTGAGGTCAAGAAGCCCGAGACGATTAACTACCGTACGCTGAAGCCGGAAAAGGATGGTCTTTTCTGTGAGCGTATCTTCGGCCCGACCCGTGACTGGGAGTGTGCTTGTGGTAAGTACAAGCGCGTTCGCTTCAAGGGCATCATCTGTGAACGCTGTGGCGTTGAGGTGACCAAGTCGAAGGTTCGCCGTGAGCGCATGGGCCACATTGAGCTGGCCGCTCCGGTCACTCACATCTGGTACTTCAAGGGTGTGCCGTCCCGCCTCGGCTACCTGCTCGACCTGGCTCCGAAGGATCTGGAAAAGATCATCTACTTCGCTGCCAACATCATCACCTCCGTGGATGAAGAGGCTCGCCACAACGACCAGGAAACCCTCGAAGCAGACATGCTCGTGGACAAGAAGCTGGTTGAGGACGATCGCGACCAGGAGCTGGCCGAGCGTGCCCAGACCCTGGAAGAGGATCTGGCTGAACTCGAGGCAGCGGGTGCCAAGGCTGATGCCCGTAAGAAGGTTCAGTCTGCAGCCGAGCGCGAGATGCGCCACATCCGTGAGCGCGCCCAGCGCGAGCTGGATCGTCTCGACGAGATTTGGAACACCTTCATCAAGCTTGAGCCGAAGCAGATGATTATCGACGAGGGCATTTACACCGAGCTCGTCGACCGCTACGAGGATTACTTCACCGGTGGTATGGGTGCTGAGGCTATTCAGACCCTGATCCGCAACTTCGACCTGGCCAAGGAGGCCGAGGAGCTGCGCGAGATTATTCGCGACGGCAAGGGTCAAAAGAAGATGCGCGCCCTGAAGCGCCTGAAGGTTGTCACTGCATTCCTGCAGTCCGGCAACGATCCGGCCGCTATGGTGCTCGACTGCATCCCGGTGATCCCACCGGAGCTGCGCCCGATGGTCCAGCTCGACGGTGGCCGCTTTGCGACCTCCGACCTGAACGACCTCTACCGTCGTGTCATCAACCGCAACAACCGCCTGAAGCGCATGATTGACCTCGGCGCTCCGGAGATCATCGTCAACAACGAGAAGCGCATGCTTCAGGAATCCGTTGACGCACTGTTCGACAACGGTCGTCGCGGTCGTCCGGTCACTGGTCCGGGTAACCGCCCGCTGAAGTCCCTGAGCGACCTGCTCAAGGGTAAGCAGGGTCGTTTCCGTCAGAACCTGCTGGGTAAGCGTGTGGACTACTCCGGTCGTTCGGTTATTATCGTCGGCCCGCAGCTGAAGCTGCACCAGTGTGGTCTGCCGAAGCTGATGGCTCTTGAGCTGTTCAAGCCGTTCGTTATGAAGGAGCTCGTGGCCAAGAGCTACGCGCAGAACATCAAGAGCGCGAAGCGCATGGTTGAGCGTCAGCGCCCAGAGGTGTGGGACGTCCTCGAAGATGTCATTACCGGACACCCGGTCCTGCTGAACCGTGCACCTACGCTGCACCGCCTGGGTATTCAGGCGTTCGAGCCGGTCCTGGTTGAGGGTAAGGCAATTCAGCTGCACCCACTGGCATGTGAGGCTTTCAACGCCGACTTCGACGGTGACCAGATGGCAGTTCACCTGCCGCTGTCCGCTGAGGCACAGGCAGAGGCTCGCGTCCTGATGCTGTCCTCGAACAACATTCTGTCGCCGGCTTCCGGTAAGCCGCTGGCTATGCCGCGTCTGGATATGGTCACTGGCCTGTACTTCCTGACGTTGGAGAAGCCGGAGCTGCCGGGTGGCCACCAGGATGCCACCGAGGACGCACCGGAGCAGGGTATTTACACCAGCCCGGCCGAGGCCATCATGGCTTACGACCGCGGTGCAATTGGCCTGCAGAGCCCGATTAAGGTGCGCATCAGCCACCTGCGTCCGCCGGCTGAGATTGAGGCCGAGCAGTTCCCAGATGGTTGGAACAAGGGCGATACCTGGCTGGCTTCGACCACGCTTGGCCGCGTTATGTTCAACGACCTGCTGCCGTGGAACTACCCATACGTCGAAGGCGTCATGGCTAAGAAGCCGCAGGCCGCGATCATCAACGACTTGGCTGCCAAGTACCCGATGATTACGGTCGCTCAGACCGTCGACAAGCTCAAGGATGCTGGTTTCTACTGGGCTACCCGTTCTGGTGTCACCATTGCTATGTCTGACGTGCTGGTCCTCCCGAACAAGCGTGAGATCCTGAACGGCTACGAAGAGAAGGCCGCCACGGTGGAGAAGAAGTTCCGCCGCGGTAAGCTCTCGGCTGCTGAGCGTCACGAGTCGCTGGTTAACCTGTGGAAGGCCGCGACCTCTGAGGTCGGTGAAAAGGTCGAGGCTCTGTACCCGGATGACAACCCGATTCCGATGATCGTGAAGTCGGGTGCTGCCGGTAACATGGGCCAGATTCACTCGCTGGCCGGTATGAAGGGCATGGTTACGAACCCGCGTGGTGAATACATCACCCGCCCGATTAAGACCTCATTCCGCGAAGGCCTGTCGGTTCTCGAGTACTTCAACAACTCGCACGGTTCCCGAAAGGGGCTGGCCGATACCGCGCTTCGTACCGCTGACTCGGGTTACCTGACCCGTCGTCTGGTCGACGTTGCGCAGGACGTCATCGTTCGCGAAGAGGACTGTGGCACCCACGACGGTGTCGTTGTCGAGATTGGCGAGGATGTCCTGGACGCAACCGGCAACCCGACCGGCGAGATCCGTCGTGCGAAGTACGTCGAGACCGCCGCGATCGCTCGTGTGCTGGCAGCCGATGTCACCGACGCTGAGGGCAATGTCCTTATCGAGGCTGACACCGACCTGAACGACGACCACATCACCCTGGCTCTCAGCCACGGTGTCAAGGAAGTCAAGGTCCGCTCGGTTCTGACCTGTTCCACCGCAACCGGTGTCTGTGCCAAGTGCTACGGTCGCTCGATGGCAACTGGCAAGCTGGTCGACATCGGAGAGGCTGTCGGTATTGTCGCTGCGCAGTCCATTGGTGAGCCGGGTACCCAGCTGACCATGCGTACGTTCCACCAGGGTGGTGTCGGTGGCGACATTACCGGTGGTCTGCCGCGTGTCCAGGAGCTGTTCGAGGCCCGCGTGCCAAAGAACAAGGCTCCGCTGGTCCGCGAAAACGGACGCGTGCGCCTGGAAGAGGATGAGCACTTCTACACGCTCACCCTCATCCCGGATGCCAACAGCGAGGACGAGGTCGTCTACGACAAGCTGTCCAAGCGTCAGGGCCTTGCTGAAATCACCGTCGATGGCCGTCGTCGCGCCATCCGCGATGGTGACCATGTGGTCAAGGGACAGCAGCTGCTCAAGGGCGCTGCCGATCCGCACGAGGTCCTCGAGGTCCTGGGTCGCCGAGGCGTTCAGCGTCACCTCATCGAGGAAGTCCAGTCGGTCTACCGTGACCAGGGTGTGGCCATTCACGACAAGCACATCGAGGTTATCGTCAGCCAGATGCTGCGCCGCGTGATTGTGTCTAAGCCGGGTGACTCCGACCTGCTGCCAGGTGCACTGGTCGAGCGCTCCACGGTCATGGCTAAGAACCGCGAGATTGTTGCCTCCGGTGGCAGCGTCATCGAGGGTCGTCGCGTGCTGATGGGTATTACCAAGGCATCGCTGGCCACCGAGTCCTGGCTGTCCGCCGCCTCCTTCCAGGAGACGACGCGCGTGCTTACCGACGCCGCTATCAACAAGCGCTCGGATAAGCTCATCGGCCTGAAGGAGAACGTGATCATCGGTAAGCTGATCCCGGCTGGTACGGGTATCTCGCGCTACCGCAACATCACGGTTGAGCCGACTGAGGAAGCTGCCCGCCAGGCAGCCGCCCCGTTCGCTTCCTTCGGTGAGGGCTTCTACGGCGCTGAGGACACCTACGGCATCGACCAGGTCGGTTCCGCAGTTCCGCTGGATGACATCGGAACCTTCGAGTAAAAACCAATAGCTTTGCGGCAGTGGCTGGGGAGCGGGAGAATTCCCTCGGTCACTGTCGGGCAAAGCACCTCGCCTGACAGTTGGGGCTTCGTGCGCTAACTGTTAGGTGGCAACCGGAAAAATCCTCCGGCACAGTTGTGGCTTACTAGCGGATTGCTAGTTCGTCACGGTTGTGCCGGAGGATTTTTCTTTGTCAGGAGTTAGCGGTTTCCAAGAAGATGAGAGCTAATTATGTACCGCTCTCGGATGTCGCTTAAGCCTTGAGTGCCTCCGAAATCGGAGTGTTGCCCTCGTTGAAGTTGATCATGCGACGAACAGTGGCGTCGTTGAATACGGTCTGTGCGATGACATTGGCGACGGTCGCGCGAGCGACCTTGCCTGCCTTAGTTGCAGCAGTGTCGATGGAATCCGGACCCTTATCAAGGGTAAGTGTGCTTGGGCCGAGAATGGTCCATTCGAGGTCTGACGCGCGCAGCGCTTCGTCGGCTGCAGCCTTGGACTCGGCATAGGCAAAGAAGCTGTGATCCTCTGGAACGCCATGGTCGTGACCCGCACCAAAGTAGGAGACCATGACGTAGCGCTTAACGCCAGCCTGCTCGGCTGCGGCAATCGAAGTAATAGCTGCGTCGCGGTCGATCGCGTACGTCCGTTCTGGTGAACCTCCACCAGCGCCGGCGGACCAAATCACAGCGTCGTGCCCGCGCAGGAGGTCCGCAAACTGCTCGGTCGAGAGACTGGTGATGTCGTAAACGGCTGGAGTGGCACCGAGAGCCTCGATATCCGGAACCTGGTCGGGGTTGCGAATAACAGACGTGACCTCGTAGCCATCGGAGATAAGTAGGGGAGTAGCGATTTGGGCCACCTTGCCGTGGCCGCCAATGACAATAACCTTCTTAGACATGTCCCCACCTATACGCTGTCAGTACACTGCTGGCAATGAAGAAGGCATTCGCCTGTGGTGAGCATGGCGAAATTCTGTTTCATACCGCATTCGGTCGCCACCCCTTTTAAAGGGTAAGCCGACTGGACACTAAGGTTACCCATAGCAAGTTATAGATATAGAGGTAAATCCCCTTTTCAGGCGATGAATTGCTCTCCACGGAGAATGCAAAGTTTGGTGGCTTCCCACGAAGATGCGAAAAACAATCCGTCAACTTGCATAGAAGTCACCCAAGACCTGCGGTTACGGTAGCTTTCATGGCTCATCAACAGAATCCTGGTGTTGGCACTGTCCCTCGTTTAGCCGGAAGGCTCACTGCCGCGGCAGCAAAGCTGGCACCAGGGCGGGGGATTGACCAGGTCTGTGTTGAACCGGTGGGCTGGTACGCGCATGAGCAGGGAGTGCAGAAACTTCTGGAGAGTTTTCAATCTATTCCCGTCGATAAGCGAGTGCGGTTGGCGAAGCAAACGTCGAACCTTTTTCGGACCCGCAGTGAAACCGATGTTCCTGGCCTCGATGTCAGTGGCCTCGGTGGGGTAGTGGCCGTTGACCCTGTTGCAAAGACTGCCGATGTGCAGGGAATGTGCACGTACGAAGACTTGGTGGATGCCACCTTGCCCTATGGGCTCATGCCCTTTGTAATCCCTGAACTGAAGACAATCACGCTCGGCGGAGCTGTCACAGGCATGGGCGTAGAGTCCACAGCGTTTCGCAATGGTCTGCCGCATGAATCGGTCCTGGAAATGGATATTCTGACGGGCACTGGCGAGATTATTACCTGCTCTCGTACTGAAAATGTGGACCTGTTCCGTGGCTTTCCTAATTCCTATGGGTCGCTCGGGTACGTCGTGAGACTAAAGATTGAGCTGGAAGAAGTACTGCCGTACGTTGAACTCCGGCACGTGCGATGCCACTCCACAACAGAGGCGGCTGAAAAGCTCGCAACCGTTGTCGCCGAGAAGGAATACCAAGGCGAACCCGTTGATTTTCTTGATGGTGTGGCGTTCTCGCCGGAAGAAATCTACCTTGTGCTCGGCCGTAAGACGGAGGAAGAAGGTCCTGTCTCGGACTACACCCGGGACAAGGTTTACTACCGCTCGCTCCAGCATCCATCGGGAATCACCCGAGATCGTCTCACCATTCGCGATTACATCTGGCGCTGGGATGTTGACTGGTTCTGGTGCTCTCGAGCTTTTGGAACCCAGAATCCGACAGTGCGGGCTATGTGGCCGCGAGAGCTCAAGCGTTCGTCTTTCTATTGGAAGCTGATTGGACTCGATAAGAAATATGACCTTGAGAACAAGATGAAGGCTCGGAAGGGCCTGCCAGCTAACGAGCGCGTCGTTCAGGATATCGAAGTCACTGTCGACCGACTGGCTGAGTTTTTGGATTGGTTCTTCGAAGCTTGCGATATCCAGCCAGTGTGGATGTGCCCAATCCACCTTCGGGAAGGTTCAGAGAATCTTATTGGTAGCGGTGACAAATTGGGCGATAGCGACAGCCCGTGGCCGCTCTATCCGCTTGATCCCGAGACCACCTGGGTCAACGTGGGGTTCTGGTCAGCAGTGCCAATCAATTTGGTGCCCGGCGATTCGCGTCCCGGTGCCTTTAACCGGGTCATCGAGGAAAAAGTCAGTGAATTGGGTGGTCATAAGTCACTGTATTCCGAGGCTTTCTACTCGCCGGAGCAGTTTGAAGAGCTCTATGGAGGCAGTCTGCCCGACGAGCTCAAGGAGATCTACGATCCCAACTCGCGGTTCCCGCGCCTTTATGACAAGACCGTTGCTGGCGCCTAACTCAATCGCAGTGCCGAGTGTTTAACCCTGCGCTGACGTCTAAATCAAAAACAGATCACTTAGCCACATCTTTCACAGATAAGGACTCATCATGGCGTTTACTCAAATGACTGTTGCAGAGATCTTCGAGACCTTCATCGATACTTCGGAAAAGCCACTGCCGCTGCGTTTGACTGCTTTCGACGGTTCGGCTGCAGGCCCGGAGGATGCGAAAGTTGGCATCAATGTACGCTCGCGCGACGCTTTGAATCACATCGTGACCCATCTGCGCGACGATGTCGGCTTTGGACGCGCATTCGTTACCGGTGAACTGGAACTGACCCGCGTGAGCCTCGGGCACCCCATCGAGGCCTTCGGGGCGTTGATGGACTTGCATGATCAATTCGAGGTTCCACCTGCTGCAACTTTGGCAAAGGTCGTCCGCTCGCTACGGGCGATGGGGCTGCCATATGTTCCTGAAATCCCGGAGATCGAGCGCACCGCATGGTGGAAGAAGCGCCTGCACAACGGTTTGGCTCGCCATTCTAAGGAACGCGACGCAGCGTCAATCTCTTCGCATTACGACGTGAGTAATGAATTCTATGAGTTACTACTCGGCGCCTCGATGACGTACACCTGTGCGTACTATCCGAATGAAGACTCCACGCTTGAAGAGGCTCAAGAGAACAAGTACCGCCTGGTGTTCGATAAGTTGCGTCTAAAGGAAGGCGACCGGCTTCTCGACGTTGGCTGCGGTTGGGGTGGCATGGTTCTCTATGCAGCTAGGCGTGGAGTGAAGGCGATTGGCGTGACTCTCTCTGAACAGCAGGCAGAGTGGGCACAGGCGAAAATCAAGGAAGAAGGTCTCGAGGATCTGGCTGAGGTGCGCTTTCAGGATTACCGAGATGTCTCCGAACAGAACTTCGATGCCATCTCTGCGATCGGCATCCTGGAGCATATTGGCGTTAAGAACTACCCGAGCTTCTTTGGTTTCCTTTACGGAAAGCTGAAGGAGGGCGGTTTGATGCTCAACCATTGCATTACTTACTGGGATAATCACCGCACCCGCAAGGGCACCTTCATTGATCGCTACATCTTCCCGGATGGCGAGCTCACTGGCGTTGGCACAATCATGCATGCCATGCAGGACCAGGGATTCGAGATGGTCAATCAGCAGAACCTTCGCTTTGACTATGCCCGCACTCTCAACGACTGGTGCGAAAACCTGGAGAACGACTGGGATAAGGCAGTTGAGCTCGTCGGGGAACAGACGGCGAAGTTGTGGGGCATGTACATGGCCGGCTCGGAATACAATTTCCGTCATAACGCCATCCAGCTGCACCAGGTGCTAGGAGTTAAGTTGCTTCCTGACGGCTCCCGCGGCGATGTCCCCGAGCGACAGTGGTGGGAGGATTAGAGACTCCAGTGGCGCAAGAGGTTGTGGGGTGAGGCGCGCCGCGCCTTACGACGAAAATTTGGTCCCAAACCGGAGTTGCACTCAAAGTGGCTGAAATTTTTGCGCTGTTACCAGGGTGTTTGGACTAAACCCGCAGCTCGCGTACTGTTATACAACGATCCCAGAAAAGAATTGGGAACTTGAGACATTACCCAGTAGGCCAGCGAGAGCGGCTGACTGGGTTTCGCACGTTCAAAATCCCTCCATTTCTTGCGTTCAACCGATGGGCTCACCACTGGATGAGTAATAACTTTTCTTGTGATGCATTCACACGGAAGGTGGTTACTCCGCTGCGGTTGGCATCGGTCGTGAGAATGTCCAGCGAGGATTGAAAACAGAAAGAGGCTTCATGCCCACTATTCAGCAGCTGGTCCGCAAGGGCCGCCATGACAAGAAGGCTAAGGTTGCAACCGCAGCTCTGAAGGGTTCCCCTCAGCGCCGCGGCGTTTGCACCCGTGTTTACACCACCACCCCGAAGAAGCCGAACTCGGCTCTTCGTAAGGTCGCTCGTGTTCGCCTGACCTCCGGTGTCGAGGTTTCGGCTTACATTCCGGGTGAGGGCCACAACCTGCAGGAGCACTCCATGGTGCTCGTTCGCGGTGGTCGTGTTAAGGACCTCCCGGGTGTCCGCTACAAGATCGTCCGTGGTTCCCTTGACACCCAGGGCGTCAAGGACCGCAAGCAGGCTCGTTCCCGCTACGGCGCAAAGAAGGAGAAGTAAGCCATGCCACGTAAGGGCCCAGTACAGAAGCGTCCTGTCGTCAACGACCCGGTCTACGGCTCCCCTCTGGTGTCGCAGCTGGTCAACAAGGTTCTGATCGACGGTAAGAAGTCGACTGCAGAGCGCATCGTCTACGGTGCACTTGAGATGTGCGAAGAGAAGACCGGTACTGATCCGGTGCTGACTCTGAAGCGCGCAATCGAGAACGTCAAGCCGGCTCTTGAGGTTCGTTCCCGCCGCGTTGGTGGCGCCACCTACCAGGTCCCGGTCGAGGTTCGCCCGGGCCGCGGCACCACGCTGGCACTGCGCTGGCTGCTGATGTTCTCCCGTCAGCGCCGTGAGAACACCATGACCGAGCGTCTCGCTAACGAGATCCTCGATGCATCCAACGGCCTGGGTGCATCCGTCAAGCGTCGTGAGGACACTCACAAGATGGCGGAAGCTAACCGCGCATTCGCTCACTACCGCTGGTAATCGCTTATCGACGGAGGCCGCGAGTGGTCACCGTCGTAAAGCAGCAGCCGGTATGTCAACGGCGCGCGTCGGTCGCGGTCCACAGATCTTTAAGGGTCACTCAATAGGGGCCAGCCCGGCGCTTACACCCGATGTCTTGCGTAGAATTTACGCAATAGGTGTACGTCACGGCGCGACTTCGCGCCAAGACGGTGGCATTATAGATAAAGCAAACCCGACCGACGGCGGATTTGACGGCCAATTGCAATCCCGTGATTGAGTCTCACCGCCAAACCGATTTGAAACGAGTGGGGAATCAAGTGGCTGAAGGTGCACTTCCCGTTAAGAAGGACCTCCACAAGGTCCGCAACATCGGCATCATGGCGCACATCGATGCTGGTAAGACGACTACGACCGAGCGCATCCTGTACTACACGGGTATTAACCGCAAGGTCGGCGAGACTCACGATGGTGCGTCCACAACCGACTGGATGGAGCAGGAGAAGGAGCGCGGTATTACCATTACCTCCGCTGCTGTGACCTGTTTCTGGAACGACAACCAGATCAACATCATCGATACCCCGGGCCACGTCGACTTCACCGTTGAGGTTGAGCGTTCCCTGCGTGTGCTCGACGGTGCCGTCGCAGTCTTCGACGGTAAGGAAGGTGTCGAGCCGCAGTCTGAGCAGGTTTGGCGTCAGGCTCAGAAGTACGATGTCCCGCGTATTTGCTTCGTCAACAAGATGGACAAGCTGGGCGCTGACTTCTACTACACCGTTGGCACCATCGTTGACCGCCTCGGTGCTAAGCCGTTGGTTATGCAGCTGCCGATTGGCGCTGAGGATGACTTCGACGGCGTTGTTGACCTGTTGGAGATGAAGGCCCTCATGTGGCCGGGCAAGGTTGAGATCGGTACTCCTGCGCAGGTCGAGGAGATTCCGGCGGACATGGTCGACAAGGCTAACGAGTACCGTGAGAAGCTCATTGAGACCGTCGCTGAGTCCGACGAGGAGCTCATGGAGAAGTACTTCGGTGGCGAAGAGCTGACCATGGACGAGATCAAGGGCGCCATCCGCAAGATGGTCCTGAACTCTGAGGTTTACCCGGTCTACTGTGGTACCGCTTACAAGAACAAGGGTGTTGAGCCGCTGCTCGACGCTGTCATTGACTTCCTGCCGAATCCGCTGGACATCGGTGAAGTTCACGGCCACCAGATGGGCGACGAGGACGTCGATATGGTCCGTAAGCCGTCTAAGGATGAGCCGTTCTCCGCTCTCGCATTCAAGATCGCTGCTCACCCATTCTTCGGCAAGCTGACCTTCGTCCGCGTTTATTCCGGTCGCGTGGAGCCTGGCCAGCAGGTCCTGAACGCCACCAAGGACAAGAAGGAGCGCGTCGGTAAGCTGTTCCAGATGCACGCCAACAAGGAGAACCCTGTTGACGAGGCAGTGGCAGGTAACATCTACGCCTTCATCGGTCTAAAGGACACCACCACCGGTGACACCCTGTGTGCACAGGATGCTCCGATTGTTCTGGAGTCCATGTCCTTCCCGGATCCGGTTATCTCCGTTGCTATTGAGCCGAAGTCCAAGGCTGATCAGGAGAAGCTGAGTACTGCTATTCAGCGTCTGGCTGAAGAGGACCCGACCTTCACCGTCAAGTTGGACGACGAGACCGGCCAGACCGTTATCGGCGGTATGGGCGAGCTCCACCTCGACGTCCTGGTTGACCGCATGAAGCGCGAGTTCAAGGTCGAAGCAAACATCGGTAACCCGCAGGTTGCTTACCGCGAGACCATCCGCAAGCCTGTCGAGAAGTTCGAGTACACCCACAAGAAGCAGACCGGTGGTTCGGGTCAGTTCGCCCGCGTCATCATTGCTCTGGAGCCGTACTCCCCGTCCGCTGAAGAGGTGGAAGAAGGCGAGTCCACAACTTACCTCTTCGCAAACGAGGTCACCGGTGGCCGCGTTCCGAAGGAGTACATCCCGTCTGTCGACGCTGGTATTCAGGATGCAATGCAGTACGGTACCGTCGCCGGCTACCCACTGGTGAACATCAAGGCAACCCTGCTCGACGGTGCTTACCACGAGGTTGACTCCTCTGAAATGGCCTTCAAGATCGCTGGTCAGCAGGCTCTGAAGGAAGCTGTTCAGAAGGCTAAGCCGGTTCTGCTCGAGCCGATGATGGCCGTTGAGGTCATTACTCCGGAAGAGTACATGGGCGAGGTCATCGGTGACATCAACTCCCGTCGTGGCCAGGTCAACTCCATGGAAGACCGCACCGGCGTCAAGGCTGTCAAGGCACTGGTTCCGCTGTCCGAGATGTTCGGCTACGTTGGTGACCTGCGTTCCAAGACCCAGGGTCGCGCTAACTACACCATGATCTTCGACTCCTACGCTGAGGTTCCGTCCTCCGTGGCCGAGGAGATCATTGCAGCTCGTACCGGCGCTTAAGTTGTGTCGGTAGGGTGGGGCACTCATTCAGCGCTGACCCCACCCCTGCACCCACTGCACTGTCACTCTTTTTAGGGAACGCAGTGCGAGGGTCTGCAGCTTTAGTAGATTCCCTCTAGCTTTGACTGTGCTGAGACATCGTCAGACCGTTGGCGTGTGTTAGCACAGGCAAGCTCTAGGGGGTAGCTGCTCGCAATTCATATCGTTGGGCGATTTTAGATCGCAACTCAAATATCCAGCATTTATGCTGGTAAATAACGATGTGAGTTGCTGGCCGTTACCCACCCTTAACTAGGGGGTTGGTCTGGTTTGGAAAACTCCAGTATCCTGCCCTAGTATCGAGTAACTGGCACAGTGAAAGAATAGTGCTCTTTTGCGCGCGCACGTTCCGAAGTCGTAAGCGAACAGTTTGAAGGCTTCTGATGTTGTGAAGGCGGATAGAGTGACCACAAAATTGTGGCTGCGAGAGTCGTGGCCACCTAGACCTCCAGGAGGACTAAAAGTGGCAAAGGCGAAGTTCGAGCGTACGAAGCCGCACGTCAACATCGGTACCATTGGTCACGTTGACCACGGTAAGACCACCACTACCGCCGCTATCACCAAGGTTCTGGCTGACAAGTTCCCGGACCTGAACGAGTCGTTCGCTTACGATGCCATCGATAAGGCACCGGAAGAGAAGGAACGTGGCATTACCATCAACGTTTCCCACGTTGAGTACCAGACGGAGAAGCGCCACTACGCTCACGTCGATGCCCCGGGCCACGCCGACTACATCAAGAACATGATCACCGGTGCTGCTCAGATGGACGGCGCAATCCTGGTTGTTGCTGCTACTGACGGCCCGATGCCGCAGACCCGCGAGCACGTTCTGCTGGCTCGCCAGGTTGGCGTTCCGTACATCCTCGTTGCACTGAACAAGTGCGACATGGTCGACGACGAAGAGATTATCGAGCTCGTCGAGATGGAGGTCCGCGAGCTGCTGGCTGAGCAGGACTACGACGAGGAAGCTCCGATCGTTCACATCTCCGCTCTGAAGGCTCTTGAGGGCGAAGAGAAGTGGGTCAACTCCATCGTCGAGCTGATGGAAGCCTGCGACGAGAACATCCCGGATCCGGTTCGCGAGACCGACAAGCCGTTCCTGATGCCGATTGAGGACATCTTCACCATTACCGGTCGCGGCACCGTTGCTACCGGTCGTGTTGAGCGCGGCGTTCTGAACGTCAACGACGAGGTGGAGATCCTGGGCATCAAGGAGAAGTCCCAGAAGACCACCGTTACCGGTATCGAGATGTTCCGCAAGCTGCTGGATTCCGCTGAGGCTGGCGACAACTGTGGTCTGCTGCTCCGCGGTACCAAGCGTGAGGACATCGAGCGCGGTCAGATCGTTGCTAAGCCGGGCGCTTACACCCCGCACACCGAGTTCGAGGGTTCCGTCTACATCCTGTCCAAGGATGAGGGTGGCCGTCACACCCCGTTCTTCAACAACTACCGTCCGCAGTTCTACTTCCGCACCACCGACGTCACCGGCGTCGTTTCCCTGCCGGAAGGTGTCGAGATGGTCATGCCGGGCGACAACGTTGACATGTCTGTCAAGCTGATCCAGCCGGTCGCAATGGACGAGGGCCTGCGTTTCGCTATCCGCGAGGGTGGCCGCACCGTCGGCGCTGGCCGCGTTACCAAGATCATTAAGTAAGTCTTCTCCCCAAAGGGGAGATGCTTTAAGTAGGTCTTAGAAGAATCCCGACTCCGCGTAAGCGGAAGTCGGGATTTTTTGTATCTGTACATAGCCGACACTAGACGGGATGAGCGTGGCGCAATAGCCGTCGTTAAGCAGACTGTGCCGTAATGGGTGTGATGTACGTTGCACTTTGGAACCGTGATTTTACATTCGCAGTGCGGACGTGCTTTAATACGGAGGTTGCTTTAACAAAGGCGTTCACGCCAATTGTCGTACCAGGCCCAGCTGGGAACCAGTACGAAATTGGACTTAGCGCCTATGGTAAGGCGAGCATGACCACGTAGGGACTTTGTTCCCAATCGTGCCTCACGGAGAAAACGGGCGACACGCCCGACCGCGGGGGTCGGAGGTGGCATGGCAAATTAACAGCGGCAGTAGGCAAAATGAAGAGCCCCACGAGGGGGACTTGTTTTCCACTGGGATTTGAGTACAGGCATTATTCGTCCGCTCGGGTCATGGCCAAAAGTTAATTTGCCATGACGATCGAAGACGAAATCGCTTTGAAGTAATGCACAACCCAGTTTTAATTTCTGGCGCTGGCCATAGTTGCTGACGGCGTCGAGAAACATTGACAGGGTCGACGCCCCTTTAATTGGGGCGCGCCGACCGAGGAGAGGACAAGCGTGGCCGGACAGAAGATCCGCATCAGGCTCAAGGCCTACGACCATGAGGCTATCGACGCTTCTGCGCGAAAGATCGTGGAGACCGTTACCCGCACGGGTGCACGCGTCGTTGGCCCGGTGCCGTTGCCAACCGAAAAGAACGTTTACTGCGTTATCCGTTCGCCGCACAAGTACAAGGACTCGCGCGAGCACTTCGAGATGCGCACTCACAAGCGTCTGATCGACATTCTCGATCCAACGCCGAAGACCGTCGATGCACTTATGCGCATTGACCTTCCGGCAAGTGTCGATGTGAACATTCAGTGATCCTGGACTTTTGGTAGCGGAGACAAGATAAATGAGTGAAAACGAGATCAAGGGCATCCTGGGCACGAAGCTCGGTATGACTCAGATCTTCGACGAGGAAAACCGCGTTGTTCCGGTTACCGTCGTTGAGGCTGGGCCGTGCGTAGTGACTCAGGTGCGCACTAAGGAAACCGACGGCTACGACGCCGTCCAGATTGCATACGGCGAAATTGACCCGCGTAAGGTCAACAAGCCGGAATCCGGCCACTTCAAGAAGGCCGGTGTGACCCCGCGTCGCCACAGCGTCGAGATTCGCACCCCGGACGCTTCCTCTTACGAGGTCGGCCAGTCCGTTGGTGTCGACATCTTCGGCGAAATTGAGTACGTCGACGTCACTGGTACCTCCAAGGGCCACGGCTTCGCCGGTGGTATGAAGCGCCACGGCTTTGCTGGCCAGGGTGCAGCTCACGGTAACCAGGCTGCTCACCGTCGTGTTGGTGGCATTGGCGCCTGCGCCACGCCAGGACGCGTCTTCAAGGGCAAGCGCATGGCAGGCCGCATGGGTAACGACCGGGTCACAACCCAGAACCTGAAGATCCAGAAGGTTGACGCTGACGCGAACCTGCTGCTCATCAAGGGCGCAGTTCCGGGTGCACGCGGCGGCCTGCTGGTTGTTAAGACTGCCACGAAGGGTGGTGCTCACGCATGACCAACCTCAAGCTAGACGTACACACCGCTGAAGGCGGCGTGAACGGTTCGGTTGAGCTTCCTGCTTCCGTGTTCGACGCGGAGGTGTCCATCGCCCTGATGCACCAGGTTGTTGTCGCACAGCGTGCAGCAGCTCGCCAGGGCACCCACAAGGTCAAGACCCGCGGTGAGGTTCGCGGCGGTGGCCGCAAGCCGTGGCGCCAGAAGGGTACCGGTCGCGCCCGTCAGGGTTCGATTCGTGCTCCGCACTGGACCGGCGGTGGCATTGTCCACGGCCCGGTGCCGCGCGACTACAGCCAGCGCACCCCGAAGAAGATGATTGCAGCTGCTCTGCGCGGCGCACTCTCTGACCGTGCTCGCCACGACCGCATCCACGTTGTCGAGGAACTGGTCCCAGGCCAGACCCCGTCCACCAAGGCAGCTCGTACTTTCGTCGAGCGTCTGACTGAGCGCCACAACGTGCTCGTCGTTCTGCCACGCGAGGACGTCAACTCGTGGAAGTCGGTTCGTAACCTGCCAGGTGTCCACATCCTGTCTGAGGATCAGCTGAACACCTACGACGTTCTGAAGGCCGATGACGTCATTTTCGCCGTTCAGGCACTCAATGACTTCATCACTCGCACCGCCGGTAAGGAGGAGAAGTAATGGCTACCATCGCAGATCCCCGCGACATCATTGTTGCACCGGTAGTGTCTGAGAAGTCCTACGGACTTATGGAGCAGGGCGTTTACACGTTCCTGGTTCACACCGACGCTAACAAGACCCAGATCAAGATCGCGGTCCAGGAGATTTTCGGTGCCAAGGTCGCTTCCGTCAACACCCTCAACCGTGAGGGCAAGCGCAAGCGTTCCCGCACCGGCTACGGCAAGCGCAAGAACACCAAGCGCGCCTACGTGACTCTCGCGGCCGGCAGCGATCCCATCGACATCTTCGGCGGTTCGGCAGCCTAGCCGCTAGCCGACGAGGAAGTTAAGGAAGAGCAAAAGTATGGCTATTCGTAAGTACAAGCCGACTACGCCGGGTCGCCGCCAGAGCTCCGTCTCCGAGTTCAGCGAGGTTACTCGCTCGACTCCTGAGAAGTCTCTGCTGCGCCCGCTGTCGAAGACTGGTGGCCGTAACGTACACGGTCACATCACCACTCGCCACAAGGGTGGCGGACACAAGCGCCAGTACCGTGTCATCGACTTCCGTCGTAATGACAAGGACGGCATTCCGGCAAAGGTCGCTCACATCGAGTACGACCCGAACCGTACCGCCAACATCGCACTGCTGCACTACGCAGACGGTGAGAAGCGTTACATCATCGCTCCGAAGAACCTGAAGCAGGGTGCCATCGTTGAGTCCGGCGCTAATGCCGACATCAAGGTTGGTAACAACCTGCCGCTGCGTAACATCCCGACCGGTTCCACCGTTCACTGTGTGGAGCTCAAGCCGGGTGCCGGCGCACAGCTGGCACGTTCTGCTGGTGCTTCTATTCAGCTTCTCGGTAAGGAAGGCAAGTACGCAGTTCTGCGTATGCCGTCCTCTGAGATCCGTCGCGTCGACGCTCGTTGCCGTGCAACCGTCGGTGAGGTCGGAAACCAGGATCAGATCAACATTCGTTGGGGCAAGGCCGGCCGTATGCGCTGGAAGGGCTGGCGCCCGACTGTCCGCGGTGTTGTTATGAACCCGGTCGACCACCCGCACGGTGGTGGTGAGGGTAAGACCTCCGGTGGTCGCCACCCGGTTTCCCCGTGGGGCCAGAAGGAAGGCCGCACCCGTAAGCCGAACCGCCCGAGCGACCAGCTGATCGTTCGTCGCCGTCGTACCAACAAGAATAAGAAGCGCTAAGGAGGGAACTGAGAATGCCACGCAGCCTTAAGAAGGGCCCGTTCGTCGATGAGCACCTCCTCGCGAAGGTCGATGCACAGAACGAGAAGGGCACCAAGCAGGTCATCAAGACCTGGTCTCGCCGCTCCACGATTCTCCCCGATTTCATCGGCCACACCTTCGCCGTTCACGACGGTCGCAAGCACGTGCCGGTGTTCGTGGATGACTCTATGGTCGGCCACAAGCTGGGCGAATTCGCCCCGACCAAGACCTTCAAGGGTCACGTCAAGGATGACAAGAAGGGACGTCGATAAGCCATGAGCAACGACATTACTTCTGCACGCGCAACTGCGCGCTTCGTCCGCGTTACTCCGATGAAGGCACGTCGCGTCCTGGACACCGTTCGCGGTAAGTCCGTGGACGAGGCACTGAACATCCTGGAGTACGCTCCGCAGGGTGCTGCTGATCCAGTTGCCAAGGTTGTTGCATCTGCAGCTGCAAACGCTGAGAACAACTTCGGCCTGGACCGTCGTACTCTGGTCATCTCCGAGGCTTACGCCAACGAGGGACCGACCATGAAGCGCTTCCGCCCGCGTGCGCAGGGCCGTGCTTTCCACGTCCGCAAGCGCACCAGCCACATCACCGTGGTCGTCGAGAGCCAGAAGGAAGGTGACCGATAGTGGGACAGAAGATCCATCCACACGGTCTTCGCCTCGGTATTTCCAGCGACTGGAAGTCCCGCTGGTACGCCGACAAGCAGTACGCTGACTACCTGGCCGAGGACATCAAGATCCGCGATCTGCTGTCCACCGGTCTTGAGCGCGCCGGCATCTCCGATGTCGTTATCGAGCGCACCCGTGACCGCGTGCGTGTGGACATCCACACGGCACGCCCGGGCATCGTTATCGGTCGTCGTGGCTCCGAGGCTGACCGCATCCGCGGCCAGCTCGAGAAGCTCACCGGCAAGCAGGTTCAGCTGAACATCCTCGAGGTCAAGAACATTGACGCGGATGCGAAGCTGGTTGCTCAGTCCATCGCTGAGCAGCTCGCCAACCGTGTCGCTTTCCGTCGTGCAATGCGCAAGGCTATCCAGTCTGCAATGCGTCAGCCGCACGTCAAGGGCATCAAGGTTGTCTGCTCCGGTCGTCTCGGCGGTGCCGAGATGGGCCGCACCGAGCGCTACCACGAGGGTCGCGTTCCGCTGCACACCCTGCGTGCGGAGATCGACTACGGCACCCACGAAGCTCACACCACCTTCGGCCGCATTGGCGTCAAGGTGTGGATCTACAAGGGTGACGTGATCGGTGGCCGTCGCGAGTCCGAGATCAACGCCGGCAACGCCCGCCAGCGTCGCGGCAACGACCGCCCGCGTCGCGGTGGCAAGCGTCGTCAGCGTGCATCTGAGAAGAAGGAGGGCTAATTCATGCTCATCCCGAAGCGCGTTAAGTTCCGTCGCCAGCACCGCCCGACCCGTTCTGGTATGTCCAAGGGCGGCAACAAGGTGACTTTCGGTGAATACGGTCTCCAGGCTCTCGAGCCGGCCTACATCACCAACCGTCAGATTGAGGCAGCGCGTATTGCCATCAACCGCCACGTCAAGCGTGGTGGTAAGGTCTGGATTCAGATTTTCCCGGACCGTCCGCTGACCCAGAAGCCGCTGGGTGTTCGTATGGGTTCCGGTAAGGGCCCAGTCGAGAAGTGGATTGCAAACGTCAAGCCGGGTCGCATCATGTTCGAGATGTCCTACCCGGACGAGGCAGTTGCCGTCGAGGCACTGAAGCGCGCAGGCGCTAAGCTGCCGATTAAGACCCGAATCGTTCGGAAGGAGGATCAGTACTGATGTCGAACGGCATTCCCGCCCACGAGCTTCGCTCGCTGGATAACGATGACCTGGTTGCCAAGCTCAAGGAGTCTAAGGAGGAGCTGTTCAACCTCCGTTTCCAGAGCGCTACCGGTCAGCTGACCAACAACCGCCGTCTCCGCACTGTCCGCAAGGATATTGCTCGCATTTACACCGTTATGCGTGAGCGCGAGCTCGGCCTGTCTGCTGCACCAACCGATGGTGATGCAGCATGAGTGAGGAAAACATGAACACCACCGAGGCTGGCGCACGTAAGGTGCGCACCGGTTACGTCGTGTCCGACAAGATGCAGAAGACCATCGTTGTCGAGCTCGAGGACCGCAAGCAGCACGCCCTGTACGGCAAGATCATGCGCACGAACTCCAAGGTCAAGGCGCACGACGAGAACGAAGAGGCTGGCGTGGGCGACCGCGTCCGCATCGAAGAGTGCCGTCCGCTCTCCAAGGACAAGCACTACCGCCTGCTCGAGATCGTCGAGAAGGCTAAGTAAGACCCGATAGCTGAGCAATCAGCTAGGGCTTTACGACGAGAACCCCGCCGCGGGAAACACGCAAGTGTTTTCTGTGGCGGGGTTTTGTTTTTGGCAAGCCAAGTTTCCTCGTGTTTCTAGTCGCCTCAGTCAAGGTTTGATGGGTATTTATCTCTGATAGCATTGGCGAGGATTTATGCTTTGTGAGGGGAGAAGTTCGGTGACTACTGACGTGACCAGGATTGATGATCGAGACCTGGAGTCCGCACTTCGCTCACACGACGTGGCGACGTTGTCGCGGCTCTTAACTGATATTGAGCCCAAGGCTGCCGCTCGAAAGATGCGCCGCCTCAGCCATGAGGACCGTGCACTGTTCTACCGCACACTGCCGAAGGACACTGCGGTTGAAACCTTCGATGAGCTGGACTCGGCTCTGCAGGCGCACCTGATTGAAAGCCTCCGAGATCCCGAAGTCACCGCAGTCTTTGCGGAGATGGAACCGGACGACCGAGCTGAGTTGCTCGATGAGCTACCAGCCTCGGTTGCTTCAAAACTGCTCGCCGATCTACCGGATGATGAGCGAGAGCTGACCAACATTGTTCTCGGTTACGCCGATGGTTCCATTGGGCGTCGAATGAGCCCGGAGCTGGTGTCGCTTCACGACGATATGACGGTGGGGGAGGCTCTGGAGACCGTCTACAAGCATCTGGATGATGCCGAATCCATCTACACCCTGCCGGTGTCGAACCGGAATCGCCGCCTGGTGGGCGTGGTCAGCCTTCGTGATTTGATGCGCGCCAGCAGTGATATCCATGTTGCGGCGATTTTGCGGAAGGCAGACTACGCAGAGGCCACCGAGTCTGAAGAGAAGGTGGCTCGCATGTGCGCTGATCGTAAGCGCCTAGCTCTGCCGATTGTCGACAGCGAGCAGCGTGTTATCGGTCTGCTCACGGTGGACGATGCACTCCGGATTCTGGAGGAGGCAGACTCCGAGGACCAAGCTCGTATTTCCGGTTCTGAGCCTCTGCGATTGCCCTATCTCGCGACGCCCATTTTCGAGATCGTTCGCTCTCGTGTGGTGTGGCTGCTCGTACTTGCTATCGGTGCGACATTGACCGTGCAAGTCCTGGAAACCTTCGAAGAGACGCTGTCTCAGATGGTGGTTCTTTCGGTGTTCGTGCCGCTGCTGATTGGTACAGGTGGCAATACCGGTAACCAGGCTGCAACTACGATTACGCGTGCGTTGGCGCTGGGGGATGTCCAACCCCGCGATATATTCAAAGTCATTCTCCGAGAGGTGAGGGTCGGCGCGTTCCTCGGTCTATTGCTTGGCACTCTCGGCCTGCTGCTAGCTGGCTTGGTTTACGGTTGGGACATCGGCCTAGTGATTGGCCTTACGCTGCTGGGTATTTGTACTCTCGCGGCAACCGTCGGTGGCATTATGCCGCTGATTGGTAAGAAGTTTGGCATTGACCCAGCAGTCTTCGCTAACCCGTTCATTACGACGCTTGTCGACGCCTCCGGTCTGATCATCTACTTCCTGATCGCTAAGTCGGTACTGGGGATTTAGACCCCACGGTGCGCAGCTGCACCGATACATAAAAAGTGTCCAGCTGCGCCATAATGGTGGCCATGAGCGATGGCACCCACAATCACCGTACTTGGAAAGAAATTATTGCCGCCGATTCGCAGCATTCCCGGCGCTACGCCAACCGATGGCGGGGATTCGTGCGCGAGGGCCGCGATATCGATGGCGAGGCGCGGCTGGTGGATGCGATGGCGCCACGCCACTCTCGAATTCTGGATGCCGGCTGCGGACAGGGGCGCGTGGGCGGTTACCTGGTGAAGGCTGGACACCAGGTCATGGGCGTCGACGTCGACCCCTATCTCATCGATGAGGCGAAGCGACAGTTCCCGGATGCGACGTGGCTGGTAGGGGACTTGGCGCAATTGCCCCACGTGCTTGACGACGGCCTCGAGAACACGCCCCACGATGACACGGCATCCGCTTTCGATGTCATCATTTGCCCCGGCAATGTGCTGACTTTTGTAGCGCCAGAAGACCGCGCAAAGGTGTTGCAAGGCTTCGCAGAGGTGCTAAATCCGGAGGGCGGCCGTGTCATCGTCGGCTTCGGCGCCGGCCGGGGCTGGGACTTTGTGGATTTTGAAACCGCTGCCCAGGAGACCGGGCTCACCGTGATTCAGCGTTACTCCACGTGGAATCTTCGTCCCTTTGACGATGAGTCTCAGTTCCTGGTTGCAGTGCTCGAGCGGACTAAGTGGCGCGGACTAGGAATCCTTGGCCAGTAGTGCTGCGACCTCAGACTTGGTCGGCGGCTGCGCGCCCTTGCGGGACACAGTGATGGCAGCCGCGGCGGCCGCATAGTGCAGAATCTCGCGCCACTGATCTGGTGATACGGAAGTCAGGTCAGCGGCCGTCAGACCTCGTTCCTCAAGTTGCGCCAAAAGTGCTCCCATAATCGTGTCGCCAGCGCCGATGGTGTCAACGACATTCGCGTTGACGGCTGGTACATCAATGCGGTTTCCGTCGGCAAGCAAAGTGAGTCCATCGCCACCTCGGGTGATAACGGCGACCGGAACTTTAGTCAGTGCCTCTTCGCCAAGGAACTCGACTTCCTCATCGGAAAGCTTCAATAAGTTGGCGTAGGGGAGCAAGCCCATGAGGAATTCGCGGTGTGCATCCGTTGCGTAAATGGGGCGAATATTTGGATCCAAAGCGACCAAAGCGCCATTGGCAGCGAACTGTTTGAGCAATTCCGCGTACCGGCTGGCACCTGGTTCCAGCGCCAGCGAGAGTGTTCCGAAGCATGCGATATTCGCATCGATGAGCTTCGGCTCCACAAGCGGAGTGGCGGTGCCATCGGTATAGAAGGTGTACGTCGCGGAGCGATCTTCGTGGATGGTGGTCACAGCCAAAATGGTTGGCTCCGGACCACGCTGGATGTAAGAGGTATCGACCCCTTCGTTTTCTAAGTGTTTGACCAGCTCATTTCCGAATCCGTCCGTAGATAGGCGCGACTGGAAAATAACATCTGCACCGAGGCGAGAGGCCGTAACCGCGACGTTGTAGGGGCCCCCGCCTAGCGCCGGCACGTGGTTATTGAGGCTGCCAGGAGATACCGGAACGAGGTCAACCAGACCTTCGCCGCAAACACAAATAGCCATGACTTCAATAATATCGGGGAGTATGAGCTATCGGCCGAATTACCATCTGTCACCGCCACAGGGCCGACTGAATGACCCGAATGGCCTTTTCGTGGACGGTGAGACGCTGCATGTGTTCTACCAGCATGATCCATGCTTTCCACATGCGCCGAAGAGAACTGGGTGGGGACATGCGTCCGCGTCGCTCACTACGGCCGAGCGGTGGCGTCATCACCCCGATGCGCTGTATCCAGACATGCCCTATGACAAGCATGGTTGTTATTCGGGCGGCGCGGCTGTTGATGGCGATGATGTGTGGCTCTTCTATACCGGCAACTTGAAGGTAGACGGACGCCGTATACCATCGCAGAACCGCGTCCGTGCGCTTGCTCCCTCCGGTCCGGAGGGTGGCATCTATCTGCGCGATCCGGCTACCCCTCTGATTCCTGACACCGAACCGGGGTTCACCGGGCACTTCCGTGACCCCCAGATTGTTCGTGAAGCAGATGGCTGGCGCATGGCTATCGGCGCCCAGACCGAGGGCGAGAAAGGCACAGTGGTCCTCTATCGCTCAGCTGATTTGGTGAACTGGCATTTCGAAGGGCCACTGCAATTCGATATCACCGGCACCAAGCCGGGCCTGAGCCCAGATATTCTTCCCGGCGGCTACATGTGGGAATGCCCGAACCTCATCACATTGATTGATGAGGCCTCAGCGGAGGAGAAGCAGATTCTGGTCTTCTGCCCGCAGGGGCTCGACCCAGTGAACGTCGATGGGCAAACTCATTACGCCTCGTCTGATCAGTGCGGCTATCTTGTCGGCACGCTCGATGGCGCCACATTCCACGTTGAGCGCGGGTTTAGCGAACTCGATTACGGCTTCGAATTCTACGCACCACAACTAATCGAAACCGGAGCCGGCGACGCCATCATGCTCGGCTGGGTCGGCCTGCCCGCCCAGGATGACAAGCCCACCGTCGCCGACGGATGGGCACATTCGCTCACATTGCCGCGTCGAGTTTCGCTTTACGACGGCACCCTCCGGCAGCAACCGATGTGGGAAAACCTCTCCGCCGTCGCAGGAGGCAGTAACACTCCGGAGATAGACGGTTACGGAAATGTGGTTGTTGCTAAGGCTGAAGGCGAGGGCACGTGGGAGCTCGTCGACCAGGCTGACCGCGTGGCTTTCAAGGCGGAATTCCAGGAGGGAATTCTTCAACTGGAGCGTGGGGGAGAGCAGCGTCGAATAGCGTGCCCGAACGGAAGTCTGTTTTTGGTAGCCGATGGCTGTGTAGTGGAAGTCTATGCCGGAGATGGTGCCATTGCGGCGTCGCAATCGGTGTTCGCAACCCGAGGTCATCGCTGGAAAGGCTGGGTTCAGCTGCCGTCCTGAGTGACGTTGCATACAGATTGTTGGATTTGTTGGAGTTATGTGCGAATTATGGGTCTAATTGGTATTAGTAACAATTAACCCGCATCACTGAAGGGTCTGAAAATGGATCATAGGGGAGTTGCCGCCAGAACTCTCGCAGCTATCGGCGGTGAAGAAAATGTAGTGGGTATGGCACACTGCGCGACGCGTCTGCGCATGGTGCTCAAAGACTCGAAGAAGGTCGACAAAAACGCCCTGGAGTCAGATCCAGACCTCAAGGGCATCTTCGAAGCTGGCGGTATGTTCCAGGTCATTGTCGGCCCTGGTGACGTCAATATCGTCTTCGATGAGATCAGCAAGATGTCCTCGAAGGACATCGCGGTCTCAACGGACAAGTTGAAGGATATCGCTGCTAACTCGGGAAATTGGTTCTCTCGCTTCATCAAGGTACTGGCCGATATCTTCGTGCCGCTGATTCCAATCCTGGTCGGCGGCGGTTTACTGATGGCCCTGAACAATGTGCTGACTGCCGAGGGACTCTTTGGCGAGCAGTCAGTTATTCAGATGTTCCCGGCAATGGAGGATGTGGCGGGCCTTATTAACCTATTGGCCTCGGCGCCATTTGCGTTCCTGCCGGTGCTGGTTGGCTTTACCGCGACCAAGCGCTTCGGCGGCAATGAATTCCTGGGCGCCGGTATTGCAATGGCGATGGTGATGCCCGACCTGGTCAATGGGTACCAGGTGGCGGAGGCAATTCAGGCCGGAGAAATGCCGTATTGGGACATTTTCGGTCTCAACGTCGCGCAGGCTGGTTACCAGGGATCCATCTTGCCGATTCTGGTTATTTCATGGATTTTGGCAACGATTGAGAAGTTCTTCCATAAGCGTCTCAAGGGCACTGTCGACTTCATGCTGACACCACTGTTGACGTTGCTCATCACTGGTTTCATCACCTTTGCCGCCATTGGCCCAGTACTGCGCACTGCAGGTGAATGGCTGGGTATCGGCCTGGCAAATCTGTACGAATTCGCGGGCCCTGTGGGCGGCTTCTTGTTCGGCTTGGTTTACTCGCCAATTGTCATTACCGGTCTGCACCAGTCCTTCCCACCAATCGAGTACATGCTGTGGGACCAGGGAGGCTCATTCATTTTCGCGACGGCATCGATGGCCAATATTGCCCAAGGTGGTGCCGCGCTGGCAGTGTACTTCCTGGCCAAGAGCGAGAAGCTCAAGGGCCTGGCTGGTGCGTCCGGTATGTCGGCACTATTCGGAATTACCGAGCCAGCCATCTTCGGTGTGAACCTACGTTTGCGCTGGCCGTTTTACATCGGCATGGGTGCCTCGGCCATTGCCTCAACAATGATTGCAATCCTTGACGTAAAGGCGACCGCACTTGGCGCAGCTGGTTTCGTTGGCTTTGTTTCGATGCGCCCAACGGACATTATGCAGTTCTTCCTCTGTGCGCTGGTCTCACTTGCCATTTCGTTTACCTGTGCGTTCCTCTACGGACGGTTCCTGGTCTCCAAGAATGGTTCGGTCGATCCCGACGAGGTAGGTACTGCAACTCCGACCAGCACGGTCGAGTTTGTTTCCGACGCTGCGGAGAACGCATTCCCAGTGGCCTCCCCGCTGGAGGGGACGGCAGTTGCGCTACCAACTGTGTCCGACCCGATGTTTGCCGGCGGCAAGCTCGGTCAGGGAGTGGCTGTGGAGCCGACCGTCGGAAAGCTGGTGGCTCCTATTTCAGGAAAGGTCATGGTGACCTTCCCAACAAAGCACGCCTACGCCATGCGCGGCTTCGATGCTGAAGGTAACAAGGTGGACATCCTCATGCACATCGGTTTTGACACCGTGAACTTGAAGGGTGAGCACTTCACTTCGTTGGTCAATAAGGGCGACGAAGTTCAGCAGGGAGATACATTGGCCGAGTTTGATATCGAGGCAATCAAGGCCGCTGGATACCCGGTAACTACGCCGGTCGTTATTTCCAACTCGAAGAAGACCGGCCCTGTGCTGCCAGCTGAAGGCTTCCGCGATGGCCAACCAATTTCGTTTGGGGCACCATTGCTAACGGTTGATCCAAAGGTTAAGGATGAGCCGAAGCCAGAGCCAGCTACCACAGCAGAAAAGAAGTAAATCTGCTGCTCTTCGGCGGTGGATTGCCGTTCCTGGTTACAGTGCCTAAGTGGGGGTAAAGCGCTGTGATCGTCGTAAAGCAGTTGCGATTCTGTGCCGGCCTGTCGTTATTCTTTTATGCGAATAACTGCAATTAACGGCACGCAGGGAAAGGCTTCGGCGGTGACGCTATACGAAACGCTGGATACGGCTGGCGACAAGAAACAGGAACTGCTGACGCAGGACTACGGACGTTTTGCCGTGCGAGCGGTCCTGGCGGGCATGTACCTGACGCTCGGGACGGCCTTTGCAGCGGTCGCTGGCCAAGTAGCAGAGGGCGTCGCGCCGGGGACCGGGGGACTGGTTTTTGCGTGCCTGTTCGGGCTTGGGCTGTTCGCCATTGTGGTGCTCGGCGCGGAGCTGGCTACCGGCAGCATGATGTTTGTGTCCTGGTCCGCCACCCGCGGTCGCATGCCGTGGGGAGTGGCTCTTCGGATGGTGGCCGTCGCCACGTTCTACAACTTCATCGGTGCCGCGATTGTGGCGCTGGTGCTAAGCCAGAGCGCCAAACTCGGTGGGATTGATGACACACATCTGATTTCCACCTTGACCGAGGGGAAGCTAGCCAAGCCGTTCTTCGGTGCTTTCGTAGAGGCGATGGGCGCGAACTTCGTGGTCAATATGGCTGTTTTAGGCGCGCTACAAGCCAAAGAAATCATTTCGAAGTTCGCTGTGATTCTGCCGATTATTGCGGTGTTCGTTGGGCTCGGGCTTGAGCATGTGATTGCGAACTTCTCGCTGTTTTCCTTGGCCTTTTTCGCCGATCCGCGTCCTGCCGGCTTCGATGGCCTGCACATTACAGGCAACTGGGTGGCAGTGTGGTTGGGCAACTTCGTAGGCGGTGGCCTGGGAATTGGCGCGGTCTACGCCTGGTTGAACCAGACGAAGACCAGCTATGTTGATTAGCTTTTGAGCTTTGCCGGAGCCTATCCGACGACCTATCTCAAGGGCTATCCGACGGCCTGCCCGAAGAGCAGGCCGACGAAGTAGGACACAATCAAACCGAGCGCGCCACCGATGACCAGACGTAGCGCAGCCTTGCCGGAGTGCGTGGAGCTGAGCTTGGCGCTGATGTAGCCGGTCAAGGCCAACGTCACGATGGTGACAACGGTGACCGCAATCGCGCCGGAGGTGGAGCCGGTGAACACCAGAGCCGCAATCATCGGCAGGATGGCGCCGAGTAGGAACGACAGTGCCGAAGAACCAGCAGCCGCCCAGGGGTTGGTAAGTTCCTCGCCGTCAATGCCCAATTCCAGCTTTAGGTGAGCTGCCAGCGGATCATTTTGTGCGATGCCGTGGGCAGCATCTTCGGCGATATGCTGTGGGATGCCGTAGCCAGAGAGAATCCCCACGAGCTCCTTATGCTCTTCATCTGGAAAGTCCTTGAGCTCGGCCTTTTCTTTGGCAATCAGTGCTCGCTCAGTATCGCGCTGAGTTGAAACCGAGACGTATTCCCCCAGAGCCATCGAGATAGCACCAGCGATAACGGCGGCGGCACCAGCAGTCAGAATGGCTTCGCGAGAAGAACCTGCTGCAATCACGCTGAGCAAGATTAGAGCAGTGGAGACGATGCCGTCGTTGGCTCCGAGGACTCCGGCGCGAAGCCAGTTGAGCTTCGACGTCTCAGAAGACTTATGCGGTTCATGAGGATGCGCGTACGTGGTCATGGCAGGACCTTTCTCCCATGTCAGCCTCACGCCTACGGGTGGTACGAGGCCTCACCATCGATTTAATGCCGATTCGGGCACATTCTCAACCAGCGAAGTGAAACGAGGGCAGTCCTCTCGTATGTAGTTTTATGCCAGCTTATGTGGGTGTTTGCGGAGGCCGTCGCGCGTCAATGTCAATACCGCGATTAGCGCAATCAGCGCGCAGGTCAACATTGATATAGCCATTGATAAGGGCAGATTGGAACCAAGCCCCACCAACGGGGAAACCGTGGCGGCCGCGAGGAACTGTGTGAAGCCCATGAGACCGGAACCTGAGCCAATTCCGATATCTCGAACCTCCTCAATTCCGAGTGCCGTGGCATTGGCGAAGATCAGCGGCATCATCGGTACCGTAATGAACAGCAACAGCCAAGTAGTGAAGAAGGTAATCCCGACGATGGCATTAACAATCAGGCCTATCGACGTCACGAGCATGACCGTAAGGGCAACTAAAATGCCCTTACGGGGATGAAGCCGGTTGATCATCTTGCCGTTGAGGATTGACACAAATGTCAACATCGCTGCATTGGAAGCGAACACGAGAGAGAACTGAGTAGGGGTGAGCCCCAGTAGCTCCTGGAAGATAAAGGGTGACGCAGCGATATAGGAGAACATCACCGAGAAGCCACCAGCGAAAGCTAACAAGTAGCCGACAAATACGGGCCGCTGTAGCAGCCTGCCGATATTAGGCAGGAGATTGCGCAGAGAGCCTGTGGAGCGTCGCTCTGGTGGCAGAGTTTCCGGAACCATCAGAACCACAATCGCGACCATCGCGACGTTGATGGCTGCGAGAAACCAGAACACGCTGCGCCAGCCGAATGTGGGGCCCAGAAAGCCACCCACAAGGGGAGCGATTGCCGGGGCGATGGAGGAAATGCCCATCAGCGTGGAGAAAGCTCTCGCTGATGCCTTGCCCGTCAAGAGGTCTGGGACTACAGCACGAGCCAGAACCACTGTGGAGCCACCAGCTAACCCCTGGAACAGGCGCATTGCAATAAGCGTGCCAATATTCGGTGCTATTGCACAGAGGATTGACGAGCCCAAGAACACCATAGTCGCAATGAGAAGCAACTTCCTACGGCCCAAACTATCGGAGAGAGCGCCAATGACGAGCTGCCCTGCAGCCATGCCAATCATGAAGGTTGTCAGCGTGAGCTGAACCATTGACTCGGTCGCGGAGAACTCCTTGGCTATCTCCACGAAGGAGGCCAGGTATGTATCTGCGCCGAACGGGGCGGCGGCGGATAATAAGGCTAACCCGGCAAGTAGCGATACCGGAAGCGTCTGTGCTGGCTGTGTCTGAGCGTTCTCGGAATGTGGATTTGTCACTGTTTCAGTGTAGGGTTGCCGCGGTATAGGGTTGCTGCGGAGGGTATAAACCATGTTGGGGGCATGAAACTAAGAGATTTTGTTGTCCCGCACGAACGTGCCATAATACACAGGTTGCGCGAAGTGGCTGCGTGCTGCTCTCAACGGTCTATGGCCGTAGTTAGCACGGGGTCAAAGCGATATGGAAGTTGCCTCTAGCAGGTGCTTTCGTCGTAAAGCGTAAACGCAAGACATAAAGACCGCGTGCGTTTAGGACGGAAATCTGACGCACAATGCAACCAGGTCAGGAGAAACGCAGTGATTCAGCAGGAATCCCGTCTGCGCGTTGCCGACAACACTGGTGCACGTGAAATCCAGTGCATCCGCGTTCTCGGCGGCTCGACCCGACGCTTCGCTGGCATTGGCGACACCATTGTCGCAACTGTCAAGGAAGCTGCTCCGGGCGGCAACGTCAAGGCAGGCGAAATTGTTAAGGCAGTCATCGTCCGTGCGAAGAAGGAGACCCGTCGTCCGGACGGCTCCTACATCTCGTTCGACGAGAATGCAGCTGTCATCATCAAGGCCGACGGTGAGCCAAAGGGCACCCGTATTTTCGGCCCTGTCGCGCGTGAGCTGCGTGACAAGAAGTTCATGAAGATTGTCTCGCTCGCACCGGAGGTGATTTAAGTGAAGATCCGTAAGGGCGATACCGTGCTGGTTATCTCCGGTCCGGACAAGGGTGCTCAGGGCAAGGTCATCGAGGCCTACCCGAAGCGCGACAAGGTCCTGGTCGAGGGCGTTAACCGTATCAAGAAGCACGTTGCAAACTCCGCTGCGGAGCGCGGTGCATCCTCGGGTGGCATTGTCACTCAGGAAGCTCCGATTCACGTGTCGAACGTCATGCTGGTCGACGAAGATGGTACCCCGACTCGCGTTGGTTACCGCTTCGATGAGGACGGCAAGAAGGTTCGCATCTCCCGCCGTACCGGGAAGGACATCTAAGCATGAGCGAAAATTACACCCCTCGTCTGAAGGCCCGTTACCGCGATGAGATTCGCGGCAAGATGCAGGAAGAGTTCTCCTACGAGAACGTCATGCAGATTCCGGGCGTTACCAAGGTCGTCGTCAACATGGGCGTCGGCGCTGCTGCTCAGGACAAGAAGCAGATCAACGGTGCTATCAACGACCTGACTCTGATTACCGGCCAGAAGCCGGAGACCCGTCGTGCTCGCAAGTCGATTGCTAACTTCAAGCTTCGTGAAGGCGACGCCATCGGCGCTCGCGTCACCCTGCGTGGCGACCGTATGTGGGAGTTCCTGGATCGTCTGCTGACCGTGGCTCTGCCGCGAATCCGCGACTTCCGCGGTCTGTCTGATCAGCAGTTCGATGGTCACGGTAACTACACCTTCGGCCTGTCTGAGCAGACCATGTTCTACGAGATCGACGTTGACAAGATCGACCGCCCGCGCGGTATGGACATCACCGTCGTGACCACCGCTACCAACAATGAAGAAGGCCGCGCGCTGCTGCGCGAGCTGGGCTTCCCGTTTAAGAAGTAGTTTTGCCTCTTCGGTAGCTTCTATCTGAAGCCCCGGATGCCGCTTGGCGTCCGGGGCTTTTTGCTGCTCTGTTAACTGCTTATGTTCGTGGGGGAGTGAGGTCACTGTGCGGGGCCTGCGTAAAAGTTACCAGTGTTGCCGGTGTGAAAGTTGACCCTTTTTGGGGGTTGAAAATTAGTAAAGTCACAAGCTTTCTTAGATGAAAGTTAGGCGTTCGTGATGATTTCGTTGTAAACTGCCATTCGTCATAGTGACGGCCGCCAAAATGCATTGTGGTCGTTATCAATTTGGGCAAGATTTAAGTGACTTCAGCTTCTGTGTGGTTGAGCCAGTGGTTCTACACAGAGCGGTCCTTAAGTTAAAACGCAAAGGGATTAACTACATGAAGAACTTCTCCGTGGCCGTCCGCTCGGCTGCTATTGCAACTGTTGCGGCTCTGGGTCTGAGCTTGGGCGCCGGTGCTGCCAACGCACAGCCGGCACTGCCGGAAATGCCGAACATTCCGATTCCGGGTATCGGCGACACCGGCCCGAAGGGCGTCAAGCAGATTGTCACCTTCGGTGACTCCTTCACCGCTAATGCCGGTAAGGGTGGCCCGCGTGGCCTGGCGCCGGGACAGAACGCACTGGTCGCTAACTGCGCTACCGACATGGAAAACTGGCCGAAGATTGCAGCGTCGAAGCTGAACAAGTCCCTGGGTGACTGGTCCTGTAACGGTCTTGGTGGCTTCCCGGGTCAGCTCCTCGCATACCTGGAAGCTTCCATCCAGTACGGCGACATCGGAGAGGGCACTGAGAAGGTTGTCCTGATGTACGGCGGCATGGACTGGGTCCAGTGGGTTGACGTGGCAGGCGAGCTTGTCGCAAAGCCGGACCCCAAGGCTCCGTCGCTGTTTAAGCAGACGCTGCGTCAGTTCACTGACCGCGTTCACCAGGTTGCTCCGGGCGCTCAGGTCGTCCTGGCTTCGTACCCTGAGTACGCCACTGATGACCAGCTGTGCCTGGTGAACACCCCGAACCAGACCTTCCCGATCCCGGCACCGGGTGCCAGCGAGGTTCAGGGTGCATTCCGTGACAGCATTCGCTCCGCATCTCAGCACGTAGGTGCCGGCTTCATTGACGTCTACGAGGCAACCCTCGGCCACGGTACCTGCAACCCAAACCCGGATGAGCGCTTCGTCGCTGGTTTCGCAGATCCGGTGATGGGCCCGATGACCAATCACCCGACGGTGGCTGGCGAAAAGGCTATGGGTAACATCATCGCCGACCAGCTCTACTAGTTTTCTGCAGCCGGCGTCACGTCGGCTAGGAATTGAGTTCCACTGCTAATTGGTGGGGCCTCACGCCGCGAGCGGACTAACGTCCGTCTGCGGCGTTTTTGCATTTCGGTCGGTATTTGTTAGTATCACCAGGTCTGCCCTCTATAAGAGGTGCGGCAGTAAAAATGTAAGAACTTTGCTGTAGGCCCCTCGCCTCGCATCGTCTCTGGCGTCACCTGGGTGGCGAGCTGACTCGGCTATTGAACCGAGTTGGCGAACAGTAGCCCTTAAATCGCCGGAATCACGATATTGGTAATCGCTCCATCATAAGCTTTTGCCGTGTGACAGTTGCTGTTTGCGCGGTCATTGGAGTTAGCCACGAGGTGGGAAGGAACCGCAGCGAGAAAGGAAGCGGTCACTAACCATGACCATGACTGACCCAATCGCCGACATGCTGTCGCGCGTGCGCAACGCTAACAACGCGTACCACGACTCTGTCTCGATGCCGTCGTCCAAGCTGAAGGCTAACATCGCCGAGATCCTCAAGTCTGAGGGGTACATTGCGGACTACGCAGTCGAGGATGCCAAGGTCGGCAAGACCCTGACCCTGAACCTGAAGTACGGCCCGTCCCGCGAGCGTTCGATCGCTGGCGTGCGTCGCGTCTCCAAGCCGGGTCTGCGTGTTTACGCAAAGTCCACTAACCTGCCGAAGGTCCTCGGTGGCCTGGGCGTGGCTATCATCTCCACGTCTCAGGGCCTGCTGACTGACCGTCAGGCTTACGAGAAGAAGGTTGGCGGGGAAGTCCTCGCTTACGTCTGGTAAAGGGGGAACTACACAATGTCTCGTATTGGTAAGAACCCTGTCGTTGTCCCGGCAAACGTTACTGCCCAGGTCAACGGCCAGGACGTTTCCGTCAAGGGCCCGAAGGGCGAGCTGTCTGTCTCTATCCCGGCTCCAATTACCGTTGAGCTGAAGGACAATGAGATTGTGGTCAACCGCCCGGATGACCACCGCAAGAGCCGCTCCCTGCACGGCCTGTCCCGTTCGCTGATTAACAATATGGTTGTCGGTGTGACCGAGGGCTACACCATCAAGATGGAAATCTTCGGTGTCGGTTACCGTGTCGCCAAGAAGGGCAAGGACCTCGAGTTCTCCCTGGGCTACTCGCACCCAGTCCTGATCGAAGCACCGGAAGGTATCACCTTCGATGTCGACGGCACCACCAAGCTGTCGATCACAGGTATTGATAAGCAGCAGGTCGGACAGCTCGCAGCTAACATCCGTCGTCTGCGTAAGGATGATCCTTACAAGGGCAAGGGCATTCGTTACGATGGCGAGCAGATCCGTCGCAAGATCGGAAAGACGGGTAAGTAATGAGCAACACCAACGAAAAGCGCCTCCCGGTAGGCAAGGACATCTCGACTCGTCGTCGTGTCGCCCGCGCCCGCCGTCACGCACGCTTGCGCAAGAACGTCCGCGGCACCTCCGAGGCACCGCGCCTCGTCGTGCACCGCTCTTCCCGCCACATCACCGCTCAGGTTATCGACGATTCTATCGGTCGTACCCTGGCAGCTGCTTCCACTCTGGACGCAGATCTCCGTGGCTTCGAGGGCGACAAGAAGGCCAAGAGCGCCAAGGTCGGCGAGTTGATTGCTGCTCGCGCTAAGGATGCTGGCATCGAGAAGGTCGTTTTCGACCGCGGTGGCTACCAGTACCACGGCCGTGTTGCTGCTCTGGCCGAGGCTGCCCGTGAAGGTGGTCTGAAGTTCTAATGCGCACTTACAAGTCCAACGGAAGGAATGCGTGATGTCGGAACGCGATAAGCGCGAAGGCGGACGTAACTCCGCTGACAACAAGAACAACAACCGTCGTGGTGGCCGCGGTAACGACCGTCGCCAGCAGGACGAGCGTTCGCAGTACATCGAGCGCGTAGTAACTATCAACCGAGTTTCCAAGGTCGTCAAGGGTGGTCGTCGCTTCAGCTTCACCGCTCTGGTCATCGTCGGTGACGGCGAGGGCATGGTCGGCGTCGGCTACGGCAAGGCCAAGGAAGTACCGGCAGCTATCCAGAAGGGTGCTGAAGAGGCTCGTAAGAACTTCTTCCGCGTCCCGATGATTGCTGGCACCATCACCCACCCGGTTCAGGGTGAGACCGCTGCTGGCATCGTGCTGCTGCGCCCGGCTGCTCCGGGTACCGGTCTGATTGCCGGCGGCGCTGTCCGCCCGGTTCTCGAGTGCGCCGGTGTTCAGGATGTTCTGTCCAAGTCGCTGGGTACCAACAACTCCATCAACGTTGTTCACGCAACCGTTGATGCTCTCAAGCAGCTGGTTCGCCCTGAAGAGGTCGCCGCACGTCGTGGCAAGTCCCTCGAAGAGGTCACCCCAGCACGTATGCTGCGCGCACGCGCAGGTCAGGGAGCGTGATTTCCATGGCACTGAAGATTACCCAGGTCCGTGGTACCGCTGGTACCAAGCAGAACCAGAAGGATTCGCTGCGCACCCTCGGCCTGAAGCGCATCAACGATTCCGCCGTTCGCCCGGATACTCCGGCTGTGCGCGGTCTCGTGAACGTTGTGCGTCACCTGGTCGAGGTTGAAGAAGTAGCGGGGGAGTAGGTAAACCATGAGCGAACCAATTAAGCTCCACGACTTGGCCCCGGCTCCGGGAGCTAAGAAGAAGAAGACTCGCGTCGGCCGTGGTGAGGCTTCCAAGGGTAAGACCGCTGGTCGCGGCACCAAGGGCACCAAGGCCCGCAAGCAGGTTTCGGCAGCATTCGAGGGTGGCCAGATGCCACTTCACATGCGTCTGCCGAAGTTGAAGGGCTTCAAGAACCCGGCGAAGGTCACCTTCCAGGTGGTCAACGTTTCGGATCTGGAGCGTCTGTTCCCGGACGGTGGCGACGTTACCATCGCCGACCTGGTTGCAAAGGGCGCTGTCCGCGCTAACCAGCCGGTGAAGGTCCTCGGCGACGGCGACATCAATGTCTCTGTCAACGTCACCGCAACCAAGTTCTCGGGCTCCGCAAAGTCCAAGATCGAGGCTGCAGGCGGCTCTGTCACTGAGGCCTAAAGCATTCAAGCTTTAACAAGAGAGCTCTTAACCCGCGTGGTTAGGAGCTCTCGTTGTATTAAGAGGGCAAGGGGAGAGAGCAGCGCGAACCGCTGGCTTACAGCAGGCCGGTATTGCGCAGAGCCCGCTCCAGTTGGTCGATGTCAGCGTCCGTATGGAGCGCGGTAATGGTCAATCGCAACATTGCCTCACCACGGGGGACCGTCGGAAAGCGAATTGCAGGTATGAACACGCCTAGCTCCGCTAACTGTGCTGAGGTGTCCATCGCTACGGTCTCGTCCCCGACGGGCAGCGGGATGATTGCAGATGCGGGGTCTGACTGCGCGCCAACCAGGGAGCGGACGCGCGCAATATTACGTTGCAATCGCTTGACGACGTCCCCAACCTCCAACTGCTTCAACGCTGCGCGGATAGCTGCGACAGAACCAGCGTTCATGGACGTTGAGTACACGAAGCTACGGGCTTGATTGCGTAGTAGTTCGCCAACTGGTGCCGAGCAGAGAACGTATCCTCCTTCGACACCGAGAGCCTTGCTCGCGGTGCCGACCACAATGTCCGGGCGAATGCCCAGGTGCGCTGCAGTGCCACGACCTTGTTCTCCGATAACGCCGACGCCGTGGGCGTCGTCAAGCATCAGCCATGCGTTGCGACGGCGACAGGTGCGCTCGAGTGCCGGGCCGTCGATGACCTCGCCTGACATAGAGAACACGGAGTCGGAGATGACAAGTTTGTGGCGGGCGCTGGATGTTGCGAGGAGACGGTCGAGCGTCTGATAGTCAGCGTGCGGAAAGACCGTGACTTTAGCCCGGGCATTGCGGCATCCGTCAATGATGGAAGCATGGTTGGCGGCGTCGGAGAAGATTTCAACGTCGGCGGTGGCGATGGCTGCGATGGTTGAGTGGTTCGCCTGGTAGCCAGTCGCAAAGAGAACGGCATCGTCGAAACCGAAGAACTGCGCGAGTTCACTTTCAAGTGCGCTGTGGATGCTCGTGCCGGTGGTCAGGCGAGAGCCGCCGGACCCGGTGCCGAAATGCCCAATTGCCTCGATGGCAGCTGAGACGAGTTCAGGGTGCGTGGACAGGCCGAGGTAGTCCGAAGAAGAAAACAATAGATAGTCGGCTCCGTCAATTCGGCTGTGCGGTAGTTGTGCAGTTTCGAAAGTGCGCAGTGTGCGGGCTAGTCCTGCACCGGCCCAGGCCGTGTTCCTTTGGGCGGCGATTGCTGAGAGGTCGCTGCTGAGGCCGGTGGTGTCCGTCGAGGAGCAGGCGTCAGCTGGGAGCTCGATATAGACCGGCGTGTTCTCCAGGTAATCGATCAACTCGGGGATATCGGTGCCGGGTTCAACGATAAAAATGCGAGTACCAAGAGTGCTGCCGTGGTCCTTGATATTGGGGATACGGTGAAAGATTCCGTCCAGTGCGAGATAGCCACGCGTGTAAAAGGGATCGTCGGAGAGGCAGATTTCTGCGACGATGCCCGGGGCGCTGTGAACCTTGGATGCGAGGATGAGCGCCTCGTGAAAATGGTCCTTGGCACAGTCCTTGCTGGGGTGTGAGATGGCATCAAAAGTGGAAACCCGTACACCGCGGGCTGGGTTTGGGTCGAGCCGCTCACCGGAGGAGGCATCGATAAGAGCGGCGCCGCGAAGACCCGTGAGTGAATAGGCCATCTCGACGGCGATATCGGCGGCCTCTATACCTGCAGCGTGTAGGCGTTGAGTAATGAGCTTGCGGGCGTCCCCAGGGCTGGAGTTCGACTCTAGAAAGGGGACTAACGCCGGCACGGTGCTGATGGTCGACTCTTCGATCTTGTCCACAGTGATGTGAATTGTGTCGGGACGACCCTTGTCGTGGTGAAGTGCACGGCTAGTCATAGCAGAAGCCAGCTGAGGTAGTTCGGTGGCCGGTGCAAGACGCTCAGCGCCAGAGATATGGCAACCATCGGCGCTGGAGCGCATGCGAAGGCTGTAGGTACTCACAGAGCAAAACTTTAACACTGTTCAAGTTTTGTTTGAGAAGGTTGGGTGGAGCACATGAAGGGGGGTGGGCTCAGAGGGGATGAGCGCTGGAATCGTCGTCAAGCGAAAAGAGGTGATTGGCGGGGCGCTGTACTAACGGTGATATAGAGGCGTATTGCGACGATATGGAGAAACGCTGGTAGACTCACTACGTCAAATACTGTCAATTAAAGGTTTGAGGAATACGTCATCCGCGTTGCTTAACTAAAACGGAAGACTGCTGGCGGACAAGCGGGTAAGTCTTTCGGGAAAAGCGTGGGAGAAGCGGATTTCTTGACCTCGGGAGGATGCACGTGGCTTCCGGTCTCATTGCGGCGTTGCGCGATCCCGATTTGCGTAAGAAGATCTTCTTCACTCTGACGATGATCATTCTGTACCGAATCGGCTCGCAGATTCCAACCCCTGGTATCGACTACCAGTTGGTCAACGCGCAGCTCGAGCAGATTTCGAAAGATCAGTCCAGCGTTTACTCGCTGATCAACCTGTTCTCAGGTGGCGCTCTGCTGCAGATGGCGATTTTCGGCATCGGCATTATGCCGTACATTACGGCCTCGATTATCGTCCAGCTGCTCACGGTGGTGATTCCACACTTCGAGCAGTTGAAGAAGGAAGGGCAGTCGGGTCAGACGAAGATGACCCAGTACACCCGCTACCTCACAGTAGCGTTGGCGTTGCTGCAGTCTGCGGGCATTGTGGCCATGGCAGACCGTGGCGCCCTGCTGGGTGGCTCGCAGTCGCTGCTGGTCAAGGATGCGGGTGTCTTTGACCTCGTGGTGATGGTCGTTGTGATGACCTCCGGTGCCGTGCTGGTCATGTGGATGGGTGAGCTCATCACGGACCGAGGTGTCGGCAACGGTATGTCGCTGCTGATTTTCTCCGGTATCGCCGCTGGTATGCCGGCACAGGGCGCGAACATTCTGCGCTCCACTACCGGTGTCGTGTTCGCCACCGTGATCGTTGCGGTGCTGATTCTCATCATCGGCGTTATTTTCATTGAGCAGGGACAGCGCCGTATTCCGGTGCAGTACGCAAAGCGCATGGTTGGTCGTCGCCAGTACGGCGGATCTTCCACCTACCTGCCGCTGAAGGTGAACCAGGCCGGTGTTATCCCGGTCATCTTCGCGTCCTCGCTGATTTACGTGCCGGTTCTGATTACCCAGATCGTTCAGTCCGGTCAGTCGAATCCGAACATGGACAACTGGTGGCAGCGCAATGTCATTCAGTACCTGCTGGCGCCGTCCAGTTGGCAGTACATTCTGCTGTTCTTCCTGATGATCATCTTCTTCTCCTTCTTCTACACCTCCGTGCAGTACGACCCGCACGAGCAGGCGGAGAACATGAAGAAGTACGGCGGATTCATTCCGGGCTTCCGTCCGGGGCGTCCGACTGCTGAATACCTGTCCTACGTCCTGATTCGCCTGCTGACTGTCGGCTCGCTGTACCTGGCGCTGATTGCCGTTCTGCCGAATGTCGCTCTTGATATGGGGCTTGGCGACGCGAACGCCGGTACAGGCGGTATGTTTGGAGGTACAGCCCTGCTGATTCTGGTCAGTGTTGCGCTGACGACGGTCAAGCAGGTTGAAAGCCAAATGATGCAACGTAACTACGAAGGGTTCTTGAAGTAATGCGACTCGTACTTGTAGGTCCTCCCGGTGCAGGTAAGGGCACTCAGGCAGCTATCCTCTCGGAGAAGCTCGGTGTCCCACACATCTCCACCGGTGACCTGTTTCGCGCAAACATCGGTGAAGGCACTCCGCTCGGCATTGAGGCGAAGTCCTACATCGACGCCGGCAACCTTGTTCCGGACGACGTGACTGTGCGTATGGTCGAGTCCCGTCTGAACGAGGACGACGCCGCCAAGGGGTTCTTGTTGGATGGCTTCCCGCGCACCGTTGGTCAGGCAGAAGAGCTGAAGCGTCTGCTGTCCAATCTCGGTACCGAGCTGGATGCGGTCGTACAGTTCGACGTTTCTGAGGATGTCGTAGTCGAGCGCATGCTGGCCCGTGGTCGCGCAGACGACACTGAAGAGGTCATCCGCAATCGCATGCATGTGTACACCAATGAGACCGCTCCTTTGCTGGATTACTACTCGGAAAAGATCATCAAGATTGCCGCTGAGGGATCCGTTGAGGAGATTAACGAGCGCACGATGGCCGAGCTGGAGAAGCTGAACTAAGCTCCTGGCGTGCCGGTAATTGGTGCTCTGGCAACTTTGCGTTGGTCGGGCCGATGGGTTTGCCGATTATAGATGGTTATTGAAGCCGCCCTTTCGAACCGTTGAGGTTTGGAAGGGCGGCTTTTGTGTTGAGTGGGCTCGGGAAGGGGCCTAGTTGGCTTGAATGGTGTGGAGCTGAAAGGGAAAAGAAATACGAAAAAGAGTATTGACGTACCCGAATGGGTGTGCGATATTTGTATGCAGTAGGGGATAGTTAGGGAAGTAAAAGCGAAAGCGATTTCTAGGGGATTCGAGGGGAGGGGAATGATGCGACCTAATCAACCGCAAGGTCAGGAGCCGTCAAGGGGGCTGAATCAAGCACTGTCGGTGTCGCAGATATTAGACTTGATAACTCAATTCGAAGCTCTGTCGCGGTTAGTTGTGGAGAGCTTCGGTGATTTATCACCAGTTCATATGCGAGATGCCTATGCATTGATTGAGAGGGCTCGGAAGCGCCTAGCCATAGTTGACGCGGAGTACTTGGCGGCGCTTGCGCCGGAGATACCTTCATCGAATCACCGGAAAGTTGCCTGGCTGGCGGAAGAGTCTCATATTTCCCGTGCGGAGGCTCGTCAGCGAATTAGTTGTTTAGGGCGGCTCCGGAAGGAAGCGGAGCCTTTTTCGTCGAAAAGCGATGATGAAAGAATGCCTGCTCTGCGGGACAAGGTATCCGAAGGGGTCGTAGGGGCGGATGCGGTTCAAAAGATTGATAAAGCTGTCAAAGATCTCCCGAAGTCAGAACATGCGCGGGTGGCGCAGGCCTTGGATGAGCATGCCAGTGAGGTTGTGACACAGGTGCGTGTCGACGACTTGGGTGCGCTGTCACATCGACTGCGGGCGATGTTGGGATTGGATGACCCATATACGGATGAGGACAGACAGCGGCTGCGGGGAGTGAAGGTCGGGCCACAACGAGCCGACGGTATGAGTCGGTTGACGGGGCTGATTACGCCGCACTTCGCGGCGATGCTGAAGAGGTTGCAGGCTGACTACGGGCGGCCGGGTGGACTCTTGGAGGAAGGCGCTAAGGATGAGCGCGCTCCAGAGCAGCGGTTTCATGATGCACTTGAGGCTGCGGTCGATGCCGGTTTTGGGATAGGTGCGACCTTAAAGCCGGTGCGGGGCACCACGTCGGTTGTCACTGTCGCCCATATTTCGGATATCGCGAAAATAGCGGGCGTAAAGCTGCAAGGCACGGATGGTTGGAAGCTGCCGGGGGCGGGGAAAGCAATCAGCGATGGTGGTGTGCGAATGTCAATCGCTGAGGCGATAGAGAAGGTTGCGGCCGGAAATTCGTTCTTGCAGGTTTTGGGAGACAAGGGGCAGAGTCTGTTTCTTGGCCGATCGCAGAGACTAGGGACGATGGCCCAGTACCTTGCGCTGTGCGGCGAGGAGGGCGGATCTTCCGCACCGGGCAAAGCTACGCCTCCGGCTATGTGCGATATGCATCATATTGAATCCTGGGCGAGGGGCGGGGGAACGGACATTTCAAATCTGACATTTGTTGACCCCGGTACGCATCGAAAGATTGATGACAATCGGTCGAATGACAAATCCTGGTGGACGTTGCGGCCGGATGAGTGTGAAGGGGAGCCTGTCGAAACGGAACGGGTGGTGTGGATTGAGCCAGGAAAAGACCGAAAGACGAATGATTCATCGGAAGGGGGCAACAGGAATTCGAATCAAGATTCAAACGCTTTTGATAACCCAGGACGTTGGTTGCGGCGAATACTTCGGCAAAAAGGGGCGAAGCGTAACCAAGGCGATAAGGATGACGCTGACCCCAACGGTGCGGGCGGGTGCGGTGCGGACGTGGATGACGAAGGGGGGGTGTCCCTATGTTTTTGTCAAGTGCC
>NZ_KV836213.1:0-54853 GCF_001838285.1 Corynebacterium sp. HMSC074C03 | reverse complement strand
CTGGCACTTGACAAAAACATAGGGACACCCCCCTAAAAAATATCGGCTCTAGGCCTTGCCGAACCTACGGTCGCGCTTGGCGTACTCCACCACTGCGGCGCGCATGTCATCCCGACCGAAATCCGGGAAAAGCTTGTCCTGATAGACCATCTCCGCATAGGCGGACTGCCAGATTAAGAAGTTGGACGTGCGCTGCTCGCCCGATGGACGCAGGAACAGATCAACATCCGGCATAGTCGGCTCATCCAGGAACTGTGCGAAAGACTTCTCGGTCAAGTCATATTCGCTGAGCTCCCCCGCTGCTGCCTGACGAGCAATCTCTCTAGCAGCATCAACAATTTCAGCGCGACCACCGTAGTTGACGCACATATACAGAGTTAGCGCGTCATTGTCCTTCGTCTGCTCCTCGGCAATCTCAAGTTCCTTAATAACCGAGCGCCACAGTCGCGGGCGACGCCCTGCCCAACGCACGCGAACGTTCTTCGAATCCAACTCATCACGACGTCGGCGCAGCACATCGCGATTAAAGCCCATAAGGAATCGGACCTCATCGACCGAACGGCGCCAATTCTCAGTGGAAAATGCGTAAGCCGACAGGTGCTTGACGCCCATCTCCAAACAAGCATCGACGCACTCCATCAGCACGGCCTCACCACGCTTGTGCCCCTCGGTGCGTTTGAGCCCACGCTGTTCGGCCCATCTACCATTGCCGTCCATCACGAGCGCGATGTGATTGGGCACGAATTGCTGCGGTACAGGAGGATTCAACACGCTTCCTATTGTGCCCCACCGCTACTGCTTACTGCCAAAAAGCATCCACATGTTCCAGCGCCGGCACCCGGCGGCCCAGGTAGTACTGCAGGTACTTCGCCGTTAGGGTACGCGCCGTCGCCATCCGCCCCTCAAACTCGCTTGACGACGTATCGATGCCCGCCCATTGCTCATGAGCAAGCTGCCACATCAGATGCAGAACCTCGGTCGGCGGAGTATCTGCGCCCGGTGGCCTGCAGTTAGTGCACACTGCTCCACCCAGTGCGGGAGAAAACGCATGATGAGGCCCGGCTTTGCCGCAGCCTGCGCACTCAAAGAGGCTTGGCTGCCAACCGGCCTGTGCCATTGCCCGCAGGATGTAGGAGGTCAGCAACAAATCGGGGCGATGGTGACCGGCCGCAACGTCGTCGAGCGATTGGGTGGTGAGATCCCACAATTCGGGAGCCGGCACTTGCTCCTCGCCGACAATGCGTTCGGCGACGTCCAGGACTGCACACGCACAGGTGTAGCGCGCATAGTCGTCGACAAGCGGTGCTGCCCACGTGCGCACGGTATCTGCGCCGGCGATAGTGGACAGTCCTCGGCGTGGGTAGATGTTGACATCCACGTCGACGAATGGTGACAGGCGGGAGCCGAAGCGGCTCTTCGCGCGCCGCACGCCTTTGGCGACACCGCGGACTAGGCCGTGGTCGCGGGTGAAAAGGACGATGATGCGGTCGGCTTCGCCGAGGTCGTAGCGGCGTACGACCAGCGCACGGTCGCGATACGGCTCGACCAATTTTTTAGAATCCCAACTTGCCCAGCTGCTTCGGGTCCGACTGCCAGTCCTTCAACACTTTCACGCGCAAGTCAAGGTAAACATTCTGGCCAAGCAACGCGATGAGTTCCTTACGAGCCTTGTGAATGGTGGTGCCCATGCGTCGACCGTCGCGCCCCATGAGAATGGACTTCTGCCCCGAACGCTCGACATAGATAACGGCGTGGACGTCCAGGACGCCTTCGCGGTCCTGGCTTGGTAGCACCTCATCAATCTGGACTGCCACAGAGTGCGGCAACTCATCGCGCAGACCGCCGAGGGCCGCCTCGCGGATGAGCTCTGCCATCCGAGTGTGCAGATCCTCATCGGTGATGTGACCCTTTGGGTACAGTCGCGGTCCCTCCGGCAACTGGGAAGCCATGACATCAATCAGCGTGTTGATGTTCTCGCCGGACTTCGACGACAGTGGCACCAGCTCAGCATCCGGACCGAGCAACTCCTGCAGCTCAATCAGGCGCTCGATAATCGTGTCGCGCGAGACCTTATCCACCTTGGACACAATGCCCATGATGTTCTTGCAACCTTTGGAGACGTTCTCGTAAATCCAGCGGTCACCGGGGCCAATTTTCTCGTCGGCAGGCACGACCATCGCGACCAAGTCCACATCGGAGTAGGTCTCCTGAACCATGTCATTCAGGCGCTCACCGAGCAGCGTGCGTGGCTTGTGCAGACCTGGCGTATCCACGACAACAATCTGACAGTTCTCGCGGTGGACTACACCTCGGACTGGATGACGCGTGGTTTCCGGCTGGTTAGCGGTAATAGCGATCTTCTCGCCCACCAGGGAATTGGTCAGCGTCGACTTACCGGTATTCGGACGCCCCACGATAGAGACGAACCCAGAGCGAAAGCCCTCCGGCGCACTGTAATCATCAGCATCTCCGCCAAGTCCAGCATTGGCCAGCATGTCATCAAGATTGCCCATCAGTATCTTCTTCCTCGGAGTAAAACTCCGCAGTCGGCTCCACCACCACAGTGCGTACCCGCATACGACCACGACGGTCACGCGAGCCCTCGGCGGTAAACTTCAGTCCTGCATATTCTACGTACGAACCGGGCAGTGGCACACGTCCAAGCTCATATGCCAACAGACCGGAGACCGTATCCACCTCTTCGGTGACCTCGTCATCGAAGACGAGTTGGCGCCCGTGGGCTTCGTCGTAAAGCTCTATGAGCTCGCCCAAGCTGAGGCGCGCCTGCACGCGGTAGGAGGCATCCCCCAGTGGTTCGATGGGGGCCTGCTCGGCCTCGTCGTATTCGTCAGCAATCTCACCGACAATCTCCTCGAGGATGTCCTCAATAGAGATAAGACCGGCGACCGATCCATATTCGTCGATGAGAATGGCGATGTGATTGCGGGTGCGCTGCATTTCATCGAGCAGGTCATCCAGTGGCTTGGAATCGGGCACAAAAACGCAGTCACGCATGACCTCGGAGACGCGAACACCGCGACCGCCATCAGTACGCGAGTACGTCTGCTGGACAATGTCCTTCAAGTAAATGACGCCGACGATGTCCTCAACGCTCTCGCCAATCACCGGCAGTCGCGAGTGACCCGACTTCACGCATAGGGCCACTGCCTGACCACAGTGCTTATCCGCCTCAATCCACACCATCTCTGGGCGCGGAACCATAACAACGCGTGCCGACGTTTCCGCGAGATCGAACACAGACTGAATCATGCGGCGCTCATCGTGCTCCACAATGCCGCGCTCCTGGGCGATATCGACCATCTCGCGCAACTCGACTTCAGTGGCGAACGGGCCATCGCGGAAGCCACCACCAGGGGTGATGATGTTGCCGAACCAAATCAGCAACTTTTCCAGTGGCCCCAACACCTTGGCCATAAAACTCAGAACGACCGCGGTGGCGAGGGAAATCGAGTACGGATTCTTCCGACCCATCGTGCGGGAAAACACCCCGAGGACCAGGAAGGTGAACAGAGCCAACAACACCACTGCAGCCACAATGGCCCAGCGCTCCGGCTCGAAAAGCTTAAGACAAACTGCCGCAAGCGTCACTGCACCGATTGACTCGCACAGCGTACGCAAAATCACCAGCACATTGACGTGCCGAGCGCGATTTTCTACGACCTTGAGAAGCGCATTAGCACCTGCGACCTCGTCACGCTGCAGCTCTGCCACGCGCGCACGGGAAATGCCTGCGACCGCAGTTTCGACTGTGTTAAGTCCGCCAGCGCAGATCATCGCCACAACGGCGACAATTATCAAAGTGATCATCGCTCGTTAGAACGCTCCGGGAACGCATTGGGGTTAATTGGTTTTTCGGAAAAGCTCACGCCACGACGATCGATGTCGTCGTACCAATCCGCCAACAGGCCATTCTGCAGGGAGAACATCTGGCGCTCTTCCTCCGCCGTGACATGGTCATAACCCAACAGGTGCAGTACGCCGTGCACGGTGAGCAGTACCAACTCGTGGCTCAGCGGATGGCCTGCACGCTCCGCCTGCCCCGCGGCAAACTCCGGGCACAACACAATGTCGCCCAGCATCGCAGGCCCTGGGCTAGCTGCATCTGGTCGGCCAGAGCCAGGAGTGAGCTCATCCATCGGGAAGCTCATCACATCAGTCGGCCCCGGCAGATCCAGCCAGCGCACATGGAGGTCTTCGATCGTCTTCAAGTCGACAATGTGAATGCTCAGCTCAGCTGCCGGATGCACGTCCAGGCGGCCCAGCGCATAACGGGCAACGTCGATAAGCGACTCTTCATTGACGCCCTGACCGGACTCGTTGAAAACTTCAATGCTCATGTAATTTCAGCGTCCTTTATCGCTTTGTGGCGGACTGTCGCTTTTGTGGGGACTCGGCGCCCTGTTCAATACCTTCGTTATAGGCATCGTAGTCATCGTAGGCCTCGACAATTGCGGTTACCAGCGGGTTGCGCACCACATCCGCAGCCGCCAGCGCCGGAAAAGCGATTCCCGGCACACTGCGCAGCACCTCACGGGCGACAGCTAGACCGGACTTCTGCCCTCGAGGCAGGTCGACCTGGCTGGCGTCACCGGTGATGACCATCTTCGAACCGAAGCCCAGGCGGGTGAGGAACATTTTCATCTGCGCCGGAGTAGTGTTCTGTGCTTCGTCGAGAATGATGAACGCATTGTTCAAGGTACGACCGCGCATGTACGCCAGCGGTGCGACCTCCACTACCCCAGTTTCCATCAGCTTTGGAATCAGCTCTGGCTCAAGCATTTCGCGCATCGCATCGTGCAATGGGCGCAGGTAGGGGTCAATCTTCTCGTGCAGAGTACCCGGCAGGAAGCCCAGGTTCTCACCCGCCTCCACTGCGGGGCGAGTCAGAATAATGCGTTCTACCTGCTTATTCTTCAGTGCAGCAACCGCCTTGGCCATGGCCAAGAAGGTCTTGCCCGTACCGGCGGGGCCGATACCGAAAACAACGTTATAGCGGTCGATGGCATCGACGTAGTTCTTTTGTCCCTCGGTCTTGGGACGCACGGTCTTGCCACGATGTGTCACGATGCCGCCACCGAGCACCTCGCTGGCGGACTTCTCCCCGCGATCCACAATGCCCACCGCGTGCCGCACCGACTCCGGGGAGAGCTCGTGCCCACGACGGGCCATTGCCTCTAGCTCCTTGAACGCGCGGACAGCCAACGAAACATCCGCCGGAGCACCCTTGATTGTCACAACTCCGCCGCGGACATGAATATCCGCTGCCAGCAGAGATTCCAGCAGACGTAGGTTCTGATCCGCATGACCGACCACAATCGGCGCGAGATTGTCATCGAGCTCGACGACGGCAGTGGTACGAGCAGTTACTGAATACTTTGTCATTATGCGTCTATCCTACTGACCAGGCGTGGGTGCGCCGCCCCAGCGCTTTGTCAACGGGCCCAGTGCGCAAAGAGCAGCAGCTCCCGCGAGGGCGCTGCGGAGAACTGTCGGGCCGAGTACTACCGAGCTAGCACCTGCGGCGCGGAAGGCCTCGAGTTCCCCAGGGCTGACTCCCCCTTCTGGGCCGACGATGAAAAGAACCTTGTCAGCGTTTGCTGCCTGCGCGGCGAAGTCCACGAACGGAGCTGTTTCCTCCTCGTGCAAAACTGCTGCCACACCACCTGCTGACGTGGTTTCCCGGATGAGTTGCTCAATATCAGCGGAGCTATGCAGGTCAGCGACCGGCGGAATCCATGCACGACGAGCCTGCTTGGCTGCCTCGCGCGCAGCCGACTGCCACTTGGCGCGGGCCTTAGTGACCTTCGCGGTACCCTGCCATCGGGCCACACAATTCACGGCCGCCCAGGGGATAATCTCATCGACCCCGGCCTCGGTCATCAAATCGACCGCAAGCTCAGCACGATCCGACTTCGGCAGCGCCTGCACCACAGTGACGTGCGGGCGCGGACGTGGACGTTCCTCAGCGGCAACCACACGAACGTGAACCTCACGAGGGTCTACGTGCATGAGCTGTGCTCGCACCACCTTGTCCGCACCATTGGCAAGAAGGATCTCCGAGCCCTCCTTCAGCCTGCGAACGCTGATGTGTTTTGCCTCCGACCCGAGGATTCGAATGATTTCTTCCGGGCGCGGCAGCTCGGTGAACTCACCGAGGAATACGGGCAAACTCATGCGTGTTTCACACTCACTGGAGGGGGCTTTGGGTGGCTGTTTTAACGGCGGCGGAAACGGGAGAAGAAACCGTTGCGCTCACTCGAGTCTGACACCTTGGCATCATCATCGCGGTGCTCGCGTAGCTTCTCCAGCAGCTCGCGGGACTTGCGGTCCAGCTTCGTCGGCACCGTGACATCGACGTGTGCGACCACGTCGCCGTTGCCCTCGCCGCGCAGATGTGGCATACCCTTGCCCGACAGGCGAATCTGCTCTGCCGGCTGGGTGCCCGAATCAACCTTGATGGTCATTGGCTCGCCGAGTAGGTCGTCGACCTCAAACTCGGTACCAAGTGCGGCATCAGCCATGGGCACCTGGACGTTAAAGTGCAGGTCATCGCCCTCACGCTCGAATACCGGGTGCGGGTCCATGGCAACTTCCACGTAGAGGTCACCCGCCGGGCCACCGCCCGGACCGACCTCGCCCTGACCTGCCATGCGAATACGCATGCCATCAGAGATACCTGCCGGAACGTTTACCGTCAGATCACGGCGAGCGCGCACGCGGCCGTCGCCACCGCAGTTGTTACACGGATCGGGGATAATTTCGCCGGTGCCCTCACAAGTCGGGCACGGCCGCGAGGTCATCACATTGCCCAGGAAGGAACGCTGGACCTGCTGAATCTCGCCAGTACCATCACAGCTGGTACACATCTTCGGCTTGGACTTGGACTTCGAGCCAGTTCCCTCGCACTGCTCACACAGCACCGCGGTGTCCACCGTGATGGGCTTGCGGACACCGGTGAATGCCTCATCGAGGCCCAGCGAAATACGCAGCAGCGCATCTGCACCTGGCTGCACACGCGAGCGGCGCTGGCGGGTCCCGCCGGCACCGCCGAAAAATGCTTCGAAGATATCGCCGACTCCGCCGCCGCCGAAACCGCCGAAGCCACCGCCTGGCATACCGGCCTGCGGATTGAGAGGATCTCCTCCCATATCCACAATCCGGCGCTTTTCAGGATCCAGCAGGACCTCGTTCGCCTCAGAGGCCTCACGGAACTTCTCCGCAGCTTCTTCATCACCCGGATTACGGTCTGGGTGGTACTTGAGCGCCAGCTTTCGGTACGCCTTCTTAATCTCAGCGTCCGTAGCGTCCTTCTCCACTCCGAGGATGCCGTAATAGTCGCGTGCCAACTTTAGCTACTTCCTTTCAATACCCGGCCAACGTACTGTGCAACAGCAGCAACCGAGGAAATTGTTCCCGGATAATCCATAAATGTGGGGCCAACTACGCCCATGCCACCCAAAATTTCGGTGCCGGTGCCATAGCCAGTTGAAACAACTGAGGTAGCGCGCAGCTCCTCGTCCTCGTTTTCCTCACCGATGGAAACGCGAACGTGGTGCAAATCCTGCGCGGCCGACAGCAGTTTCAGTACGACCACCTGTTCTTCGAGAGCTTCAAGAACCATGGGCAACGTAGAAGGTAAGCGACCGGCCATATTACCACGGGTCAAATTCGACGCTCCGGCCAGGATGAGTCTGTCATTCGGCTTTTCAATCAGCGACTCCACCAGCACCGTCGAGCAGCGAATAAGCACATCCCGCAAATCACGCGGGGCGTTAGCCGCAAGATCGGAGATCGCAATCGACGCGTCGGCAAGCGTGTGCCCCGACATTGCGCGGTTGAAATGCTCACGCAAGAGCGGCACGAGATCGGGATCCATCGGTGCTGGCAGCTCAACATTGCGCTGTTCCACGCGCCCGGTGTCAGTGATGACTACCAGCAACAATCGCGCGTCGGTGAGCTGTACGACCTCGCAGTGCCGGACGCGGGAGACCTCCAGCGTCGGCACCTGCACCACTGCGACCTGACGAGTTAGCTGGGCCAGCAGCTGCACACTGCGGCGCAGCACGTCCTCCAGATCGACGCCGCCTTCGAGGAACTCGAGGATAGCTCGGCGCTCAGCCCGGGACAGCGGCTTAATCTGCGAAAGATTGTCCACAAAAAGGCGGTAGCCCTTCTCAGTCGGGATACGTCCGGACGATGCATGTTCCTGCTGGATATACCCCTCGGCCTCCAGCACCGCCATGTCATTTCTAATGGTCGCCGAGGACACACCCAGATTGTGGCGCTCCACCAGAGCCTTCGAGCCGACTGGCTCCTGGGAAGCTACGTAATCCGAGACAATTGCCCGAAGAACTTCCTGCCTGCGCTTATCCGTCTGAGATGACATGCGGATAGTTTAACTAAGGATGTCAACAATTATTGCGTCGGCCAGCAAACGACCGCGATTGGTCAGCTGAATCCGCTGGCCACAATCGACGGAAACAAACTCCACCATGCCCGCTTCCGCTTGCCGACGTGCCTTGCCCAGCTCATCCTCACCGAGCAGATTGGCATCGATACCCTCGGCCAAGCGGAGGCCCAGCATAATCTTCTCAGTGTGCCGATCCTCGGCCGTAAGCCTTTCTGAATCCTTAATCGGCAACTCTCCGCCGGAAATGGTCGCCGCGTAGCGAGCCGGATGCTTGACGTTGTAAAACCTCGTGCCATCCAGATGCGAATGGGCACCGGGGCCCGCACCCCACCAATTTCCATCGCGCCAGTAGAGCATATTGTGACGACATTGGCCGCCCGGTTTCGCCCAGTTGGACACCTCGTACCAGGAGAAACCGGCTTGACTCAGTGCGGCATCGATGCGCTCGTAGCGGTCGGCGAGATCGTCGTCGTCAGGCATCGGCAGCTCACCGCGACGAACCTTACGCGCCATCGCAGTACCCGGTTCGACGATCAGCGAGTACGCCGAAACATGGTCGACATCGGTGGCCAGTACCGCCTCCAGCGTCGTATCGAGGTCCGACATCGACTCCCCTGGCGTGCCATAAATAACGTCGAGGTTGATGTGCTCAAAACCGGCAGCGCGTGCCTCCGCCACTGCCGCCGCGGGACGCCCCGGCGTGTGCGTACGATCCAGAGTGGCCAGCACATGCGGCACAGCCGACTGCATGCCCAGACTCACCCGGGTAAACCCTGCCTCGGCCAAGCCTTCGAAAAACTCCGGGGAGGTCGACTCGGGATTCGACTCGGTGGTGACCTCGGCGTCGTCGGCAAGCCCAAAGCTGTTGCGCACACCGTCGAGCAGGCGACGAAGACCACTCGCCCCCAACATCGACGGCGTACCCCCGCCGACGAATACGGTATCGGCACCACGCGCTAGTTCGGGGTGCTTTACGACGGCCATCTCGAGCTCAGCCACGATGGCATCGAGGTAGTCTCCCTGCGTTGCGCCACTGCCCAGCTGACCTGGCGTGTACGTGTTGAAATCACAGTAGCCACAACGGGTGGCACAGAATGGGACGTGTAAGTAGACACCGAAGGAATCGGTGTGTGCGGAGGCTTCGCTCACGCATGCTCCTTGGCTCGACGTTGCTTCACGCGGCGGACAATTTCATCGATGCGGGCACGTTCCATCAGGAACTCCGGAGGCCTACGGCCGCGCAGCGCATTGGCAACTGCCGGATGAGTCTCGGGAACAGCAACACACCAAGCGGCGGCAGCGGACAGTGCACGGCGGCCAGACTGTGCGTAAAGCTGCGGAAGCACCACACTACCGAGCTTTTCCACGCCTCGGATGTTTTCGGCGGAAACCCAGTCGGCGAGTTCCTCCAGGTAAGAAGCCACGGCATCGGAGCGAGCAATCATTGCCTGCGTGACCGTAGGGACTGCAACCGGATGCTTCAAAGGAGCCGGAATGAGCGACAGTGACTGCACATCCGGCGACTTCGGTGCCGGATGTGGGTGTCGCCGCGGTGTCGAAGCGGAGGAAAGAGTACCGATGCGCCCCGAGCGAATGCCGGAGGTAAACGCTTGGCGTAGACCATCAAGCTCACCAATCAGAGGGCGGCAGTCCTCAACGGCCTCGTCGACGATGTCAGCGAGCTCGAGGACGCATTCGTCCACCAGCTCACGATCTACATCAGCAACCGCCTGAGCAAGGTGCTCGATGTGTTCGGCAACTTCGTCACCAATGTCGTAGAGCTCTTGGGTCACTTCGCGCAGGCGTAGCCGAGCATCGAAGTGGTTAATCATTGCCCGCCCTCCCACGACATCTTCGGCGCCGGTGACATCATTGCAGTCTTCCGCTTTCGAATATCGACGAACATTGACGAATGCCGACTTTCGAAAACTGAAAACTCCTTAAAAATTTCTAGCGCCCCTCACCTTAATGGGGTGAGGGGCGCTAGCGCGGTAACAACACGCTGCCGTTTTCTATCGGCAGCGGGTAGACCGTGAATTAACGCTGGTAGAGAGCCTCAATGTCACGCGAGTAGTTGTCCATGACAATGTTGCGCTTGACCTTCATGGTCGGGGTCAGCTCGCCGCTTTCCTCGGTGAAGTCACTGTCCAGAATATGGAACTTCTTAATGGCCTCTGCGTGAGAAACCAGCTCGTTAGCGGAGTTGACGGCGTCCTGAATCTCGGCGCGCAAAACTGCGCTGGAGGCAGCGAGTTCACGGATCGAGGTGTGCTCGGGGACGGAGTGCTCAATCTTCCACTTCTCCAGTGCCTCCTCATCGAGAGTGACCAACACGGAGACGAACGGACGACCATCGCCGATGACGACTGCCTGGGACACCAGCGGGTGCGCACGCATGCGGTCTTCCATCGGGCCCGGCGCGACATTCTTACCACCAGCGGTGACAATGAGGTCCTTCTTGCGGCCGGTGATCTTCAGGTGGCCTTCTTCGGTCAGCTCACCGAGGTCACCAGTCTTAAACCATTCGCCGTCGATGAAGGCTTCCTTGGTAGCCTCTTCGTTCTTCCAGTAGCGGTCGAACACAACCGGACCACGGAGCAGAACTTCGCCATCATCAGCGATAGCGGCCGAGCAACCACCGACCGGACGACCAACGGTACCAATGATTTGCTCGCTCGGGTTGTTCACGGTGACGGCAGCCGTGGACTCAGTCAGACCGTAGCCTTCGTAGACAGGCACACCGAGACCACGGAAGAAGTGCCCGAGGTCAGAGGACAGAGCCGAACCACCGGAAATGGTGTACTGCACGGCCTCACCCATAGCTGCGCGAATTTTCGAGAACAGCAGGCGATCGTAGAGCTGGCGACGCAGCTTCAAGACACGCGACGGACCTGCCGGAGTATCCAGAGCCTTGGAGTACTCGATGGCGGTGGCCTCAGCACGCTCGAACATGGCCAGACCGAATGCGCCCTTCTCCTTAGCGGAGGCGTAGGCGGAGTCACGAACCTTCTCGAACACGCGCGGCACACCGAGAATCATGTGCGGACGGGAACGCTGGAACTCCAGGGTGACGGTCTTGGTATCAGCCCAGTGAGACTGGGTAGCACCGGAAATCATCGAAGCCAGGGACACTGCGTGAGCCAACACGTGCGCCAACGGCAGGAAGGTCAGAATGCGGTTACCCGGCCGGGCAATCAGGCCAATCTCGTTGGTGAGGATGGCGCGGGCCTCCGCCAGCCAGTTGCTGTGCAGGAGCACGCAGCCCTTCGGACGACCAGTGGTACCGGAGGTATAGATCACGGTTGCCAGGTCGTCGGCCTTGGTGTCCTTGATGCGGCGCTCGACCTCGTCGCCGTCAATGTCACGGCCTTCGTAGCTAATGGTGTCAGTAGCGGAAGCGTTAATCTCCAGTACACGACGCAGCTGGGACTCGCCCTCCGGGTTCTCGGTGCCCTTTTCGACCAGCAGAGGCTTCATGCGGTCGGTGTGCTCACGCGACTCGGTAAATGCGAAAACAGCACCGGAGTTTTCAATAATCCAACGAATCTGGCCAGACGAAGAAGAGCCGTAAATCGGGACAACAGCAGCGCCTGCCATCCAGATAGCGGTATTGATCAGGTTCCACTCGTAGCGAGTCTCACTGAGCAGCGCTACGCGGTCGCCCGGCTGAACACCGTTGGCAATTAGCCCCTTAGCGACGCCCTTTGCCTCGTCATAGAACTCCTGAGCAGTGACATTTACCCACTCAAAGTTCTTGGGGCGGGTGAAAAGCACCAGCTTCGGGCGCTTCTGCACCAGCTCCTGCAGCGAGGTAATAATCGTTTCGTCCTCGCCGATGACGTATTTCGCCTCGGTAGTATATTCACGCATCGAGTTACAAACCCCTACTTTCGGTAGTTCTGTCCGTCGTTGGTTTCGTTAGGAATCAACTTAGAACATCAAACCCTGCGCCGTTGTGATTTCAGTAAATATTTCGATAACGAAGTGATTTACCTTACTACTGGCAAAGTTTTTCTAAACTGGCATGATGGAAAGGGTGACACAGGCAGCTTCCAATCCTCCCCTTTCCTCTCCACTCGCCGACCTCGCTAAAGATGTCGGAGTTGGGGTTTCCTACTACTCCACCGAGGGCCAACTCGTGCACGTCTCTCGTGAGACAGTGCTAAAAACTCTCGCTGCTCTCGACATCGATCTGGGCCCAGATCCCAGCGATGCCGAAATCAACGACGCCCGTCGCGAGTGGGCAGATACGCAGTGGTCTCGCCTTCTCCCGCCCGTGGTAGTTACCCGCCAGGGCATCTTCCACCGAGTTCTGGTTCACGTACCGCACGGCAGCAATGTCAGCGTGACTGTGAAACTGGAGGACGGCGCAGAATGGCCCTGCGCTCAGGTGCACCACTTGGTTCCGCCACGCCAAGTCGGCGATGTGTTGATGGGAGAAGCCGCCTTCGCAATTCCAGAGGATCTGCCACTTGGTTGGCATCGCTTGCGCGCAGTCAACGACGACAACGTCGCTGAGTGCGATGTGGCCGTAACCCCCAACCGTCTCGCCACTGCCGACAAGTACGTGCAGAATCCTGCGCATGGCGTCATGGCACAGCTGTACTCGGTACGCTCCAGCCGCAGCTGGGGTATCGGCGATTTCGCTACCCTCGGCGACTTGGCACAGGTCAGTGCAGAGCACGCGGGCTCTGATTTCGTCCTCATCAATCCGTTGCACGCCGCAGAGCCACTGCCTCCGGTAGAAGACTCGCCGTACCTGCCCACCACGCGCCGCTATGTCAATCCGCTGTACGCGCGCCCAGAGCTTATCGACGAGTTCGGGTACCTGGACAAGGACGAGGCCGATGAAGCCCGTGCGCTAGCGAACTCTTTCCACCAGCTCAATCACAGCCCTGATGAGATTGACCGCAACCCCATCTACGCTGCAAAGCTCAAGGTATTGCGGGCAATTCACAAGATCCCCCTGTCCAGCGCACGCCAGGCGGAATTTGACCGTTGGCTGGAGGCCGAGGGCCGTGGCATTTACGACTACGCGTCGTGGTGCACCGAGCGCGAGCTCGCGGATCGCGCTGCTGCCCGCGATGCTGCACGCGCTGCCACTTCCGATTCTGGTGCCGTAGCCGAGAACGATATCGAGTTGGTTCCACCGTTGGGCAACCACGCCAGTGTCGAATCTCTGCGGGAGGAAATCTTCCAGTTCCACCTCTGGGTACAGTGGATTCTCGATCAGCAGCTCGGCCAAGCACAAGAAGCAGCCCTGGATGCGGGTATGCGCATCGGCATCATGGCCGATCTTGCCGTCGGCGTACACCCTGGCGGTGCGGATGCCGAGAACCTCGCTGATTGGCTCGCCCCTGCTATCTCTGTTGGCGCACCGCCAGACGGTTTTAACCAGCGCGGCCAAGACTGGTCGCAGCCACCGTGGAACCCGCACAAGCTCGCCGAGGCCGGCTACCGCCCCTGGCGTGACATACTGCGCACAATCCTGCGCCACGCAGGTGGCATTCGTGTTGACCACGTGCTGGGTATGTTCCGCCTCTGGGTCATGCCGCGGATGGAGTCCCCCGTCAATGGCACCTACCTGTACTTCGACCACGAGGCCATGGTCGGCATTCTCGCACTTGAGGCCGAGCTCGCTGGGGCCGTCGTCGTAGGCGAAGACCTGGGCACCTTCGAGCCGTGGGTGCAGGACTACCTGGCCTCGCGGGGCATCATGGGCACCTCGATTGTGTGGTTTGAATCCGAGGGCAACCAGCCGAAACCACCGAGCGCCTACCGCAGCCTGTGCCTGTCCTCCGTCACCACGCACGATTTGCCGCCGACGGCAGGCTACCTCGCAGGCGAGCACATCAAGCTACGGGAACGCCTGGGGCTATTGCTTTCCGACGTCGCGGAGGAAGACCGCCGGGACTTCGAGTGGATTCGAAAGGTTTTGGGCGCTGCCAAAGAAGCTGGCTGCTTTGGTGACACGGCTGCCGCGGACATGGATGTTCAGTCCCTTACCCGCGATAATCTGCCACCAATTGACGCACTGGTCACGGGCCTGCACCGCTTCCTCGACCAGACGCCATCCGCGCTGAAGTGTGAGGCCCTGGTGGACATGGTCGGCGATCGTCGTACCCAGAACCAGCCGGGCACGACCCACGACCAGTACCCGAACTGGTGCATTCCGCTAACCGATGCCGAGGGCAAGGCCGTGCTTGTCGAGGACCTGCCTCGCTTCCCCGGATTCAAGCGTTAATTGGTTCGTGAGCGCCTAATCCCTCATTGTTGCCGTTCACCGATTTTTCAGGTTATGTGCCCGGTACTAAAACCGAGGCTAAAACTGGAAATCGGTGACTGCACCAGCGATGAGGATGAGAAGAAGCAAAACGATTAGGGCAAGTAGGACCTTCGAGTGCCTCGACCGATGCATGCTAACTCAGCTCCCTACTGCGAAATATTTGCGAACTACCCAACTCTAGCCTGTTGGGCAAATTTCCTAATACTTTAAGACATACCTTAGGGCAGCGATAGCGACCCAATACTTAAACGGGGGCTTGTCCCAGCTCAATTCTTCGGGCCTCCCAGTGAGCTATCCGCAGGCCACTACCGCATCGGCTAGCTGTCGCTGCCCGCTCCTCGACGCTCCTGCGAACGCTCCCGCCGGCGCACCGACCACTGCCACAGACGACCGCTGACGACATCGATTGCACCAACGAGAACGAAAGCAACAAAACCTCCGACTACCAGCAGAACCACGCATAGCGCGCTGACCTGCGCAAGCAGTGGCAATTGAATAAGCCACTGCCCTACCCTGTCGAATGCTTCTGCCATGAGTGTCAACCTACCCTGCCGGTGACCGGAATAACCAGTGGGCGGCGGTCGCGGGGCTCGTCGTAAAGCATGAAGCTAGGCATCAGTGCCCGACAGCCCGCGGCGTTCGAGGAGCGGCTGGATGTCCTTATCGCGGCCTCGGAAAGCGCGGTACGCAGCCATGAAGTCGATGGCGCCACCACGGGAGAGGATCTCTTCACGGAAGTGGCTGCCGCCGCTGATTGTGGCACCGCCGTTGTCGGTGAACCAACCGAAACCGTCCGCATCGAGCACCTCTGCCCACAGGTAGGAGTAATAGCCCGCCGAGTAACCGCCAGCGAAGATGTGGTTGAAGTAGCGGGAGCGGTAACGCGGGGCCAGGTGGGGAACATCGAGGCCGAGTTCGGCGAGTGCTTCCGATTCGAAAGCGTCGACATCGGTGACCTGAGCCGCTTCCTCCTCGGTGAGGCTGTGCCAGGCCAGGTCGATGGCGCACGCTGCGAGGTACTCAACCGTGGCAAATCCCTCACCAGCGGTGCGGGCCTTCTTCACCGACTCGACTAGCTCTGCTGGGATCGGCTCACCGGTACGAACGTGGACGGCGTAGTTGGTCAGAATGGATGGCTCAAGTGCCCAGTTCTCGTTGATCTGAGAGGGGAATTCCACAAAGTCGCGCGGGACGTTAGTGCCCGAGAAGGTCGGGTACGTGACGTCGGAAAGCAGACCGTGGAGGGCGTGCCCGAACTCGTGGAAAGCAGTGGTGACCTCGTCGAGTGTCAGCAGCACCGGGGTTCCCGGCTCGGTTTCGGCAATGTTCATCACGTTGACCACGACCGGCAGGCGGCCCAGCAGACGGGACTGATTCCTAAACGAGCTCATCCACGCACCACCGCGCTTGGTCGGACGCGAGAAATAGTCCGTGATAATCAGGCCGATGGTCTCCCCTCCGCCCTGGCGGACCTCCCACACAGTCGTGCCCGGCGCGTATCCCTGCAGATCCTCGCGCTTGACTACTTCGATGCCGTAAAGCTTGCGGGCAGCGTAGAACACACCGTCTTCGATGACACGGTGCAGCTCGAAGTAGTTCTTGAGCTCCTCCGTGTCGACTGCGAATTCCTCCGCTTTACGACGGCGCTCCCAGTACGGCCAGTCAGCGCCCGTGACCGTCTCATCGCCAGCCAAATCAGCGACCCGCTTGTACTCACCTTCAGCATTGGCAATGGCAGCTGGCGCCAGGTCTGCAATGAGCTTTCGAGCAGCCTCTGCGGTGGTTGCCGTCTCCTTGGCAATGACGTAATCCGCATGCGTGTCGTAACCGAGCAGCTTGGCGCGGCGGGCGCGCAGGCGTGCCATTTCCAGCACAATGTCGGAGTTGTCGAACTTGCCGGAGGCAGCACCCGCACGTCCCAGTGAGGCTTCGTAGAGCTTGGCACGAGTAGCCGGATTATCGAGGTCAGCCAGCTGTGCAGGAGTTGATGGTAGGTCCAGTGGAATCAGCCACGGCGCATCGGTGTCTGCCTTTTTCGCGTAGGCGGCGAAGGCCGCAATGGCATCGTCGGAAAGCCCGGCGAGCTCCTCGCGGTCGTAGATTTCCACGGCGCGCGCAACGGTGTCCTTCAGCAGGTTTTCGCCGAAGGCGGTGGAAAGCTCAGAGAGGCGGGAATTAATGCGGCTAAGCTCGGTTTTGTCCTCGTCGCTGAGGTCCGCACCGGCGCGCTGGAAGTCCTCGCGGACCTTCTTCAGCAGCAGCTTCGCTTCTTCCGGGTTGGCGGCATCCTCAACGCTGTCAATGGCATTGATGCGCTGCCACAGGTCACTGCGCATGCGAATCTGATCCAGGTGTGCTGTGAGCTGCGGGGCAATCTCGGCTTCAATTTCCATGCGGACATCGGTGGCGTCCGTGCCGGCAACGTTGAAGAAATAAGCAGCGACGCGGTCCAGATCTTGGCCCGCCTTCTCCATTGCCTCGATGGTGTTAACAAAGGTCGGTGCCTCCGACGACGTGGCGATCGCGTCAATCTCGCGTGCATGGCTGCGCATTGCTTCGCTAAACGCCTCGCGGACGTGGCTGTCATCGATTGCCGCAAAATCTGGCAATTCGCAGAACAATTCCGACGGTGTCAACAGTGGATTTCGTGCATCATTGGTCATAGTGAATTCAACTGTAGCGTGCTCGAAAACGCGAGCGCGACTACCACAGGCTCCCCGCCCTTCTGGCAGGACCAACAGTGACGAGGAGGCGTTTTCCGCCATGATAGAAACGACTATTTCCGCTCCCTGCGGGCAACTGACCGGCCGGATTCACGATGGCGCAATACAAGTTTTCAATATCGATTACGCAGATGCTGCTCCGTTTGCCGCGTCGGCACCAGTGGCCGACGGCCCACAGTCAGGCACTCGGCGCTGTGAGCCCGAGCGCGAGTTAGTTCTCACCGTCACCGCACCGGCTGGGCCCGCGGACGCTTCCTACCCCGTATTGCTGTGGATTCACGGTGGTAGCTACGAGTTTGGGCATCCCTCCGAGCCCTGGACGGACGCGACGGCTTTTGCGCAGGCCGGCATCATCACCGTTTCGCTCGGATACCGCAAGGGACTGGAGGGATTCTGGCGCGACAGTCAAACAGAGACCTACCGGGCCATTGATGATTTGTATCTGGGGCTGCAGTGGGCCCGTCGGAACGCGCCTGCCTTCGGCGGCGATATCGACAACATCACTATCTCGGGGCAATCGGCGGGTGCGGCGCTGGCGCTCACCCTCGCGGCCGACGAACGCACGCGCGGTCAGATTCAGCGCACCATCGCCATGTCGCCGGCCTTCTCGCTGCTGTCCGGCTCGCGCCTCCGCCGCACGTTGGCGGGCATCGGTGTGGGACGTGCGCCGTCCACCGAGGTCTTTTCGCGTGCCGACGAACGCAGGGTCGCTCGGGCCCAGAAATTGGTTTCGGCATCCTCGCCTTCGGATCCGGCAATTGGGCCTCGCTTTGACAGCTTTGCTCCCACACTGCCCACGATGGTGACCGCCACCAGCGAAGAGTTCTTCTCAGAACCGCCGGTTGTGGCGATGGACAAGTTGCCCATGCGGGAGTGGATGGCTCGGCGCTATGCCAAGGGGCATCGCGGCCGCGGCGAATTTCCGACCGACGCTTATGCCGAGCGTCCGATGGGAAATGTCATTTCTGACTCCGCGATTCGTTCTTACGCTGTTAAAGTCGCCGAACGGTCCGTGGCAGCTGGGTTAGATGTGTGGGCGGCACAATTCGAACCGGGAGAAGGGTTGGGCTACGCACCTGCTGGCCGCACCAGTGGTGCTCCGCACTGCATCGATATTGCACGCTTCTTCGGTATGAAAGAGCCCAACCATCCATTCCACCAAGTGGCGGTCGAGTTCATCCGCGAAGGCACCTCACGCATGCCCCGCTACAACGATGACCGCAAGGTGACTACCTTTGCCGGCGCTGACGCCCAGGCAGTCGAGGGCATTGCCATCGATGCGTGGGCGGCTCCGCGCCAGCTCTTTGGCGCATAAAGCGGGATTAGGCGCATGAGGCGGGGTAAGGCTTGCCATTGGCCGCACTGGTTAGCGCTGCTATTTAGCTCGGCAGAGTCTGCATGTACTGGTAAATCTCCACGCAGACCAAAATGGTAATTAGCGTGATGAGTACTGCAATGAGTTTCCTGCGGTCCATAGCCACCGTTCTTACCGAAGCACCTGGTTGGGCGCAAGCTTTACCAATTGTGTTTAACTGTCAACCATGGAGCCACTTGATTTACTAGTCCCCGAAAACTCTGCGCTGCAGCCGGTCGACCCCGCGCTGGCTAAGGTGAAGCGAATCGCGCACGCTGCTCCCCTGCTAGTTATCACGGTTGCAGCTGCCGTAGCCGCGGTGGTGTGGACTCCGTGGATGTGGTTGGGAGTCCTCGCCTGCGTGCTCTACTTCGCATATATCTACTGGCTCATCGGCCGCCGAGTTCGTGCCCACCGATACCTCGAAGGGGATAACGACTTCATCGTTGCGTCCGGACGCTGGTGGCGCTCGGTCACTATTGTCCCTTACGGACGAATCCAGTTCATCGACATCGATGAAGGACCGCTGCTTCGCCTGTTTGGACTGGCAACGCTGAAGCTCAACACAGCATCGGCGAGCTCGGATGCCGCCGTCCACGGTCTGCCACGCGAAGAAGCTCTCGTCCTGCGCGCCCGTCTATCTCAGCGCGCCCACGACCGGATGGCGGGTCTTTAAATGAGGCATAGAGTTCATCCACTATCCCCGCTGCTCAAAAGCTTCGCCACAATCGCTGCTGTGACTGCATTCGCAGTCGCGAATCAGTGGCAATTGGCCGTTGCTGTCGTGACTCAGCTCTACGACTGGGCATGGCTCGGTCTGCTTATCGGTACCGGTGCGGTCGCCATAATTATCGGCCTGATTGCATTTTTCTCGTGGTTGTCCTGGCGGTATACGTTCTACGAACTCACCGACGATGAGGTTCGCTACGGCTCCGGATGGCTACTGCGTTCTCGACGCGCGGCACGGCTCGACCGCGTGCAGGCGGTGGATATCAACCAACCATTGTTGGCGCGCATTTTCGGGCTCGCGGAAATTGTCATTGAAACAGCCGGCGGCTCCGATTCGCACTTCACGATCAAATACCTCACTCCCCCGCAATGCGAACAGTTCCGCGCTGACGTGTTGGGCGAGGTAGAAAAGCTGGACACCGAACTGGCACATTCGCTTTACGACGGCGACAGCCCCGCCGCTGCTCAAGACTCCAGTGCCCACATGTCCTCCCGCATGTCCGACGCGAAAACTATTTTTGGCCCGGTCGATGTCGGACGGTTGGTCGCATCCGTGGCCATTGGACCCGGTCTTTTCGTCGGCATAGCTCTCATCCTCCTCGCCGTTGTCTCTGCGCTGTTTACCGACTTCATCGTGGAAATCCTCAGCGGAGTAACCATCACTACTCTGATTGTGATTGGCAGTTTCGCGCTCGGCCTTTTCGGAGTACTAAATCAGTCGTGGGATTTCACGCTGAAGGTGTCGTCGGAAAGCAGGCGTCTGGCAATTACCGCCGGGCTGTTGTCGACACGCGCTCAAACCATTCCCATTGATCGCATTCATGGCTTCAAAGTGGTGCAACCGCTCTGGTGGCGTCCGTGGAGATGGTCCCGTGCGGATGTCTCCGTGGCGGGGTACGGCCTGGACAGCACACAGTCGAACAACACACTGGTGCCAGTGGCACCGGCACCGGAGACGGACGCGATTGTCGATTACCTGATGACTGAGATTGCGGGACCGTCCTCTGCCGATGACCTGCTGGGCTCCTGGCAGACTCCACGCACGGCATGGTGGCTCAGCCCCATTGACTGGAAGTTCCAGAAGGTCACTGCCACGCGGCGAGGGCTGTTGGTGACCAAGGGTCGGTTCTGGCATACGCGGTTCATAGTCCCCTGGCAGCGCATCCAGGGGCATACACTAACCATTTCTCCGCTGAAGAAACCAGCGGGCGTGGCGAACGTGCGAATCGACATGGTGCCAGGAACTGTCACACCGGTGGCAACGGAGTTGGCGCTGGCTGATGCGTATCAACTCGCCGCGCTGATTCAGGAACACAAGGCTGTTTAAAAGGTGTTTCATGAGGTCTCCCAGGACCGCCGACTCGCGCGGTTTTGTGGGATCTCGCAGGAAAACTCCCTCTGCAGGCTAGCGGCATAGTCATTACGCTGGGATGCATGACTATCGCCAAGAAAGATTACGAGTGGTACCGCAGCGCGGTGTTCTATGAGGTGCTCGTCCGAGCCTTCTTTGACTCCGACAACAACGGCTCCGGCGACCTCAAAGGGCTGACGGAAAAGCTCGATTATCTGCAATGGCTGGGTGTCGACTGCCTCTGGCTGCCGCCTTTCTACGACTCCCCGCTGCGCGACGGCGGTTACGATATCCGCGACTTCCGCGCCGTTCTCGACGAGTTTGGCACGGTCGAGGATTTCAAGGTGCTTCTCGACGAGGCCCATGCGCGCGGTATCCGCGTTATTACTGACCTGGTGATGAACCACACCTCCGATAGCCATGAGTGGTTCCAGCAGTCGCGCACTGACCCCGATGGCCCCTACGGCGACTTTTATGTCTGGACCGATGACCCGGACACCTACTCGGGCGCACGCATTATTTTCGTGGATACCGAGGATTCCAACTGGACCTACGACCCAGTGCGTGGTCAGTACTACTGGCACCGCTTCTTCTCCCACCAGCCAGATTTGAACTATGACAATCCGGCGGTGCAGGAAGCAATGCTCGATGTGCTGCGCTTCTGGTCGGATCTCGGCATTGATGGCTTCCGCCTCGACGCTGTTCCCTACCTGTTTGAACGCGAGGGTACTAACTGCGAGAACCTGCCCGAGACCCACGCTTTTCTGAAGCGCTGCCGCAAGGTCATGGACGAGGAATACCCGGGTCGCGTCCTGCTGGCGGAGGCCAACCAGTGGCCCTCCGATGTGGTGGAATACTTCGGCGACCCGGAGGTCGGTGGCGACGAATGCCACATGGCTTTCCACTTCCCGCTTATGCCACGCATTTTCATGGCGGTGCGCAAGCAGTCCCGCTTTCCCATCTCGGAGATCCTGGAGTCCACGCCAGAGATTCCCTCTTCTGCTCAGTGGGGTATTTTCCTGCGCAACCACGATGAGCTGACGTTGGAAATGGTCACTGATGCAGAGCGCGACTACATGTACGCCGAGTATGCCCACGATCCGCGGATGAAGGCCAACATCGGCATTCGCCGTCGGCTAGCGCCATTGCTGCAAAATGACCGCACCCAACTCGAGCTTTTCAACGCCCTGTTGTTGTCCCTACCGGGTTCGCCGGTGCTCTACTACGGCGATGAAATCGGTATGGGCGACAACATCTGGCTCGGCGACCGGGATGGCGTGCGCACACCGATGCAGTGGTCGCCCGACCGCAACGCCGGGTTCTCCAAGGCCGACCCCGGTCGGCTCTATCTGCCGACCATTCAGGATGCGACCTACGGCTACCAGGCGGTCAATGTCGAAAACCAGGCGAGCTACTCCAACTCCCTGTTGAATTGGGTGCGTCGACTGATTCAGGTTCGCAAGCGCTATGAGGCTTTTGGCCTCGGTGACTTCCGCGAGCTGAATAGCGACACGGCCTCTGTTCTGACTTATTTGCGCACATTCGGCGACGAAGTACTGCTGTGCGTCAACAACCTGTCCTCCTATCCCGCGGCCGTCTCACTAGATCTGTCCGAGTTCGCCGGTTCCACCCCGGTAGAGCTCACTGGTTCGGTTCCCTTCCCCACGATTGGCACCGATTCCTACCAGATCACGCTTCCTGGCCACGGTTTCTACTGGTTCGAAATCCAGCTTCCGCCGGAGACAAACGCCGAATCGAGCGTCTCAATGTCCGCGCCGACAATCCCGGTTGCACAGGCGATATCGGACGCGCCGGTGACGTCATCACGCGAGCACTCTGGCACCGCCACCGATGCCAATGCCGATGCCGTCACAAACGCCGATAATAGAGAGTGATCTTTAAGTCCCGAAAGGCGAATGAACTGAAATGACTATTCCCACCGCCGATTTCATTGCCGAAGAGCTGGCAGACACACTGGTCAGGATGCGCTTTTTCGCTGACAAGGTCTCTGACATCGACCACGTCGAGATCCTCGCGCTTGACCCCGTACTGCGCGACAATCCCAACAGTCCCGATGTCGATATCGCATTGGTGAGGGTGCACACCGCCCATTCCGCACCGACCTATCAGCTGCCCATCGCTTGGGCGCAGGACGTCCCTGAGGGCCACGAACAGTCCCTACTGGTTCGCGCCGACGGCGTCGTCGGCTACGACGCTCTGATTGATTCGGACGCCATCACGGCACTCGGCCAGAAGCTTTCCGACGAAGGCAAGCTCGGCCGCATGGAACTGCGGCGTGTGCCGGGCTCTGAGCAGCCCCGACCGGAATCCGGCCGCCCTATGGGAGTAGAACAGTCGAATACCTCGGTCATTTTCGACGACCGCGTGATGTGCAAGTTCTTCCGTCGCCTCTACCCCGGCACTAATGCCGATGTGGAGCTGCTGGCCGCACTAGCCCAGGCGGATTGCAAGTTCGTCCCTGAGCTCTACTCCTGGGTAGAGACCACCATTGGCGAGGACGCCTACACCACCGCCATGCTGCAGGAATTCGCACCGAACTCGGTCGATGGCTGGGAGCTGGCTCTCGGCGCAGTCCGCGACGCCATCCGCGACGCCCAGACCCCGCTGGAAGATTTGGGCACCGACTTTACCTCCGAAGCCCGTGCGCTCGGCGAAGCAGTGGCCTCGGTGCACAGCAGCCTCGCCGCCGCTGTCGCGGTGAAGAATCGCCTGACCGGTGCGGAGTTGGTGGCTCCCCTGCGTGCTCGCCTGAACTTCGTCGCTGGTGTGGTGCCACAAATTGCGGAGGTCAAAGATAAGGCGCAGGCTATCTTCGATCGCGCAGAGGCTGCGGTACCGGAAGGTGGTGCCGTCGTCCAGCGAATCCACGGTGATCTGCACTTGGGGCAGGTATTGCGCACTCCAAGCTCATGGCGCTTGATTGACTTCGAAGGCGAGCCGTCGCGCCCGTGGGAGGAGCGCCGTCTGCCGGACCACCGCCTGCGCGATATCGCCGGCATGATTCGATCCTTCGATTACGCCGCTCACTACCCGCTGCTGACGGGACGTGAGGACACCGAGGCAGCGACCGAGCGTGTTGAGCAGTGGGCTCGCCGCAATATCGATGCCTTCTTGGAAGGCTATGGCGACAGCAGCGACCCGGTGCTGTTGGAAGCGTTTGTTCTGGATAAGGCCATCTATGAGTGCCTTTACGAAGCCCAGAACCGTCCCAACTGGCTGCCGCTGCCGCTTGGTGCTGTGCGCTCGCTGTTAGGATAGGGCTCTTGTCGCAGTAATTTCATAGCGGGGAGTCATCATCCCGCAAGATAGAGGTCTTTCGTGCGTCTGCTCAGCAGAATCCTATCCACCACGCGAGTGCTCTGGCCTTTCTATATCGGGGTCATCATCTGTTCGCTGGCCACCGCCGCCGCGTCGTTGATTAGCCCCTTCCTCATCCGCGATGCCACCGACGCCATCGTCGGCGCGGTGTCCAGCGATGAAGGCTTGAGCCAAGCGGCGATGTCCAACACCACTCGCACCGTGATTTGGCTGGTCATCGGACTGCTGATTGCCGATCTGACGCAAACCATCGTGCATAACATCGGTGGTTACCTGGGCGATGTGATGACTGCGCGCATGCGCGAGATTCTGTCGACCCGTTACTATGCAAAGCTGCTGTCTCTGCCGCAGCGCTATTTCGACAGCCAGGTCACCGGCACAATTATCGCCCGCCTGGAACGCTCGATTACCAATATCACGCAATTCCTCCAGGCGTTTTCCAACAACTTCTTCCCGATGTTGTTGACCGTCGGTGCAGTGCTGGCCATCACTGCTTGGTACTACTGGCCGCTGGCCGTGCTGCTGATTATCGTTTTCCCGGTCTACACCCTGCTCACCGCGTTGACGTCGAGACGCTGGCAAAAGGTTGAAGCCAAGAAAAACGAACAAATCGATATCGCCGGTGGCCGTTTTGCCGAGGTCATCGGCCAGGTCAAGGTTGTTCGATCCTTCACCGCGGAGCTGCGCGAAATCGCTTTCTTTGGTTCCCGTTTCCGCCGCACCATCTCCCTGACCCACGAGCAGTCAACGTGGTGGCACCGCATGGATGCCCTGCGCGGCGGCATTTTGAACGTCATCTTCGCAGGTATCTACCTGCTGCTTTTCCTGCGCACGCTGTCGGGCGAATTCTCCATCGGCACCATGGTCATGCTCATTCAGCTGATTAATATGGCGCGCCAACCGGTGACCATGATGAGCTTCTTGGTCGACGCTGCCCAGCGCGCAGTCGCCGGTTCCCGGGACTACTTCAAGGTCATGGAACTTACCCCAGAGGCTCGCACGCAGCCGGAGCTCCTCAATGCGGCGACCGCGAATAACGGCGACTTCGCCCCCGCATCTGTTGGTTCCATCTCAGCCAACGCCGCTAGCGACAGCGCCTACCGCTCCTCCCTGGAACGCGCAGCCGAGCAGGAGGCTGCCGGCGCTCCCATTGTCGACTTCGATGCAGTGGACTTCGCCTACGAAGAGGACAAGCCGGTGCTCTCCAACGTCAGCTTCCAGGCGTATTCAGGCCAAAAAGTCGCTTTGGTCGGCGAATCGGGTGGCGGCAAGTCCACCATCGTCAACCTGCTGCTCGGCTTTTATGCCCCGACCGCAGGCCGCTTAAGCGTTCTGGGGTCGGATGTCTCCGAGGTTTCCGGTTCCACTCTGCGCGCCGGCTCTGCCGTCGTGTTCCAGGACTCCTCGCTGTTCTCCGGCACGATTCGAGAGAACATCGCCTACGGCAAACCCAACGCTACCGATGAGGAAGTCATCGCTGCGGCCAAAAAGGCCAATGCCGACAACTTCATTCGCAGCTTCGCCGACGGCTACGACACCACTATTGGTGAGCGCGGGCTGAAGCTCTCGGGTGGCCAGAAGCAGCGCATCGCTATTGCGCGCGCAATTTTGAAGGATGCTCCCCTGCTCATCCTGGACGAGGCCACTTCGGCGCTGGACACCAAGGCAGAACGCGAAGTTCAGCGTGGCTTGGACAAGCTGATGGAGGGGCGCACCACGGTTATCATCGCCCACCGCCTGTCCACGATTTCCGATGTGGACACCATCGTTACGCTGCGTGACGGTCACGTCGACGAGGTGGGCGCACCCGCCGAATTGGCACAGACTGACGGTATCTACGCCGAGCTGCTGCGCCTGACGGCCTCGGCTTCTGCGGCGGATCGTCTGCGCCTGAAGAGCTACGGAATCAAGGGGTAACGCGACGTCGTCAAGCATGCGGGAAAAGCTTGACGACGAGAACCCCCTTGCGTTCTTTTACGGACGGGGAACGATGTAGCGGCCAGCGCCTGGGACGATTTCCACCGTGACTGGCATCGGGAACATGAGGTCGCCGTCAGCGTAGGCATTCATCTGGCGTGGTGGGCCGATATATTCCACGTAAGCCTTCTTAGCGCGATAGGTGCTGACCTCACCGATTTTTTCAACGGTGCCGTCGAATACGGACTTGAAAGCAAGGGCGGCCTTGATCCGTCCGGCCTTGCCGATGACAGTGATGTCCATCAGTCCGTCGGAGTGGTCTGCGGACGGGCAAATCTTCATACCACCGCCATAAGAACGGGTGTTACCGAAGGCGGCCAGCGTGATTGGATCTTCGAGAACCCGATCGTCATCCAGCGTGATGCGGAATGGCAGCGAGTGGAAAGCCAAGAACTCGCGGACGATAGCCAGGTTGTAGCGGTTGCGGCCATGCGGCCAGGTCATCTGATTGACGCGGTCGGAGACAATCGAGTCGAAGCCGGCACACATGATAGTGCCGAACCAGCGCTGCTCCCCCGCCTCATTGGTGATGCGGCCGAGGTCAGTGGTCGTCCAGAAGCCATCGGCGATAACGTGAGCGGCATCGCGAGCATTGCCACGCGGCAGATTGTATTCGCGACCGTGGTCGTTTCCGGTACCGGCCGGGATAATACCGAGGGGGATGCCGGTCTGTGCCTGCTCCTGCAGTGCGAGGTTAATCATGCCGTCGCCACCACAGACTGCCAGGGCATCAATTCGGCCGTCGGCGATGACCTCACGAATGAGCTTGCGGGCGTCGTCGGGGTTAGCACCTTGGAGAGCGATGACATCGATGCCGCGATCCGCGAACACCCGGCTCGCCCGGGCGGACGCAATCTGCGAGGCGCCATGACCCGCGTGGGGGTTAGTGACCAGAGCAAGGGTACGAATCTCGGTTGTTCCCAGCGGGTAGTTGAGATTCTTGTCGTTAGCGTTCATCGAAGAAATACCTACTTTTACGTGGGCTTTTGACCGGTCAATACTGGCCTTTATGGGAGTGCGTTAATGCATCTAACTAAAGCTTACCAAGATTGATTGACATTTTTTGAGAAAACGTAACGTAATACCGCTATAATAAAAGATGTAAAGATGTGCTTCCGCGCAAGTTACATATAATTCCGCAGTTCAGACTCGCAGCACCGATGCCCAAGGAGAAGCTCAGGATGTCTAACAAGCTCACGATTCCGTACCGCATGCGCTGGTGGGGCTGGGGTGTTGACGGCAACGACAAGCCAATCACCACGGCCAGCGAGAAGCTACTGCAACGCGAAATCGGTATGTCGTTGGACGCAAACAACCCGCCGCGCAACATCGCCGACGTCACCATCCCCAATAGTCGCCTCAGCGCCGAGGATATCGAAGCCCTGGGCGCTGTTGTCGGCGCGGATGCCGTCGCCACCGACCACGACACCCGCGTCAAGCACGCGGTCGGACGCTCCTACCCCGACCTGGTTCGCCTTCGCGCAGCCAAGCTCGATGTCGCCCCAGATGCTGTAGTGCTACCGAAAACTGAAAAGCATATCGAGGACCTGTTCAAGGTATGCGCTGAGCGCAAGATTGCAGTCGTCCCCTTCGGTGGTGGCACCTCGGTCGTCGGCGGTGTGGAGGCTGTTGACGGAGGCATGGGTAAGGCCATCGCAGTGTCCATGACCGCCTTTAACAAGATCATCGACATCGACAAAGTCGCTGGCACTGTCACCGCCCAGACCGGCGTTTTCGGCCCCGACCTGGAAAAGGAGCTGTCCAAGGCCGGCTTCACCGCTGGTCACTTCCCGCAGTCCTTCGAGTATTCCACTGTCGGCGGTTGGGTTTCCTGCCGCTCGGCAGGCCAGGAATCCTCTGGTTACGGTCGTATCGACCGCAACGTGATTGGCATGCGCGTCGTCACGCCAGCCGGCACCATGGAATTCCGCGACATGCCGTCGTCAGCATCCGGCCCGAACCCGCGTGAGCTTTTCCTGGGCTCGGAGGGCACCCTCGGCATCATCACGCATGTGACGATTGCCCTGAATCAGCGTCCACAAAAGGAGATGCTCTTCGACACCTACTTCTTCAACTCCTTTGAGGAAGCCGCCGAGGAGCTGCGTAAGCTGGAGCAGAGCGGCAATATCCCGCACCTAGCGCGCATCTCCGACGAGAAGGAGACGCTGTTCGGCCTCACTCAGCTTGGCTCTGCCAGCATGTCCGAGAAGGTCACAAAGTACCTGAAGCTACGTGGCATCGACACTCCGTGCATGGTGATTTTTGGCTTCGCACAGACTGATCCGGTCGGCGCCCGCGTCACCCGTGAGCGCCTGGCCGCCCGCCTGCTGACCAAGAAGTGCGTCCGCATGGGCTCCATCCCGGGCATGGCTTGGGTTAACCACCGCTTCTCCTCGCCGTACCTGCGCGATGTCATGATGACTCGCCGCGTCGGCGTCGACACCCTGGAGACCGCCACCACCTGGGATAACGCCGCTACACTGCGCCGCGAAATCGCCTCCGCAATGGAAGCCGCTGGCGAGAAGCACGGCACCCCGGTGTACGTCTTCTGCCACATCTCGCACATGTACGAATCCGGCTGCTCGCTGTACTTCACGTACTTCTTCCGCGAGACCGAGGGCGAGATTCTCCAGCAGTGGATGGACATCAAGACCGCGGCGTCGGAGGCCATGATGAACTTTGGCGGCACCATCACGCACCACCATGGCATTGGCCAGGATCACAGCCCGCAGTACTACGAGGAGAACACCGAGTTGTTCGCCAAGGTTATGCGTGCAATTAAGGACGAACTCGACCCTGCTGGCATCCTCAACCCGGGCAAGTTGGCTACCGGTCCGCGCTCCTTGGAAGAGCGTTACGACGGCAACATGATTTAACCCTGTTGCCGCCGGCTTCGGCTAGCGAGCTAGACTGACCAGTTCGCTGGCGTAGATTTCCGGCGACGTTGGGCCGTCATAAATAAACAGTGAAACGTAATCGTCAAGGGTAAAAGATTCAAGTGCTGCGGTCATTGTCGCTGTCGCTTCTTCCTGGGATCCCAAGCGAAGATGCCCGGATAGTGGGATGGTCGGCTCAATCGCTGCGATTTCGTCCGTGCGACCGCAAACAGCGTGGCGTTTTAAATGCCTAAGCGCGCTTTTCTAGTTACGACCTGTCTGGGGTGGCACGGACTGGAGACAGCAGCAACACATCTGCAGCGATGGTGCAATAGCAGCGAAAGCTCGGTTCATGGACTCAGAGCGGTTGGACGCTGGGTGCATAGCCATCGAGGTGTCTCCTTCCTTGTAATCCCGGGAAATGATTCGCAACTAAGAAAGATCTCTTGAATCAATATCCGTGCCGGTCGTTGATAATGAACAACTTAGTCTATTTCTAAGCGCCTTGCAATGGGGTACGCCCGAAATAGTTCACACTCACTACGCACTCCACAACTTCATCACTTACGCCAGATAGTTTCATCACTATCACCGTCTTCGGGAAAGTCGAGGAAGAAAGACTATGACTGCCACGCACGCTCCTCAGCGCGATCGCTCAGCTGCGGTTTTGAACAAGGCTCGTCGGCAAGCGGACTTGAATCGTCTACGCGAAGAAACCGCTAAGGGCGACATCCCAGATCTGCTGGTCATCGGCGCCGGTATCACTGGTGTCGGCATCGCTTTAGATGCGGCGTCGAGGGGTTTGAAAACCGTTCTCGTCGAATCGAAGGACCTCGCTTTCGGCACCTCTCGTTGGTCATCGAAGCTCGCCCACGGCGGACTGCGCTACCTTGCCAGTGGCAATGTCGGTATCGCTCGCCGCTCAGCTATTGAACGTGGTGCGCTGCTCGACGTCACCGCTCCGCACCTGGTGCATAACCTGCCACAGGTTGTACCGGTAATGGACAAATTTGCACCGTTGACCCGGGTTTTGCCGCGTTTAGGCTTCTTGGCCGGTGACTTTCTACGCATTATCGCTGGTACCTCCGCCACTACCCTGCCGTTGTCCCGCACTGTCAGTTCCCGCCGAGTCAGCCAGCTTTCGCCGACCGTCCGTAAGCGCGACGTGAAATTCGGCTACGTCAACTACGACGGTCAGCTGCGTGACGACGCACGCTTGGTCACCGCTATCGCTCGAACCGCCGCTAGCTACGGTGCAACTATTCTGACCCGGGTGCGCTGCGAGAACGCCTCTGGAACGAGCGCCACACTAATCGACGAGCTCACTGGCGATTCCTTCGAGCTGCCGGCTCACGCTGTGGTCAATGCCACTGGTGTGTGGGCCGCAGACCTAGCGACGAACATCAAGATTCGCCCATCTCGCGGCACGCACCTGGTTCTTGACGCCGCGAAGCTAGGCAACCCTACCGGCTCTCTCACGGTACCGGTTCCTGGTCACACCAACCGTTTCTGTTTTGTCCTTCCCGCAGAGCACAACCGCGTCTACATTGGCCTGACCGATGAGGATGCACCGGGCCCGATTCCGGACGAGCCGGAAGTGCCGGAGGATGACATCGTTTTTCTGCTCGATGTCATCAACCAGGCACTCGAGGTTCCGCTCACTCGTGACGATGTCATCGGTGCTTTCGCCGGCCTGCGTCCGCTCATCGACGCCGGCGAGGCACACACCGCTGACCTCTCCCGCGAGCACGCCTTGTTGGAGGCCCCGAACGGCCTGATTTCCATTACTGGTGGCAAGCTCACCGAGTACCGTCTTATGGCTGAGCAAACCGTGGACAAGGTTGCGGAAAAGCTCGGTGTTTCGCTTGCTCTGTGCTCCACCCGCACCATCCCTGTGCTGGGCTCCGAGCCGAAGGAGCTCGACCGCGCTCGCACCGCTGCCGCTGCCGGCCGTATCCCGATGCCGCTGTTTAACCGCTACGGTGCCGAATCCTTCGAGGTCATCGAATCCTGTCCGCTCGACCGACCGCTCGACCCGGTAGCGGAGGGTCTCGATGTCACCCGCGCCGAGTTCGCCTGGCATGTGACGCACGAGGGAGCTCTCAGCGTCGACGATATTCTCGATCGCCGCACACGGTTGGGGCTGGTCAAAGCTGATCGCGAAGCTGCACTGCCAGCTGCTGAGGAGGCACTGAGGCTAGCCTAGCGCTGGCCATTGCCGCGGCTGCTTCTGATGTGGCCGTAGCTACTGGATAAAGCGGGGAGTCTTCGGACTTCCCGCTTTTTCTGTATACACGGGAACTATGAGTGTAAATAACGCTGTCACTTTCCCCTCCCTCGATGAACTCCGCTCCCGCAGGACGGTCAAATGGACCGCATATTCACCGGACGTGCTGCCACTGTGGGTCGCCGAATCCGATGCCACAACCTGCCCTGCCGTCAGTGCCGCGATCGACGAGGCGTGTCAGCGCGAACAGTTCGGATACCTCTCGCAGGACATCACCGCGCTTACGACCGCAACCGCGGACTTCTCTGCAGCGCGCTACGGTTGGCGTCCGAACCCAGACAATATCTTTGCAGTCGCCGACGTCGTCCGCGGAGTCACGCTCGCAGTTGAACGCTTCACCCGCCCCGATTCCGCAATTGTCGTCCCCACTCCCGCCTACATGCCGTTCTTCCAGGTAGGTCCCGCGCTGGGACGGGAGACGGTGTGCATCCCCACGCTTGCCGACGGCCCGGATCTCGGCGCCCTCGAACGCGCCTTCACCGACGGTGCCGGTTGCCTGATCTTGTGTAACCCGAATAACCCTCTCGGCTTTACCTACTCACCCGAAAAACTTCGTGAGATTACTGATTTAGCCGCTCGCTTTGGTGCGCGCGTTATCTCAGACGAGATTCACGGCCCAGTTGTTCTAGATGGCACTCACACTCCAACCGCGTCGGTGTCGGATACCGCGGCGGCCGTGACTATCACGGTGACTGCTACCTCGAAGGGCTGGAATACCGCCGGCCTCAAGTGTGCGCAGATCATCTTTAACGACGAAGATGCCAAAACCTGGCTGGAGCTGCCCTTCATTGTTCGCGAAGGCGCTTCTATTCTTGGTGTCGCCGCGGCCACCGCCGCCTACCGCGATGGCGTGCCCTGGCTGGACAATTTTGTCGATGTCCTGCGCACCAACCGTGAGACTCTGCGAACACGTTTGTCCACTATTGCGCCGCAGGCTCGCTTTACCCCACCGCAAGCATCATTTTTGGCGTGGTTGGACTTGGGTGACGTGCCTGGTGTTGCCAGTGAGGACCCAGCTGCGTGGCTGGTTGAAAACGCCAAAATAGCACTCAACCCCGGCTTCGCATTCGGCGAAGGCGGGGCTGGGCATGTGCGGCTTAACTTTGCGACCTCCCCGGAAATCCTCGGTGAGGCCCTGGACCGTCTTGACGCGGCCCTGCGCTTGTAGTTGACGTTTTAGTTGGTGACAGTGACGCTGCCGTCGGCGTTGACAACAACGTTGGCGGCCAGAGCGCGAGCCAGGTTCATGCGAACGTGCTGGCCCTCACCGTCAGTGCGATCGAGCGGGTAGCCGGATGGGATTGCGGTCTGAGCGAGGACGGAGCTGCGCTGTTCCTCAGTCAGCTGCGGGAAGCGGGTCTCCAGCAAACCTGCGTACCGCTTCGGAACAACAACTGGCTCGTTAGCCGGGCCAACCTGCTTGAAGTCGTAGGTCATGCGTTCGGTGTACTGCTGAACGGCAGCTGCGGTGCTCATGTACGGAGTGTCCTTGGCAACGCAGTTGGCGATGGTGTCGCCACAGCGGTACTCGAGCTCCGTACGCAGCTCATCCATGGCTTCTTCGATGAGTGGGCGGAACTCTGGGTCTGCCCAACGATCAGCTGCGGCCTGGTTGCCCATCATGCGGCCGCCCATAACGTCCAGCGGGTAGTGGACGCCCATGACAAGGCGAGAATGACCAGCCTCGGACGCACGCGCCTGAATCTGCGGTGCAACCTCCGGCAGCATCATGGCCAGCATGGTTGAAGTCCATGCAGCCTTGTTGGTGTGGCCCGACGGGTAGGACGGGGTGGTCGAGTACGGGTCGTCCTGACCTTCGCGGTAGTAGCGCTCGATGCGCTCCGGCGCCACCACAAACGGGCGATCGTAGCCGTAGACGTACTTCTCGAAGAAGGTCGAGCTGACCAGACCGCCGCCGCGAGCAAGGTTGCCGGACAGCAGGGCCTTTACCTTCGGCAGGCGATCCTCGTCATAGGCATCACGGAAGTGCTGGCCCAGGTTTGCACCGAAAGCAGTGGAAATATTGGCCAGTGGGTCCAGGTAGTCGTCATCAAGAGCGAGTTCCTGTGCCTGCGGGTCATTCTTGGCAGCGTTGTTAATGCGGACGACCGTTTCGAGGTTCTGGTCCATAACCTCTGGGTGGTTCTTCTCCAGCTCCACGAAAGGATGCACAACGTAGAAGTAGAACCAGTTATCGGTGGCGGCATCCGACGGGTACGCACGTGCAATCTGGTCCGGGCGGTACGAGGTTGGCTTCGGCGCATTCGGGTCGGTGTTTTCACCGGAAGATGACGGCAGCGAGATGGAATCCGGGACCTCGAAGCCACCGCCGGGGAGCTTGATTCCCTCTGGAGCTGCCACATTAGCTGGAAGATCAGAAACAGAGTCCAGGCGGTTGCCGAGCTCGGCCAACGGGTTGACCGGAGCTGCCACGGCCGTTGCCGGTGTAAGCCCCATTACAACTGCCATTGCTGCGGTAGCAGCGCCGACGCGAGTACGTGTTGCAGTGCGCTTGTGCGGCTTCAAAGAAGACACTGAAGCATTCCTTTCCAGATTGCTGCGTGGGAGGCACCAGTTGTGAAGTGCTCTATAAGCCAAGGTCTGACAAAATCTTCACTTATGTTAAGCGCACTGTGAGGTTTCGGCGCGTTGAAAAGAAACAAGTTTTCAAAATGCTAGCGCCGATTGTGGGAGCTGTCCCCATCAGACTCCGGGTTTTCACTGATAAATGCATAAAAGAAACCGGTTGGCGGGAGAAACGCCCGTCAACCGGTAAGAACTCAATACTCGCCCCAAACGGGGCTAAAAGCGTGGACTACTTGGAGTAGTCGTAGAAGCCACGGCCGGACTTGCGGCCGAAGTGACCCGCCTCAACCATGCGCTTGAGCAGTGGAGGTGCCGCGTAAGTCGGCTCCTTGTACTCATCGAACATGGCATCGGCAATGAACTTGATGGTGTCCAGACCAACCATGTCGGCCAGAGTCAGCGGACCCATCGGGTGCGCACAGCCATTGACCATTCCGGCATCGATGTCTTCTGCAGTAGCAATGCCGTCCTGCAGCATGCGAATAGCGCCGAGGATGTACGGAACCAGCAGGGCGTTAACAATGAAGCCCGAGCGATCCTTAGCGCGAATGACGGTCTTGCCCAGCGCCTCGGAAGCGTACTCGTACGCACGCTCCGACTGAACATCACCGGTCGTCAGAGTAACGACATGCTCTACCAGAGGCAGAACCGGAACCGGGTTGAAGAAGTGCAGACCCATGACGCGCTCCGGGCGCTTGGTAGCTGCAGCAATGGACTGAATCGGCAGCGAGGAGGTGTTGGAAGCCAGGATGGCATCTTCCGACTCAACAATTTCATCGAGCTGCGAGAATACGCTGGCCTTTACTTCTGGGTTCTCCACGATGGCCTCGATGACCAGCTCACGGTCAGCGAAGTCTTCCAGCTTGGTGGTGAAGCTAATACGCCCCAGAATCTCATCACGTGCAGACTGCTCTAGCTTGCCACGGGAAACGGCCTTATCCAGCGACTTTTCAATACGGGCGCGACCGGACTCAAGGAACTCCTCCTTGGCCTCCCAGACCTTGACATCGCTACCGGCCTTCGCACAGACCTCAATAATTCCGGAGCCCATCTGACCGGCGCCGACGATACCTACTCGCGAGATACTATTTGCCATTGGCGTGTTTTCCTACCTTCTACTCTGGGTTATTAGCCAGCATTGTGCTTCATCCGAGTGCGCATTCGCTTGACGACGATCACAGCGCACTGGCTTTATTTACACGCTACTCACTTCCCCGGTTCCCCGGGCACGCTTTGCAGGACTTTTTACTTGAATTTCCCCCCCCCACGAGCTTTGGGCAGCGGCTAGTACTGCATACGTTTTTCCAGCGCCTGCTGAATATCTTCCAGCTGCTGCTGAGAAGAGCGTGCCAACTCTTGCAGGTCGTTTCCGCCATGCTTTTCCAGCTCTTCCCACTGTCCGAGCATCTTATCCAGGCTGCCTTCCATCAACGTCAGATAAGCCATATCTGCGTGTGGCCCCTCCTCGTTCTCGAGGCGAGTCATGGTGGCGGTGTCGAGCTTGGTCTCCGACGGATCAACATCGACGCCGAGAGTCTTGACTAGCTGCGCTTCCTCTTCAGCAAAGATTGGCTCCGCCTGCTGCGCAATCTTTCGAGTCTCTTCCGAGACCGATTCCTTTGCAATTAGTGTCTGCGATGCTTTCTTCAGCGCCGCAGTATCTGCCGCCAGCTGAGCCAAGTTATCCCGAATGGCGGCAGTGGAGGCAACAGCACTCTGCTCCTGGCTTGACTGATTTTGGCTACCCTCCAGGGCTGCCTCATCGCTATCCCCACAAGCACTGAGACCAACGACGAGAGCAGAGGCCAGCACAGCGGAGCCAATACGCAGGCCACGCCCAATCAGAGAATAGGTGTCACTGCTGGAAGCGGCTGCGCTATCGCGAATGGTGTCTGAGGACATTAGTCGACCTGCAGCTCGCCCATGCGATCCCAGTCCTGCTTATCTGGCAGTACCTGCGAGACAATCTTCGGGGTCTCAGCGAGCAGCGGCTTCATCGCCTCCAGGCCCTTGGCGAAGTGCTCGGAATTGACGTGGGCTTCACCAGCGTCATCATCGAATGCCTCGACGAGGATGTACTGGTTGGGGTCTTCTACGCTGCGGGACCATTCAAACCACTTGTTGCCAGCCTCTGCGCGGGTGGCAGCGGTGAACTCAGCGACGTGGTCCATCCATTCGTCGGCAAATTCCGGCTTAACTTGGTAATTCACAACGATAAAAATCATGTCGCCCACTGTAGGCGCGTCCAAGCAGAATTGCACCCTTCGACGAATAGAGTTTCGCTGAGAATTTTTCTTACGCTGACCTCAGGTGACAGTTATATTGGTTTGTATGATGAACACTCCGCTCATTCTCACCTACCAAGATAAGACCCCACGCATTCATTCCAGCGCCTGGATTGCGCCCGGCGCGGTCATTATCGGTGATGTCGAAATCGGTGCGGATAGCTCCGTGTTCTACGGTTCTGTTCTCCGAGGAGACGTCGCACCGATCCGCATCGGCCAGCGCACCAATATTCAGGACAACTCCACAGTCCATGTCGACCGAGGTGTGCCCACAATTCTCGGCGATGATGTCACCGTCGGACACATGGCCTTGGTCCACGGCACCACGGTTGAAAATGGTTGCCTCATCGGCATGAAGTCCACCCTGCTTTCGCGTTCCCGTATCGGCGCTGGCAGCCTCATTGCTGCAGGTGCCGTGGTGTTGGAAGATCAGATTATCGCCCCCAGGTCGCTGGCTGCAGGCGTTCCCGCCAAGGTGCGTCGTGAACTCTCCGCCGAGGAAGCAGAGGGCTTCATCGCCCATGCAGGGCGTTATGTGGAAACAGCGTCCAACCACCGCCACCTCCGCGAGGTCGACCTGGATATGGTGACTTTTAACTAGGCGGCTGCCGAGGCGCCTAGTTAAGCGGCTAGGCGGATTATTTGACGCTTAACGTCGCCGCACTACACCACAGTCGCACCCGCCGCGGCCAATTCCGCTAGTGCAGCCTTGCCGCGCTCCGGGTCCACCGCCGCGACCTGATTACTCAGAACACGAACGGAAAAGCCCTCCTTGAGGCCATCGAGCACTGTGGCGCGGACGCAGTGGTCAGTCGCAACTCCCACCACATCGATTTCTTCGATGTCAGAGGCGCGGAGAGCGTCGGCAAGCGAAACGCCAGCCTCCGTTGTTCCCTCGAAACCGGAGTAGGCGGCGGCGTACTCCCCTTTTGTGACATCGATACGCACAGCAGCGGGGTTGAGCTGCTCAAAAAACGCGATGGCGCGCTGCATGCCGGGGTGAATCTCTGCGCCCGGGGTACCTGCAACACAGTGTTTCGGCCAGGTATCGACGAAATCCGGGGTTTCAGAGAAGTGCGTGCCTGGGTCGATGTGATTGTCACGGGTGGTCGCAAGAACCGAGTACTTGTTAGCTGTGCCCGCAACATGCAGATATGTAGCGGTGTACGCTGCCTCAGCACCGTCGACGGCAAGTGCGCCACCCGCGGAAAAATCATTCTGAGCGTCGACGACTACCAGTGCCATGCGGGGACGCGCCGGGCGCTGCTGTTCCTCGGAGTGGGCGTCATTGCTGGTGTCTGCCTCGGTGCCAGCGTTGTCCGAGTTGTCCGCATTGACCTGTCGGTAGATTTCGGAGAAGGAAGCGTTCATGGCCTATATCTTGCCACGTGCCCACGTTCAGAGGAGCACGTGAACTATCGACCGGACATCGACGCCCTACCGACAACACAGAGTCAATCCGGGAAAGCGGTTAAAATTGCTCCGGTAATTCTTTGGTACGACGACGGCTCCTGGTCGCGTCCTCCAATACGGGAGGTTTTTATGGCAGGCGGACTTGTCGCGCTGCTTGACGACGTTGCCACGATTGCACGTGCTGCAGCGGCAACAACAGACGATATTGCGGCTGCGGCCGGCAAAGCTAGCGCTAAAGCCGCCGGTGTTGTGGTTGACGACGCTGCGGTGACACCTAAATTCGTCGAGGGTGTCTCGCCGAAACGCGAGCTGCCGATTATTTGGCGTATCGCCAAGGGCTCCTTGGTCAATAAAATTGTCATTATTCTGCCGATTGCATTGCTGCTAAGTCAGTTTCTGCCCTGGGCGCTGACGCCGATTTTGATGCTCGGTGGCTCCTACCTGTGCTTTGAGGGCATGGAAAAGGTCTGGGAGAAGATTAAGCACCGAATCTCTCCCGATCAGACTGAGCAGGAGCGGATAGAGGCGGCGACCAACCGCACACCACAGAATGAAGATTCGCTGGTGAAGTCTGCAATTTTCACAGACTTGATTCTCTCTGCGGAAATCATGGTGATTTCTCTCAATGAGGTCGCTGATCAGCCGCTGCTCAATCGCGCGCTGATTCTTATTGTGGTCGCACTCATCATCACGCTTGCGGTCTACGGCGTGGTGGGCCTCTTGGTCAAGATTGATGACATTGGCCTGCACCTGCAGTCCAAGAAGTCAGCCGGTATCAGCAAGTTTGGTACGGCACTGGTCAAAGCCATGCCAATCGTTCTGAACACGATCGGCATTATCGGCACGTTTGCCATGTTGTGGGTCGGTGGCCACATCATGGTGGTCGGCCTCGACGAGCTGGGCTGGCATCTCCCCTACCAGCTGGTCCACAACCTTGAGCAGCTGTTTACCGGCGGCTTCCTCGGCTGGTTGGCCAATACCACCGGCTCACTGATTTTCGGCACCATCTGGGGTGCAATCATTGTGGCGATTGTCGCCGTGCTGCCATTCGGCCACGGCAAGCACAACAAGTCTGATGCTTAGGAGTACGTGACCTCGCCGTCGACGTAGACCCAACGTCGCGCACGCCGAACAAAACGGGAACGCTCGTGCATCGTACCGACACCGTCATGGTCATGAAAAGCCGCTTCAAATTCCACGATGCCTTCGCGGTCATCCTCGCCGCCATCGACAGCGTTGATGATGGTGAGTCCTTCCCATTCCACACCGTCATCGACATTGATAACTTCCGGGCGGTAGCGCGGATGCCACGTCCGCCAGATGTAATCCGCCTCGTGGGCAGCGTAAGCGCTGTACCTCGCTGCCATCAGCTCAGCTGCGGTCACCGCCTCCCGCTCACCGCGGTGCAGCGGGCCACAGCACTGCCCGTAGAGTCCCCCACCACACGGGCACAAATCGGAATCAGTAACGCGGGCGCGGGCGAAAAATGCGTTCCCGCTTCCTGCTCTAGCACCGTTTCCTGCTACCAATCCAGACTCCGTTACAGCACTGTTTTCTCTTACCTGCCGACCCATAATCGCCAGCCCCTCCCCAATCTTGCACGTGGTACTAAACACGTCCTAACAACGTCTTTACATACCTACCAATTGGCCCGCAGCACCGCTAGTCGGCTTAGCCCCGAGAGGCTTGACGACGGCTACCGCGTCGCCCTCGGCATTCCTTCCGCAAAGCCCGCAGCGGATTGAATTCCCACCACTGCCCGCTCAGCGAACTGCTCGATGGTGGCCGAACCCGCGTATGTGAACGAAGAACGTACGCCCGAGATAATGCGATCGATCTGGTCCTCCACGCCTTCGCGGCCTGGCTCCAGGTAGATTTTCGCAGTCGAGATGCCCTCTTCGAACATCTCGCGCCGGGCCTTCTCAAAGGCCTCTACCTGTGCATTTCGGCTCTCCACCGCACGGTGTGAAGCCATGCCAAACGACTCCTTGAACATGCGCCCGTCGACGTCCTTTTGGACATCACCTGGGGACTCGAAGGTACCGGCAAACCACGAACCAATCATCACGTTGGACGCACCCGCAGCCAACGCAAGCGCAACATCGCGAGGATCCTTCACTCCACCATCAGCCCAGACATGCACGCCGCATTCACGGGCAGCTGCAGCGCATTCGAGCACGGCAGAAAACTGTGGACGCCCAACTCCGGTCTGCATTCGGGTTGTGCACATCGCACCCGGACCGACGCCGACCTTAATAATGTCGGCTCCCGCCTCCGCTAGGTCGCGAACACCATTGGCGGTCACGACATTGCCAGCGGCAATTGGCACAGGTGGGTTGAGCGCGCGGACTCGTCGTAAAGCACGGAGCATCGATTCCTGATGACCGTGGGCGGTATCGACAACGAGCACGTCGGCACCTGCGTCGAGCAGTGTCTTCGCGCGCCCTTCAACATCACCGTTGATGCCAAGCGCCGCACCGACGCGCAGCTTGCCCTCCGCGTCGACAGCCGGCTTGTAAAGCGTCGCCCGCAGCGCGCCTTTACGCGTGAGGATACCCACCAGCGCGCCATCGGCATCCACCACCGGAGCGAGTTTGCGCCCGGATGCGGTGAGCTGGTCGAAAGCGTCACGGGGCTCAATATCGGCCGGAAGCGTAAATAGCGAAGTGGACATGAGCGTCCCCACCTGCGCAAAGTTGTCAACGCCCGCCAGATCACGGCCGGTAATCAGACCAACCGGTTTGTTGTCTTCCACCACCACTGCCGCACCGTGCGCGCGCTTCGGCAGAAGATGGCGCGCATACCCCGCGGTGTGGTGAGGCTTGACGACGATTGGAGTGTCGAAAACCAACCCAGCGGACTTGACCTTGCGGATGGTCTCAGCAGCAATGTCAGCTGGGACGTCCTGCGGCAGGATGGCAATTCCGCCTCGGCGAGCGGTGGTTTCGGCCATCCGGCGACCGGAGATGGCCGTCATATTGGAGACGACAATCGGAATGGTTGTGCCGGTGCCATCATCGGTGGCTAAATCGACACCCATGCGAGAGCCGACGGATGACTTTGACGGCACCATGAAGACATCGCTGTAGGTCAACTCGTAGGGCGCGGACTGATTGTTGAGGAATTTCACACACCCCAGGATATGCCGATTTTTCCGGCGCGCACGGTGAGAGTGCACAGAGGTGAGCATCAGTGGCTGACCTCGCCTGGTGTAGGTTCGAACGGGACTCCATTGACTCAACCGGGATTTTTCAGCCCAGGAAAGATGCTTAGCAGAATCTGATGAAAACGCCGATCAAAGATTACTTGTCCGAAATCGTCGAATCCGTCCGCCCCGATGAGTCTGGCGAGGTAGCGGACTATATTCCCACCCTTGCCCAAGCTAATCCCGACCGCCTCGCGCTTGCTATGACCACCGTGTCAGGGCGCACCTATACCGCTGGCGACACCGATACTGAATTCACCATTCAGTCGATGTCCAAGCCCTTCGCTTATGCCGCAGCCATCACCGAGCACGGCACAGACAAAATCGACAGCATTGTGGGCACCGAACCTTCCGGTGAGGCTTTCAACGAGCTGTCGCTGGAGCAGGGCACGCACCGACCAAAAAATCCGATGATTAATGTCGGCGCACTGGCCATCAACCAGTTCGTATGCCAGCCAGGTGCCAACTGGAAGACTCGCACGAAGCACATGGTGGAGCTTCTCTCGACTTTGGCTGGCCGTAAGCTTCGCGTTGACTACGATGCCTATGAATGCGAAATGGACACTGCCCATCGAAACATGTCCATCGCACATATGCTGGCAGCTTACGGTTTCATCGAAACCACGCCCCACGATGCTGTCCGCGGCTACACCGCACAGTGCTCCGTGCTGGTCAACACTCGCGATGTCGCCATGATGACCGCAGTGTTGGCCAACGGTGGCGTTAACCCGGTTACCAATCAGACTGTGCTCGGCCGCTCGGTTGTTCGCAGAGTCTTGTCCGTGATGGCTATTGCCGGCATGTACGACGAGGCCGGTGAATGGTTTACCGACGTCGGGATTCCCGCCAAGAGCGGTGTCGCCGGCGGCTTGCTGGGAGCGCTGCCTGGACAGGCGGGGCTCGCAGCCTTTTCGCCGCGATTGAACGACCACGGCAATAGCGTCCGCAGCATTGCCATCTTCCGGAAGCTCTCCGAAGATTTGGGTCTTCATCTCATGGATGCCGATGCGATTGGTTCGCGTGCGCTGCGCGGTACACGCGTCAGCAATGGCCGCTCGATCATCGAGATTCAGGGCCCCGTCAACTTCACTGCGGCCGAGATTGTTCTCAACAGGTTGGCGACTTCCACACCGTCGGAAAGCGAAGTTGTCTTCGACGTCAGCCGCGTTGGCATTGTCAACCCGGTGGGACGCACGTTGATTCTGGAAGCGATGCGACGTCTGAGCCACGAGGGCAAGGAGATCTTGTTCTACGACCCGGAGGGCGTACTGCCGAACCCAGATATGGGAGAGGGGCTGCTGCCGGTCATCCTCCAAGATGCGCCGTAAACTACGCTAACCGAAATCCAATATGGTGACGTTCGGGTAGTCTTGAACGATCGTAACGCTCGAAAGGCAGCAGCGCGAGAACAACCGGAGGGATGTAAATGCAGGTCAGCGATGTGGCATTAGTCTTCGAGGGCGGAGGGACTCGCAATAGTTACACGGCACCTTTCGTCGAGCGGCTACTTCGCGAGAGCATCGATGTCGGCTGGGTCGGTGGCGTAAGCGCCGGCGCCTCTCACGTGGTCAATTACCTTTCCCGGGATATCCAGCGCTCTATAAATAGCTTCACTGACTTCATCGCACAGCCGAACAGCAGTGGCTGGCGCCCAATGTTGCGCGGGCGGGGCTATTTCGATGCCGAGTACATCTACGAAGACGCGGGACTTCCCGACGGCGCCATGCCCCTGGATTACGAGACTTTTAAGAACAATCCAACTCCCTACCGGATTTCTGCTGTCCGAGCGGATACGGGCGAGACCATCAACTGGGGGCCGGACGATATCCCAGATCTACCTACGCTGATGAAGTACACTCGCGCCAGTTCGACGATTCCGGGTGTCATGCGTATGCCCTATATTGATGGCGTTCCGTTCGTCGACGGTGCACTGGGATCATCAGGTGGCATTCCCATTAATGCCGCCGAAGCAGATGGTTTCAAGAAGTTCCTCATCGTCCTGACTCGCCCGAAAGGATTCCGTCGCACCGCCCCTAAGCGCCCACAGCTACTGCGCCAGATTTTCCGCAGTAACCCGGTGGTGGCTGAGCTGCTTATCACTAGACACGAGCGCTACAACGCTTCTCTCGATTGGGCTGCTGAGCTTGAACGAAAAGGCCAAGCATATGTTTTCTACGCCAATAACATGAGCATCACAAAGGCGGAGCGGAGGCGGTCGAAGCTGCTGCACAACTACGAGCTCGGCCGGGCGCAAGCCGATGCCGAATGGCCAGCAATTCGAGAGTTCATGGGCTTATAACTCCCGCCACCTTTAGGAAGCTTTTCGTTCATTCCTCTTTACTGTGTACGTAACCTTGTGTTAACCTTTGCGTAGCGAACAACCTCGTTAGGTAAGGCTCCTATATCCACATAGGCCGCTGCCCTGCACTTTATCGAGAGTTTCGAAAGACTCTCGAAGCAAGGGTCCATCTCAAGTGGCCACCTTTAGTTACGGCATTACATTGCCAACACTCTTAGGCGGGGAGCCATAATTTTTCAATCAACAGAAATTCCCTCCTAGCAAAGGAGCTGGGATACCTGGAAAAGGATCCACAATGACACAGACACAGAACACCATCGCCAACTTCTTCAAGCCGAAGTCTTCAATCAGCCCGTACAGCCTCCTGCCTGACACCGTAAGCATGCACATGACGGATTCTTACATTGCGCTGCCGGAGGACATCACGGTCGGTGAGGCACTGAGCACCTACGCAGCCGAATTTGCTGGTCTCGATGACGATACCTGTGTCTTCCTCGTCGACGATGAAGGCTACCTGACCAGCGATATTACGCTGAAGGAACTCCGTGAGTACGCCGACCGCGATGCCTACATGAACACCGTCGGCGCCCCGGTGAAGGTCTTTGTCAAGCCCGAGGATCCAGCTGCAATCAGGGCTCGCCAGCTTATTGACGGGCCGCTCAGCGAGCTGCCCGTCGTCCGCAGCGGCAAGCTGGTAGGTGTCCTCACCGACCACATCTCTGAGCGCATTCTTGGCAGGACAAAGGCAGCTAAGAAGTCAAAGAAGTCCAAGGGATTCTTCTCGCCGATTACCGCGTTTTTCGGCGCCGCCAATAACTAGGGCGACTAACTTGGGTAGACGACCCGAGTAACTCAATAGGCCAGCTAGCGTTTGCTAGCTGGCCTATTGTTGTTACCACACTGTTCTATCCCCACAGATGAGAGCCCTCAGGAGGCAACCGTGATACGAGACTGGATTCGGGTAGCCCTGGGCATGTTCGCGGTTGCGTTTGGAGCCAACCTCTTCGCACCACTCCTGCCCGCGTATCGAATAACCGATGCTCTCAACCAGTCCCAGGTCACCTTTCTCTTCGCCATCTACGTCGCAGGACTCATCCCCGCGCTACTCATCTGCGGCCCACTTTCCGACCGGCTCGGCCGTCGCGCCATCATCCGGCCTGCACTCATAACCTCTGCCGTTGGCTCAGCCGTCCTACTCACCGGCATCTGGTTCCACTTCCCATCACTTCTGGTAGGACGTCTTATCATCGGCATTTCGATGGGCATGGTAATGGCCGCCGGTGCCTCGTGGATCAAAGAAATTGCGCCCGTCGCACCTCAAATTTCTGCCCGGCGCGCAACCGTTGCACTCTCCGCCGGATTCTCCCTCGGCCCCCTGGCTTCCGGGTTGGTCGCAGAATTCACCCCGCGCCCTGATGTCATCCCCTATCTTGTTCATCTCGCACTGCTGCTTTTTATCGCACCAATAACATGGAACGCTTCCGGAGGACTTCCAAACGCAGCGCACAGCGACTCTCCGCAACGGTTCTTCTCCTCCGCCACGCTTAGCCCGAGGTTCCTGTGGGCAGTCGCCGCTTGGGCACCGTGGGTCTTCGGCGCTGCGTGCACATCCTTCGTCGTCCTGCCAACAATCGCCGAATCCCGCTACCCCATCGCCTTCGCCGGGCTCATCGCCTGTATCACGATGGGCACCGGCGTTTTGGTGCAACCACTGGTCACTCGCATCAGTTCCAGCAGCTTTATCCCGCCAGCTATTTTCGGTCTTGGCTTAACGACGGTCGGAATGCTGCTCAGCCTCATCGTCGTACTCACCCAGAATGTGTGGAGCGTTTTCCCCGCTGCTCTGGCCCTCGGTGCTGCGTACGGCGTAATGATGGTCTCCGGCCTCCGCGAAGTGCAAATTATCGCACCGCCAGCCGAGCTGGGCGCTGCGACTGCTATCTACTATTCGCTGACCTATGTTGGTTTCTTCGCTCCTTTTGTTATTTCTTTCGCGGCACCGAAATTCGGTTTCGTGCCCGTTTTCATCTTCGGTGCGATTATTGCGTTGGTATCCACGTACCCCGTGGCAAAGGTTGCACAGTCTGCGGTGAGGTCCGACGGAGCGTCGTGAAGCAGACGCGACTGAAATTCTTGATATTGGGAAGCGTGCTGAGGCGAGCTCTTGTATTCTTTCTTTCACAAAAGATTGGCTCCGGCTCAGGACATCTGATCAGGTTGCATAGGTTGTTGAAATTCAGCTCGATGGAATGAGGAATCATGAAGCAGCGCAGCTCTGGAATGTGGAAGAAAATTGCGACAACCGTCGTCGCAGGTTGTACAAGCGCCGCCCTGCTCACCGCATGCGGCTCGGGAGAAGAAAGCAACAATGCCGGTGGCGAGGCAGGCAAAGAGTCGACCAGCAAGATGACGAAGGCAGACGGGTCAGCTCCAGCTGCATCCGAAGATCAGCTCCTGCTCACTAATGAAGTTCAAGGTGTGGACTTCTCCAACAACAGGATTAATGGGTACAAGGACGCAATGGAGATGTTTTCGGAGGATTCTTTAGATATAGAGCCGGCCGAATGTGCCACTTTCATCAAGCCAACGGAAGAATTGGAGCGAGCTGTCAGTTCTTTCGCTAATTTGGACGCGGAAAAGGTCACCATCGCTGTCTCAGTATTGAAGAACCCTCAGACCTACCAGGAGTACACAGATGTTCTTAACAAGTGCTCTGAGGTGACCGCTTCGATGGATGCTTCCGACCTCGTAAACGAATCCATGGAAGGCCAGGAACTTCCTCCTGAGGCGCAGGAGATGCTCAATGACATGGATATGACAACCACCATGAAAATGCACCGGGAAAAGTGGGAGCCGGATCTTTCCGTCAAGCCAGATGAGCTCACTGCACACGCGACAGTTGTGGACATTAGCTCCGGTGGCACTAATACTGATGCCACCAGCTACGACATTGTCGGCGTTGTCAATGGCGTGATGGTGATGGTGTCCGCTGCCCCGATTCCGGATGTACCAACTGGCAACATGGAAAACACGACGGATCCCATGCAGATTCCAGAGGCAGCTCCGGAGTCTAAGGAAGCAGCAAAGAAGCGTGCGTTAGACGTATTCATTGCACAGGCGAAGAAAATTATGGATGCTGCTTAGTTTTTGTTCTTAGCCTACTGTTTTCTGAAACCACAGTTTTTGCGACATAGCGGGACGCAATCGCTGAGGAACAGCAGCACACAAGTACTGGAGTCTCCCTAGAACTCCGTTAATTCCTGCACTTTGGGACTCCAGAATGCAGCTCGTGGCGCGTTGAGAGTTCTAAAGTGCGGGTTCGTTATTTCGTCAAGTGCGTGCACGTAGTCCGGCACAATATCCCGTGGAATTCTCAGCCCCATCGTAAGGTGCGGAATCCAGCGGTCCCCACGACCGTCGGGATTGAGACGACTGATTTCGCGAGCAGCTTCTTCCAGCTCGTCGCTGGTTTCCAGCAACCAGGCAACAGTCTGCTTACTCTTGGTGCCGAAGATGACCGTTCCCACTCTGCGAAACTCCGCTGGCATAAGCGGCGGGAGAATTTCGGCTGCTCGTTGAATTGCCGCTGGGCGCATGGTCGGCGCGAAAGTGACCGTGATGTGCGGCGTTTGATTTTGCTGCGGAAAGCCACTCTCTGCGAGTTGTGCAAAGATTTCTTTTACTTGCGTCTCTTGCTCAGGCAGAAGGTACATCAGGATGTTGTCGGGTGACACCATGTGACGTTTACTCCTCCCCTATTGCTGTCGGTCGCCTCACTTGAAGCACTGACGAAGAGCGCCATTACTAGAGCTCTTCACCTAAGGCACTCAGGACCTTGCACTCCAGAGCATAGCGTAAGGATTTTCCACAATTCATAACCTACCTATAGGAATTTCTAGCCTCTTATTATTTCTCCTGTTAAAAACACCTTTTCATTGGGATAATGGGGATGGACAGGCTCCCTGAAAGCTCTCTAGACCATCTTCAAAGACAGTGCGGAGTGACGGCCAATTCTCCACGCTGCACAAATCCCGACACGGCTGGAAAGGTAAGTAAAGACATGGCACCGAAACCTAAAAAGACTACGCCTCCGAAGAATCAAAAGTTGGTGAAGAGCAAGGCAAGCTTCAGCCGCGATGAGCTCGCTGATTTATTGGAGACGCTGGCAGCTCGCATCCGTGCCGGGGAAATGACTCTCGGCACTGGCGAGTCCGCGGTGACGATGACCATGCCGACATCGTTTAATACCACGATGGAAGTTGTCGACTCTCGAAAGCGTGCTGGTATTGAGCGCGAGCTGGAGCTGGAAATTGACTGGATGGTCGACGAGGCTGGCGAGCCCGTCGAAAAGCCAGGACCAGCATCTGGCTTCGCAATCTCCTAGCAGGCTTGTTGCTGTCCAGTTTGTTCCGCGCAGCACAGTAACCTGCATCGAAGGCTGCGTTCCACTGCTTGTACTGGTCGCCGAAACAACTCACTACCGCTCGCCATTTCCGCAGGTCACAGTAAACAGACCTGAGTCGTTTTGGTCGATTTTGCGTCCTTTGGCCGTCATTTACCGCTGCGACACTGGCCGACAAGCGAGCCGTCGTCAAGCAACACCCAATTACACCCGTCAGGCACCCACGCCTCCCCACATCGCATGAGGTGACGCTAACCTAATTCAGGAAAATTCGCGACGAAGGGAACGCGCATGGCCAAGGGCAAGAAAGGCGACAAGGGCAAGAAGAAGGACGCCGCCAAAGCCGCGAAAAAGGCTGCGGCAACGACCTCGCTACGTCTGCCCGAATACTCGAAGGCCGAGGCCAAAGCCGCGAAAAAGCTCGCCGGCAAGGACCCCTTCAAACTGGCTGCGATGACACCGAAGAAGAAGTGCTGCAAATCCGGCATCCGCTGCCTGCGCTGCCCCGTGGTGCTACACAAGCTCAATCGCGAGATCAAAAACGGCGAAGTCGACCATGCCGCCCTGCTGCTCGTCACTGCGAAAGCCCGGATCCGGTAGCCGGCCCTCGCCCCCAGCCCGCCGTCAGGCCCGACCCATGAGCAGTGGTGTCGCGCTCTGTATGACACTGGTACCGGTTCTCCTGGGCTACCTGCTCTTCGGACACCGGCTCACGCACGTCACTCCAAGCACCGCGACAACGCTCCAGCGAACTCCCGCCAGGTCAGGAAGTTTTATTCCCCCGACATGAGGCCTCGGCCAGAACCGGGAATGTGACCGTCGGAGGATGGCACCTTGTGTATCCTTTGAGTGTCATTGAGCCCTGAAGGAGCAAGAAAGTAGTATGACCCGCCCCTCCTCCGCCGCCTCTACGGTGGGCATCCGGTCCCGTGCCCTGCGTTTCGCACCGCGCCGCTCGGACTGGTCCCGCGCGACAATCGGGCGCGACCTCTCGGCAGGCCTCATGGTGGCCCTCGTCGCCCTCCCCCTCGCACTCGGCTTCGGCGTTGCGTCCGGTGTCGGCGCGGCGGCCGGAATTACGACGGCCATCGTCGCGGGTATCCTGGCCGCAGTCTTCGGCGGTAGCAATGTCCAGGTAAGCGGCCCGACCGGCGCAATGACCGTCGTGTTAATCCCCATCGTGGCCAACCATGGTGCCGATGGGGTGCTCGTCGTCGGCGTGCTGGCGGGGCTCATGCTGCTCTTGCTGGCGTTCACCGGCGCTGGCCGCGCGATGAAGTACATGCCGTTACCTGTCGTCGAAGGTTTCACCGCCGGTATTGCGTTAATCATCGGCCTCCAACAGCTGCCCGCAGCACTCGGCGTTGACGTGGACGGCGAGAAAGTCCTCGGGTTGGCGTGGGGCTCGATCAAAGCTTGGTTAGATGCTCCGGCATGGCAGGCGCCGGTGATGACCATTGCGGTGGCGGCTGGAATCGTGCTTGCTGCGCGCGTTCGTAGCGGCTTCCCCGCGGCGCTGGTGTTGGTAGCTGCCGCGACGGCCATCAACATGCTGGCAGACAGCGGCCTGAAGACAATCGGGTACATCCCGTCGACGTTGCCTGCCCCGCGCTGGCCACAGATCCCGTGGGAGCACCTGGATTCGCTTCTGTTGGCAGCAGTCGCCGTCGCAGCTCTCGGCGCGTTGGAATCGTTACTATCTGCGACGGTTGCCGACGCAATGACTGTTGGCGACCGGCACGATCCCGACCGCGAGCTCTTCGGACAGGGCGTGGCCAACGTCGTCGCGCCCCTGTTCGGCGGGATTCCCGCGACCGCCGCGATCGCCCGAACTGCCGTCAATGTGCGGGCAGGCGCAGGCACACGCCTGGCAGCGGTGTTCCATTCGCTGCTCCTGCTCGTCGCCGTACTCGTCGCGGCTCGGTGGGTGGGCGAGATTCCTCTCGCCGCGCTCGCCGGCGTGCTCATCGCCACTGCGATTCAGATGATCCACCCGCGGAACCTCCGCTCGGTGATACGCGCCACCAAGGGCGACGGGGCGACCCTGCTCATCACGGCTGCCGCCACCGTCGTGTTCGATCTTGTCGTCGCCGTGCTCATCGGCCTCGTTATGGCGGGCTTCTTCGCACTGCGCGATACCGCCCGCACGGCGGTATTAGAGGCCGCCCCGCTAGACGAGGGAGACCACCGCGACAAGGAGCGTGAGCTTCTCGACGAGCACATCGCCGCCTTCCGTATGGAAGGCCCCCTCTTCTTTGGTGCAGCGCACGATTTCCTCCTCGAGCTCGCTGATGTCTCGTCGGTCAAGGTTGTCGTGCTCCGCATGCGCTACGTTACGACGATCGACGCCACCGGCGCCCAGATGCTCGCCGACACGATTGGGCGCCTCGAACGCCGCGGTACCAGGGTCTTGCTCGCAGCCACGAAGCCCGAACATATTCCGGTGTTGCGCGAACTCGGCGTATTCGACCAGCTTGCGCACGAGAATCACGTCTTCGACAACACTCTCGACGCCATCGCCCACGCCCGACTGCATGCCTCGCGCATTCAGCATGAAGAGTCTGATGGCGCACCCGCGGCATCGCAGAGTCAATAGCTTGGCTGAGCCAGACAATGGTCACTCCGTCGCAGTCGACCCTGCAATCGTGGGTCCACATCCCCATCGCGCGACGCTTGAAAAACCTTTACACGTTGCACTTAAACTCCACGACGTGTCGTTGCAAAGTCACCTTCTCATTCGTGAAGCCGATGTGAGTGTAATCGCTTGGCGCGTAGCATTGGTGACATGCGCATTTTCACCGTGGGCCACTCCAACCTCGAGTTCGAGGACTTCGCTGAAATGATCAAGGCGGCCGGTGTGGCATCCATCGTGGATGTGCGCAAGCTGCCCGGGTCCAGGAAGTACCCGTGGTTCAACGGCGACCACCTTGCCGAACACCTTCCCACATGTGGCATCACTTACAGCAGAAGCGAGGGCCTAACCGGACGGCGCAACGTGTCCCACTCGGTGCCGTTTGAGGTTAACGGCAACTGGCGTAACCGCAGTTTCCACAATTACGCCGACCATGCGCTGGGCGAGGAGTTCTCCGACGCGATCTCGCAGCTACGGGCGAACGCAGCCGAAACTCCCACCGCGATCATGTGCTCCGAGGCGGTGTGGTGGCGCTGCCACCGGCGTATCATCGCCGACCACCTCATCGCCCACGGTGACGAGGTTGGCCACATTATGGGCCTGGGTGCAGCCGGGGCGAAGGTGAGCGAGGCAACGCTCAACGACGGCGCAGTCATCGGCAACGATCTCCTCGTGCGCTACCCCGAGCGGGGCTAGCGCATACACCAGAGCCCAGGGGGCTGCATCCTCCTCGGCCTGACCTACGCTTTGTATTCATGGAGCGCCCGCCACCTTATGAGCAGCAGTATCGGAGGCGCACCAGCGGATAGCACGCTCAAACGAGCTTTAGGTTAGGAAATCTGAACCGCTCAATCTAAGAAGACCACCGGGGACTCCGGTAGCGCCCCAAAGCGCCGAATCGAAAAATCGATCTACCGTCTTGCCACGGACCTAGACGTCGAGCTTAAAGTCCACGGTATCTCGTTGCAAAGTTACTTTCTCGTTAGCACCATGAAAAGGAGTGGTATCCAATGAAAGCGTTCGGATTCTTAAGCTTCGGGCATTACGCCTTCGGTGGCCAGCGCGGGCCATCTGCGGAAAAGATCGCCAAGACTCATCTGGAGATCACCCAGGCTGCGGACGAAATCGGCGTGAACAACGCGTCCTTCCGAGTCCACCACTTCGTGCCGCAGGCCTCCGCCCCGATGCCGCTGCTGGGTGCTGTCGCGGCCACCACCAAACACATCGAGATGGGCACCGGTGTCATCGACATGCGCTATGAAAACCCGCTCTACCTCGCCGAAGAGGCCGCGTCGCTGTACCAAATTTCCGGTGGCCGCGTGGCCCTGGGCGTCTCGCGCGGCGCCCCAGAGGTGGCTGACCGCGGCTGGGAGGCCTTCGGCTACAAGGGTAAAGCGCCCAACGGCGCGGACGTGGCGCGAGCCCACCTCGAGGCGTTCATGGCTGCAGTGGACGGCAACGGATTCGCCACCGCCGCACCGCTAGACCGGCAGTACCCCAACATGTTCCAACCCGGCTCCGCCCTGCCGGTCTTCCCCATGGTGCCCGAGCTGCGTAAGCACATTTTCTACGGCTCCGGCACCCACGCTTCTGCCGAGCAAACCGCCAAGGACGGGCTCAACCTGATGTCCTCCACCCTGGTCTCCGAGACCACCGCCGAGATTCTGGGCGAAATCCAGGCGGATCAGATCAGCCGCTACCGCGCCGCGTGGAAGAAGGCGGGCCACGATTGGACGCCGCGTGTGTCGGTGTCCCGCTCCGTCTTCCCCATCGTCGACGGCGCGGACATGCAGTTGTTCGGCATGCAGGCCTCCGGCTCCGATCAGGTGGGCATGCTTCCCGACGTCGGCGCCTCCACCTTCGGCCGCACCTACGCCGCCGAGCCGGACAAACTCATTGAGCAACTCAAAGCCGACGCCGCCGTCATGTCCGCCGACACCCTGCTCATCACCATCCCCACTGGGATGGGCGTCGACGTCAACGTGAAGATCTTGGACAACTTCGCCACGCATGTCGCCCCCGCGTTGGGTTGGCAGCCGAATCACGAAGGCCCAGTTACCGGCTATCCCATCGACTAATTCCTCCAGTTCGCAAGCTCTTCGCTTCAATGTCAGTTCAGTGCGTGTTGAAAAGTTCAGTAATTGCTGTATAGTTCAGCATATGCTGACTATTGCTTCACGCCTCGACGTCATGAACCGGCTCGGCCGGGCCATGGCGGATCCGACGCGCTCCAGAATCCTGATCACCCTACTCGACGGCCCGAGCTACCCGGCCATGCTTTCGCGCGACCTGGACCTGACCCGCTCGAACGTCTCGAACCACCTGACCTGCTTGCGTGACTGCGGCATCGTCGTCGCCGAGCCGGAGGGCCGCAAGACACGCTACGAAATCGCCGATCCGCACCTTGCGACAGCGCTCAACGCGCTAGTGAACGCGACGTTGGCTGTCGACGCAAACGCCCCGTGCATCGACCCTGAGTGCTCGGTGCCCGGCTGCGACGGGAAAGGAGCGGACGCATGAGTTCAGCATGTGGATGCGAACACGAACCAGCCACGGAGATCGAAGATCTCGATCGGCCATGGTGGAAGGACCCCGAGTTGCTACTGCCGATCTTCTCCGGCGTAGCCCTCGGTATAGGCCTGGCGCTGGATTGGTCCGGGCTAGAGACACCCGCGACAGTCCTGTTCTGGATCGGCCTGTTGCTAGGGGCGTATACGTTCGCGCCCAGCGCTATCCGGAACCTTGTCACAAAGCGCAAGCTCGGCATTGGCTTGCTGATGACGATCAGCGCGGTCGGCGCGGTAATCCTCGGTTACGTCGGAGAGGCCGCGGCGCTAGCGTTCCTGTACTCGATCGCCGAGGCACTGGAAGACAAGGCGATGGACCGGGCCCAAGGCGGACTGCGGGCACTGTTGAAGCTGGTACCGCAAACCGCGACCGTGCTGCGCGACGGTACGGCGGTTGAGGTCGCAGCGAAGGACCTCGCGGCTGGCGAGCTGATGCTCGTGCGCCCCGGAGAGCGGATTGCCACGGATGGCATCATTCGGTCTGGGCGCTCCAGCCTTGACACCTCAGCGGTCACCGGAGAATCCATTCCGGAGGAGGTTGCGCCCGGCGACGAGGTGCCCGCGGGAGCAATCAACTCCGCCGGCGTGCTGGAGGTCGAGACGACCGCAGCTGGAACGGACAACTCGCTGACCACACTCGTGGACCTGGTCGAGCAGGCGCAGGCGGAAAAGGGCGACCGCGCCCGGATCGCCGACCGGATTGCCCAACCCCTAGTGCCCGGGGTGATGATCCTGGCGGTGCTGGTCGGCATGATTGGCTCGCTGCTGGGCGACCCCGAGACGTGGATCACCCGCGCGTTGGTGGTCCTGGTCGCAGCATCGCCGTGTGCACTGGCAATCTCCGTGCCGCTGACGGTCGTGGCCGCGATCGGCGCGGCCAGCCAGTTCGGCGTGGTCATCAAATCCGGCGCGGCGTTCGAGCGACTCGGCGGCATCCATCACCTGGCGGTGGACAAGACCGGAACCCTTACCCGCAACCAGCCCGAGGTTACCGACGTGGTCCCGGCAGACGGATTCGATCCGGCGCAGGTGCTTGCTTTCGCGGCGGCAGTTGAGCAGCAATCGACGCACCCCCTCGCTGCGGCGATCGCGGCAGCGGTGCCCGAAGCGCCCGCTGCCTTGGACATCAGCGAGGAAGCCGGGCATGGCATCGGCGGCACCGTCGAAGGTCGACGGGTACTTGTGGGCAGTCCCCGGTGGATCGACGCCGGGCCACTGAAGGCAGACGTTGAGCGCATGGAGTCCGAGGGTCAAACCTGCGTCCTTGTCACCGTCGATGACGCCCTCGCCGGGGCGATCGGGGTCCGCGACGAACTGCGGCCCGAGGTGCCCGAAGCTGTGCAGGCCCTGCACGCCAACGGCGTGGAAGTGAGCATGCTCACCGGCGACAACACTCGCACCGCCCGGGCGCTGGCTGAAATCGCCGGAATCGACGACGTGCGCGCCGAGCTGCGTCCAGAGGACAAGGCAAGCATCGTCGCCGAGCTCTCCTCCAAGACGCCGACGGCGATGATTGGCGACGGCATCAACGACGCTCCTGCGCTGGCGGGCGCGACGGTGGGCATAGCAATGGGAGCGACCGGCTCTGACGCCGCAATCGAGTCCGCTGACGTCGCCTTCACCGGCCACGACCTCCGGTTGATCCCGCAGGCGCTGCAGCACGCCCGTCGAGGCAGCAGGATTATTAACCAGAACATCGTGCTGTCTCTGGCCATCATCATCGTGTTGATGCCGCTGGCGATCAGCGGCGTGCTGGGTCTGGCCGCCGTCGTATTGGTTCACGAGGTCGCTGAAGTTATCGTGATCTTGAACGGCCTGCGGGCTGCGCGAGCGAAGCGCTGAGGCTGTGACCGGCAAGTCTTATAAGGGTTAAACCACGCGCCGAGCACACACACGTTGGACCAGGCGAGTCATTCGAGTTCACCACCTGGTCCTTCTCGATGCGTGCAGGCACGGGAACTGTGGGTGAACCTAATAGTTCAACGGCCCGATACCACTTGCAAATTCTTCACACGAGGTAGCGGAATGGACCGAGGCCGAACGAAAACCGGAGTTAGAGACAGCGCTCTTCAACCTCCTCCCCGTTACCTTGTGAGTGTCCCCGATAATGG
>NZ_KV836212.1:0-555 GCF_001838285.1 Corynebacterium sp. HMSC074C03 | reverse complement strand
TCAGCGTGATAAGCATCGTAGATACCATCGACGCTATTGCGCGCGATTTCACGGCTGACGGTGGATTGACTACGACAGACTATCTGGGCGATACGCCGGTGCGAATGCCCTGCTCGCAGATGCTCGGCAATGACTAAGCGTTCCGCCAGCCCTAGCCGCTGGCCAGTACCAACACGAGATACATCACCGGGTGTTATCCGGCTGCGGGTATTCATAGTGGTTAATCTAGCCCGCCGGTTATACACCGTGGATGTGCACACCCCGGCCTGTGCAGCAATCTGGGCAACACTATATGTGCCGGCCATAAGCATCTCGTAGATCACGCGATGCTTATCCATCATCGAGACCTTCGGGCAGTGCGACTGGTGCTGAATCGCAATTCCGGCTTGTCGCGCCCACCGCCTGACAGTTGGTGCGGGGATCGCTAAATCGCGCCCTACCGCGCTTGCTGATGCCCCGTTGGCGATGTGTTGAAGCGCAATGGGTTTGATGGCACTGTATTTCGATTGGCGGGTTTGCTTCACTACTTCTCCTGGTCGAAAGTGGTGATGCATT
>NZ_KV836211.1:0-321 GCF_001838285.1 Corynebacterium sp. HMSC074C03 | reverse complement strand
GTAGTTTCTTAGGCGTGCCTAGGAGCCGGCCAGCGTGTGCTGTCGGCTTCGTCTTTGGGGCTTTATGCGGCGACGGAGCGTGGCGGGATTTCGCGGAAGAACTCCTTGTTTTTCAGCATCGCGTAGATGACATTGCATCGGCGTCGTGCCAGGCAGATGACTGCTGCGTTGTGGCGTTTTCCTTCAGCGCGTTTGCGTTCGTAATACCGCCGTGACGGTTCGTGGCTGCGGATAACTGCGAATGCGGAGTAGAACAAGGCGTTTTTCAGTCGTTTATTGCCTGACCGTGCCGGGAATTCACCTCTGATCGACGAACCGGAT
>NZ_KV836210.1:0-264 GCF_001838285.1 Corynebacterium sp. HMSC074C03 | reverse complement strand
ATAACGCGATGGCTGAGTCGTTCTGGTCGACGCTTAAAACCGAGTTCTACGACCGTAAGCGTTGGCCTACCCGCGATGCTGCGCGCAAGGCCGTTGCCTACTGGATGGAAGTCGTTTACAACCGTCGGCGCCGGCACTCTGCACTAGGAATGGTCAGCCCCGTCGACTTCGAAAACCACATTGGTCTAACCACCAGTAGAAAAGAAATAGCTGCCTAAACACTAGGTAGCCCCACTACGTGTCCACGATTTGCGGGCAACCCCA
>NZ_KV836209.1:0-4936 GCF_001838285.1 Corynebacterium sp. HMSC074C03 | reverse complement strand
TCAAGAAGCGCGAGGGCATCGACCAGGACTAATTGCTAATCTGTCGACGGTTTTGCGTAGAAGCTAGTCTAGGTTAGCTGGCGAGCGACCTCATTGGTTTTCCCGTTGCTGGGAATCTAGTGAGGTCGCTCCTTTTTGTGTATATCGGCGAGCTTTCATTCGGTTACCGCACTCTTTCATTGAGCACCACTGCCTTTTCATGCCATTTGACCGGTCCTCGAATAGAATTCCGCAGCGTTCATGGGAACAGGTTTTGAGGCGTTTTGAGCTCTCGGTACCGAAGAAGATAATTGCGTCTTGTGCGACAAATCCAAGAATTTGTTCAGGTGTGAGCGTTGGACGAAGTAGAAAGCCTTCGGAATCATCTTTCATAGATAAGAAATATTGAGGGGCTTTTGCACTCCATTTGTTAAGTGTGTCTACTGCTGTGATAAGGCTTTTGGTGCTCGTGTTTCCCGAGTCTTCCAATTTGTGTTCGGCAAGAAGGATTATTGCGTCACGGAGTTCTCCAATGTGTAGGGCGTTAATCTCATCGGTATTCATTTGAAGCCCGGGTAAATATTTTGCCCACGATGCTTTGGATCGTCCGGTATCAATCCAGTTTGTTAACGATTTAGTTGGGCCCAATAGGTCCACCGTTGGGTGGAGGGGGTCTCTACGTCGCCTCAGTGTGTTGGCAAAATCCAGGCAAGGACGCTCCCCGTAGAACACAAAGTTCAACGATTCAGTTGGCTGTTCTGAAGAGATTTTCATGAATTTAATCCTACACCCTTGAGGTAACCCCCTGAGGGGGTTAGTATATGGGCTATGAGAAAAAAGTCTTTTCCGCTGGGGGTATATGCGCTTCCTTTAGTTGCAGCTTTTATGTTGCCAAATCTAGTAACTCCTCTGATGGAGCTTTTTAGGGATGAGATTGGCTTTTCATCTGGTGTGCTAACAGTGATTTTCGTTTGTTACCTAGGTGGGCTTGCTCCAGCATTTTTGGTTGCGCCGAGTTTGGGGCAAGTCTGGGGTCGAAAAAGGATGCAATTGATTGCCTGTGGGCTAGGAATTGTCTCCTGTATTTTCTACATAGTTGGCACAAATGTTGGAGTCCTTCTTATTGCTCGCGTTCTAACGGGGCTGTGTACAGGACTAGTGCTGGTTCTAGGGCCTAGTGCAGTGCAGGCTGTTGCCGGCAAAGACCGCATTAAACAATCCACTTTCGTGGCTACTTTAGGCATTGCTATTGGTCTTGCCGGGGGACCGCTCTTCGCTGGGTTTATCGCTGAACTGTTACCGTGGCCGACGAAAACAGTCTTTGTGCTTATGGCCGCATTGTTAATGCTTTCACTACTTGTAGTCTTATCGGAAGCAGAGTCTCCGACTGGTCCGGTGAAGTCGTGGCTGCCTTTTAGAGGGCTGGAGGCAAGTACCGGTCGAATTATTGTTACAGGGCTTGGAGCATTTGGTCCTGGTATGACAGCCGCAGCAATTATTTTGGCACTGGCGCCGACCCTTCTTGCCGGACTTGGTGGAGCGACTGGTCCGCTGGGGGCGGGATTGATGGCTGGCGGCATGTACGTCATGAGCCCGATTGCACAAACGTTAGTACGTCGGTTTACGAGTATGGCTCATATTCGTACGTCGCTTGCACTCATAATTCTGGCGATGGTCATTTTCGTGTTCGCGGTTAACTCTCACAACTTAATACTTCTTGTGGTGAGCGCTGGGCTGATGGGTGCCGGTCAAGGAATCAGCAATTTGGGGAGTTTTGGACTGATCCACCAATACGTTGAACCGCCACAGATTCCAGGTGCTACAGCGGTGTTGAGTTTGGGGGTTTATGCCAGCGCCAGCATTGTGCCATTGGCCGGTGGATTTCTTATTGACTCGCGGGGACTAGAGAATGCGGGCTTCTATATGGCTATGGGAGTTATCGCCATGGCTCTAGTTGGTTCGTTTTTCGCCAGAGAGAAATATACGCGCGGCGTTGGAAAGGATGCCCGATGAGAGTTGGAATCGTTGGAGCCGGAGTAGCCGGGTTAGCGTTAGCTAATCATTTACGACGGAAGGGCATAGAGGCTGAAATCTTCGAAAAGACATCACGGCTTGAACCAATTGGTGCTGGATTTACGATTCAGCCAACTGGCTTGCAAGTTCTTGAGCAAATCGTAAACACTGAATCAATCCTTGCAACTGCTGCTCTAGTAGACCAATCCAGGATGATGGATGTCTATGGGAATCCTCTTGCGGTTGATGTAATGGAATCCCTGAGTTCCGGTGCAAAATCCTATTCAATCTATCGCGGCGATGTTCATGACGCTCTGCTGAAAAACCTCGATGATGGTGGTGCAGTTAAAACCTCGATGAAGGCTACCAAGGTTGACTCTGATAAGTCATCGGCAAGGATTCAATTTGAAGATGGGACCGAAAGGTGTTTTGACCTTGTAGTGGGGGCAGATGGAATCCGAAGCATTACGCGAAGTTTCGTGAGTCCTGAAGCTGAACTCAACCAGTCCCACGGTGCTGCTATTCGTACGCTAGTACGCAGACACAGTGATGACATCGGATTTCATAATTTTAGAGCGTGGATGGGGCGAGGAAAAGTAGTTCTTGCCTATCCAGTTAAAAGTGGCGAGTTTCTCAACTTGGCATGTTATGTCGAAGAACTGCCTCAAAGTGACAGCTCATGGTCTTGTCCTGTAGACCCTGGCTGGTTACGAACCCAGTTTCGAGATTGGGATTGCACCCTAACGGATTTATTAGGACGGGCAACTAATTGCTTTAGTTGGAGTTTGGCTGATGTCGAAGGTCTTGGTAATTGGCATCGGGAACGAGTGGTTTTAATAGGCGATGCGGCACATGCGATGGTTCCTTATCTGGGGCAGGGGGCAAACCAAGCGCTAGCCGATTGCCATGAGTTGGCGAACGTCCTTGGGCAGGTGGTTGACAGGCGCAAAACCCTAGTAGAAGCGATTGAACATTTTACGCGGGTGCGGAAGCCCCACGTGACGCAGATGCAGAAACTTTCACGGAGAGCTGGGTACGTATTCAAATCAGACTTCGATGGAAATAAAGAAAGAAAAAACCGTGAAATCAAAGCGCTTTTGAAAGAAGTCGCTGCTGTTCAAGGGAGAAAAGTCTAGAAGTGAGAATCGAAATTGCCGATGATCGAGGACGCGAGAGACTCAGTTCTCTGCTGGCTAAAAGTATGGCGCATGGTTTCGATGAGAAACTGAATCTTACATACCTAGAAGTTGGTCCGTCCCTTGTTCGAGCGAAGGTTGCGGTCGATGACACGCTTCATCAGCCAGCCGGAATCGTTCATGGAGGCGTGATGGCGTCGATTGTAGAAGCAGTCGGGTCCGCAGGAGGATATGCATGGCTAATTGATCAAGGTAAAAAAGACGTTTTTGTCGGGACTTCAAATACAACTGATTTTCTAAAGAGCGTAGCTTGCGGTGCTTTGGAAGCGGTCGGAGAGCCAATTCATCAGGGGGAGCGCAGTCAGCTTTGGCGGATAGAGATTAAGCAGGTTGAGACTGGATTAGTTATTAGTGTCGGAATGTTGCGCGGGCAAAATATTCCGCCGCGTTCAAGGAGATGACATGCACAAAGAACTTAGAGACTTTGTTGCCAGCACGGTAAATCGAATCAGCGAACAATATGACCGTGAGTATCGGAAGAAGAAAATCGCAAGTCTTCAACCAGCTGAAGAGCTATGGGAGAGTCTGTCCGCATCAAGCTTAGTAGGGCTGGGGATACCGGAGCGTTACGGTGGCAGCGGCCAAGGAATGGTCGGTCTAAGTCTTGTTGCCGAAGAGTTAGCGAGGCATGGCCATTTGCCCGTTTTACTCGTTATGTCTCCGGGAATTGTCGGCTCCATATTGTTAAAAGGCGGATCAGCTGCGCAGAAAGAAAAGTATTTGCCGGGTATTGCGTCAGGGAAGTTGAAGTTTTCCTTTGCAATTACGGAGGCTGATGCAGGAAGTAATACCCATCGAATCAAGACAGTCTTAACTGAAAGAGATAGTGACAGCTATCTCCTGAACGGGAATAAATGCTTCATCTCAGGGGTAGACGAAGCGGACTACATCTTGGTAGTTGCCAAGGCTGCGTTTGATAGGGGAGGGGATAACCTCCAGTGTTGTATCGTTCCCACTAATGCCATCGGCGTAAATAAAAACCGCATCGCCACAGAGACTTTTAGTGCGGATTCGCAGTGGTTACTTCACTTCGATGACGTCGTCGTCAGGAAAGCTGACGTAATAGGGGCATCGGATGGTGGACTAAAAGCCCTTTTTGCCGGTTTGAACCCCGAGCGAATTCTGATGGCATCATTCTGTGTGGGAATTGGTTCGCGAGCTATAGATTTAGGCGCAGACTATGCCCGTAATCGTGAGGTATGGGGTAAACCCATAGCCACGCACCAAGCGATAGCGCATCCGCTAGCCGAATCGAAGATTGAAATCGAGCTCGCGAAGAATATGACCTATCAAGCTGCTGTCGCTTTTGATTCCGGGGAGAACTCGGGTGAATTAGCAAACTATGCGAAATTTGCAGCCGCTCGAGCGGCAGTGAGTGCGGTTGATAAAGCGATTCAAGTCCACGGTGGTAATGGATTCACCAAAGACTATGAGGTTTCGGAATTGTACTGGCCAGCCAGGCTTTTTCGCACCGCCCCGGTAAGCGAGGAGATGATACTTAACTTCGTGTCGAATCAAGTTCTGAACTTGCCTCGAAGCTATTAAGCCAACGAACAGAAAAGATTCAAATCTACCGAACTAGAGGAGTTCTAATATGAAGTACGAACAAGTTGGAACCTTACATGTCGCACCTCGTTTGCTTTCTTTTGTTAATAATGAATTGTTGCCTGCTATTGGTAAGTCGTCTGAAGATGCGCAGGCTAAGTTCTGGGATGGCTTTGGTGACATTGTCGCTAAGTACACTCCGC
>NZ_KV836208.1:0-58788 GCF_001838285.1 Corynebacterium sp. HMSC074C03 | reverse complement strand
ATAAACTCGCACAGTTTCACATTTGCAGCCCGCATTCATGGGTTAATCAACCCACATGGGGGGCAGCCAAGAGCAGCCAACAGCAGATACGCGTCAGATACCGCCGCAAATAGCCCCGCCGCCCCGGCTACGCCTTATCCAACCACTCCTGAGCGACCAACTCAGGGCTCGCGCCACCAGCCACAGCTCGGGTCATCAGCTTTAAATCCTCAGTGCTCAAAGAACCAGCAATCTCGTTGAGTACCCGGACTCGATCGTTCCGATCCAACGCTGGCTTGACGTAGAACGGCACAAGCCATTGCGGCAGGTTAGCCCCAGCATTGTCATCTGACACATCTGCGCAGCCCTGTGCTATGCCCGCGTCGGTGGCCATAACTTCCCCCGGCAACGACCGCGAAAATGCGTCGTAAACACGGTCTCGCCACTCGCCACTGAACTGCTTGTCCGGGGTGGAGTCATCGGCGTACTCCTTAGCCAGCGAAGCCGCGGACGCGGAATCGCTCAGGCCGAGCAACTCGCCTGTGCACCCGAAAGAGACCAGAACCGCTTCATTGCGCACAGCTCGCAACCGGTCCTCAGCATCGCGAATGCCGACGACCTCCGCTTGGCGCCCTACCCTCTCAAAGCTTTGCGCATACACGTACGCGAGAGCTGCTTGCTCGGGGTTGCGCAGGTCTGCCCCGATAGTTACTACCGCCTCCTGCTCGGGAGGAACAGGCATCTGCGGATCCAAATCAGAACACGCGGAAAGGCCGAACCCCGCTGTCCCAGCGACCAACGCCAGGGCAGCAAAAGTGCACACAGCAGCCTTGGAGCTACCCCTGTTCCCCATTGAGCCAGTGCAATAGTGGAGCTCGCCGCTCGCACGTCTAAAATCAATCATCGACACCAGCGTAACCTACGAACGGATTGTGAGGTCTCCCAGAATGGGTGATACGAATAGCCGCAACAATAGCGCTTCGGCGAAAGCTCGCAATCCGCGAACTAACTCGACAAGTAAAGACTCAACACCGTTGGCCGCAGCAAAACCCGGCAAAACTGCTCGGGCAACGAATGCAGCTAAATCCGCAGCAATGTCAGCTGTCTCGAAGGTGACGCGCACCAACGGATCGTCGTCAAGCGTGGGAGAAACACAGTCGGCGGCTGTGAGCGATGCCCTGCGCGATTGCGGCGTCTACATCGGCGGCAAGCGTTTGCCGGGCACCTACGACCACTTCTCCGGTCTGTCCGAGGTGCGTAATTTTGGCGAGGGCTTCACGTGGCTGTCGTTGTCGCGCCCCAACGCGACGCAGATGGACGCCATCGCTGAGCTCTACGGCCTAGATGAGCTGACGGTGGAGGACGCACTGACCAACCGTCAGCGTCCCAAGATTGAGATCCACGATGATCACGTGGTTTTTGTGATTCGCTCGATTCACTACTCCCCGGAAGGTCTCGCGGACGACGAAAATGAAATCATTCGCTCTGGCCAGCTGATGATTGTTATCGGCCAGGAGTACGTCATCACCATTCGCATGGGCATGCCGAGCTCGGATATGCAGCGCATTAGCGCACGCGTGGAGAACACCACCGACGCCATCGACTACGGCCCCGCGGGCGTGCTGTGGGCGCTGACGGACAACCTCGTCGATGCGTACCTGCGCATTGCGTTGCAGCTGGAAGATCGCGTGGAAATTATGGAAGACGAAGTCTTCGAGCCGAATTTGGTGTCGGATATTGAGGACATTTACATCCTCAAACGAGAGATTCTGGAGATGCGCCACGCAATTGATCCGCTGACGCCGGCGCTGCGCTCCCTGATGAATCTGCGGGAAGACATCATGCCTAAGGACGTCAGCCGTTATCTTTCCGATGTTCTCGACCACCAGCTCGCCGCGGCGGACCTCGTAGCCGGACTCGACGAACGCCTCTCCTCCCTCATCGACGCCGCCGCAGTGAAGATCCAGCTGCAGCAGAACCAGGACATGCGTACTATCTCGGCATACGCGGCTATTCTCGCCGTGCCAACCGCCCTGGCCGGTATCTACGGCATGAACTTCGACCGCATGCCCGAACTGCACTGGGAGTACGGGTACTTCATCGTCCTCGCCATCATGTTCGCCATTGTGGCGTTTTTGGTGTGGCTCCTGCGCCGCAACAAGTGGCTGTAGTTTCCGCTTCTGGCAGGCAACGCTTTACGACGAGTACAACAACCTACCCGCGGTTCCCACCGAGAGCCCGCTGCGCCAACAGGTCGCGGGCGCGCTCGGCATTGCGGGGATTGCACAAGACGTCGTAGCGACGGGCAACAATCTCCGTGGTGGTGGAGAAATCCCGCTTGCCGTTTTGCATGGCGTATGGGACTGCGGCCAGCACGATGCCAAAGATGGCGCCCATCCCGAGGCCAACAATCAACGGGCTAACCCAATCTTCCTGGAAAAGCCCCAGAATCAGGCCGAAGAACAGGCCCATCCATAGGCCGTACAGCGCGCCACCACCGAGCACTTTCGGCCAGGTCAACCGACCTACCACGCGCTCCACCTGCATCAGGTCAACGCCGACGATGGTGAGGTCGGAAACCGGGAACTCATCGCGATCACTGAGCGAATCCACCGCAGCCTGGGCATCGGCGTAGTTGGTGAAGCTACCCACCGGCCACCCCTCGGGCACCTGCCGCTGAGGCAACCGGGACTTAATGCTCCGCTCCCGGCCGCTCCCCCAGCCGCTGTTCGCTTCCCCATTTGCCATCGGTACTCTCACCGTTCCCTTGCAGTTGTTGTCACAGCAATTGGTGACTCAGTTGCTGAAAAATATTGCTAAAACTACCGCTAAAAAGCGTTCTATCAAGGACAACGCCTGACAGTTTCCAATTGTTCCACCGTCTGGCCCGCCACCCATTCCACCGCCACCGCGCTTGTCGGAAGGGTTGGGCGCTGCGACCGTCGTAAAGCGGAAAACTGCTGATTTTGTCAGTAGTTCTTTGTCTTACGGGGTCTCACGATAAGATTCACTACATAATGTCTACGATTACTGAAGCTGAAGTTCGCACCGCCCTGGCGCAGGTCGAAGATCCTGAGGTACGTCGCCCGATTACCGAGATTGGCATGGTCAAGTCCATCTCGGTGGCGGACAACAACGACGTGGCCGTGGAGATTTACCTCACCATCGCCGGTTGCCCCATGAAAAACACCATCATCGAGCGCACCGAAGACGCGCTCAACGGTATCGAGGGCGTTGGCAACGTCACCGTCACCACCGATGTAATGAATGACGAGCAGCGCCGCGAGTTCCGCAACGCCGTCCGCGGCACCGCCTCCGAGCCGGTGATCCCATTCGCCCAGCCGGACTCCCGCACCCGAGTGTTCGCCGTCGCCTCCGGTAAGGGTGGCGTTGGTAAGTCCTCTGTGACCGTGAACCTCGCCGCCGCGTTGGCTGCGAAGGGTCTGTCCGTCGGTGTTCTCGATGCCGATGTCTACGGACACTCCATCCCGCACATGATGGGCTCCGAGGAAAAGCCGCACCAGGTCGACGACATGATTATGCCCCCGCAGGCGCACGGCGTGTCGCTGATTTCTATCGGACACTTCGTCGACGACAACGCGCCGGTTGTCTGGCGTGGCCCGATGCTGCACCGCGCTATCCAGCAGTTCCTCGCGGACGTGTTCTGGGGCGACTTGGACGTCCTGCTTTTCGACCTGCCTCCTGGAACCGGCGACATCGCCATCTCCGTGGCGCAGCTCGTGCCGAACGCTGAGCTGCTGATTGTTACTACCCCGCAGATGGCCGCCGCCGAGGTCGCCGAGCGCGCCGGCACAATTTCGCTACAGACCCGCCAGCGCATCGCCGGTGTTATTGAGAACATGAGCTGGATGGAGATGCCCGATGGCTCCAAGATGGAGGTCTTCGGCACAGGCGGCGGCGAGACCGTTGCCCGTCGTCTTACTCAGATCACCGGCGGTAAGGTCGAGCTGCTCGGCCAGGTGCCGCTGGACACCGAGCTCCGCGAGGGCGGCGACAAGGGCACCCCGATCGTCCTGTCTAAGCCGGATTCTGGCGCGGGCGAGGCTCTGAACGCTATCGCTGACAAGCTGGTGGTTCGCCGCGAGTCGCTGGCCGGCAAGTCGCTCGGCTTGGGCGTGACTCCGAAGTAGGCCTTCGCTTTACGACGGTCACAGCGACGCCCCCTTTCCGGTATTTCGGTGCCGGGAAGGGGGCCTTTGCTCATTGTGGCTGCAGTGTCTGGGGGCGTATGTGGTGTAGGTGTTTTCGGTGGTGTAGGTGTTTTCGGTGGTCCGGGGTTTGCGGGCGGTGCGGGCGGTGTATCCGCCGACGCGGCTGCGTGCACTTACTGACTAGGCTTATGACACTTTGAGCAAAATTTTTGCCATGAAAGTGTCATAAACCTAGTCAGTAACTTTCGGTCGGGAACGGTTTGCCACCTCTATAGGTTGTCGTCGTCGACCCAGGCCTGCACCCCACGGGGCTGCTGAGGTTGTTGCGGCTGTTGCGGCTGCTGTGGTGTTTGCTGTGCCTGCTGTTGGCGGGCCTGAGCAACTGGATCCTGCCACGTTCCTGGCTGCTGGGCTGGCTGCTGGGCGGGCTGCTGAGCCGACTGCTGCGACGGAGCCGGCTGCACTGGCTGGCTCATGTTGGGCTGCTGGTACTGCTGGCCTGCGGCACCAGTTGCTCCAGCCGCACCAGCTACTCCAGAGGATCCACCGGCTCCGGCAACTCCGGTTGCACCAGTTCCGCCGCCACCCGCTGCGGGCTTACCGGAGAGCATGTCCAGGTAGGTGTCATCGCCGTCGAAAATCGTCCTGGTGATGGCGGTCTTCGGGTTGAGACGACGGAGATCGTTGAGCTCCTGCAGCGGCTTGCGAAGATCGTCGAAGTCTTCACCGAACTCGTCCGAGAGGTTATCGCGTGCGTCATTGATTGCGGTGCGCGCAGCCAGAAGCAATGCGCGGATGTCCTCAATTACCTTCGGCAACCGCTCAGGTCCGATGAGAATTAGTCCGAGGATAAAGAGGACGAGAATCTCGCCCCAGCCAACATTAGAAAACACGTTATACCACCTTAGTTACAGTGCACCCCGCATGCAGCATTGCGCGGCCAAATCCGCCAAATCCGCAGAAACCAGCCAACCCCAGGCACGTCCAAGCAAAACCAGCGCCACCCTACTCCGGCGTGATCTTTGCCTCCAGCTCGGCTCCGTGGCGAACGATCTTCAATACCGCCTCATTACCAGCGCCAACAGTCCACAGCGCCACCGTGAGCTCATCTGCGGACGATACCGCGCGGTCTCCCACAGCCGTAATCACGTCGCCTTCCTGCAGGCCTTCCCGATCAGCGACACCTCCCGGCAGGATGCTGGCAATCTCGGCACCAGTCAGTGCGCCATTGGAAACCGTGCGCGCTGTCACGCCGATCCCTGGATGAACCGGCTTGTCACCGGCAATGAGCTGCTCAGCGATGGAAACGGCCGAGTTGATTGGGATCGCAAAGCCCAACCCCTGTGAGCCACCCGAGCTACTGAAAATCACTGTATTAATACCGATAATGGCACCGCGGATATCCACCAGTGGACCACCCGAGTTACCCGGGTTGATGGAGGCATCGGTCTGAATCGCATCGGCGTAGCCATCCGTATCAGTCCCCTCAGCCGCCAGGCGCACCGGCCGATTAAGCGCCGAGACAATGCCCGAAGTCACCGTTCCGCCCAGCCCCTGCGGCGAGCCCATCGCAATCACTGTGTCACCGACTGCAACCGCATTGGAATCACCAAGCTGCGCCACGGTCAGCCCCGCAACATCTTCGACCTTAATTACGGCGAGGTCGGTCTTCGGGTCGCGGCCTATGATTTTGGCCGGCACCTCTTTCAGCTTGCCACCGTCCCAAAACGTTACCGAGACCTGCATATCCTGCCGGTCCGCCACTGCTGAAACGACATGGTTATTCGTCAAAATATGACCGTCACCATCAATGACAAACCCCGAGCCCACGCCCGAAACCTCACCGGCACTGACCGCAATCGACACCACCGCGGGACGAAGAGTCTCCGCCACCTTGCCGATTTCGGACAAATCGCCGTTGCCCGGCCGCCCCTCGATCTGCTGCAGCTCCACACGCTGATAGTCCGAGCGGAAAGTCTTGCCAGCCCAACCGCCGACAAAGCCGCCAACACCACCGATGAGCAACACCACGGCCGACGACGCCGCAATCACACGCCACGGCACCTCACGGCCAAAAATCACTTCCCGCGCGCTGACGCGGGGAGCCGTCTTCGGGCGAGGTTTCTTCTTCGCTTCGGGTTTGCGGGCTGGACGCCCCGTCGTCATGCGTGACGACGAATCCTGCCACGGCGAATACTCTTTAGTGGTGGCGCTGGTGTCGTCGTCAAGCTTCTGCCCTGGTGCACGCTGTAGCCCACCAGTTGCGGCGGCACGATCGGCGTCCGGGGCAAACGCGGAATCATCGAAAGCGCGATGTTTGCCCACTAGTGACTACCACCTTTACGAAAACCGCGAACAATCTGCTCCAACGCAGCGCTCAGCGACTCCGGCGGACGGTGCGCGAGATGCCGCGCCGACCTATGGGGCTCTGAGTCCTCGCAGCTGCCTGCGAAATCAGCAATACGAGCGCGCAGCTCGGCTGGAATGTGCAAGGCCGCGCTATCACGCAGACGCTTGGCTGCCTGCCGCTGCTTCGCGACCTCCCGGCGACATTCCGGACATGCCATCAGGTGCGCCTGCGCGCGGCGCTCAGCCACGAGCGACAACTCGCCATCAACAAAAGCGGCAATCGCCTCGGTGCCGAGATGCTCCGTCGACAAAAAACGCTTGTCATCGTCCTGCCGGATCACAGACTGCAGCACCTCCAGAAATCACACCTATATAACTAGCCCCACAATAGCCGCTCCCACGGATTAAGTGCGGGAAAACTAGCCTGCGGTGACCGACTCCGGCAGCTCCTGCCGCTGCCTCTCCAGACGCTCCAACGTCGCCCGCAAGCTGGAACGTGCCCGGTGAATGCGCGAACGCACGGTGCCCATCTTGAGCCCAAGGGTGTTAGCAATTTCCTCGTAGGTCAGCCCCACCACATCACAGAGGACAACCACCGCGCGATAGTCCGGCTGCAGCTCAGCCAGCGCGATTTCCAAATCAGGATCGAGCATCGCATCATCGACGGCCTGCTCCGGCGTCTTCAGCGTGCCCGGGACGCGGTCGTAGTTCTCCGGCAACGCCTCCATCCGGATCACCTGCCGATGCCGGACCATATCCAAAAACAGGTTAGTGGTAATCCGATGCAGCCAGCCTTCAAAAGTGCCGGGACGGTATGACTTCAGCGAGCGGAACACACGCATGAATGTCTCCTGCGTCAGGTCTTCCGCGTCCTGCTGGTTACCAGTCAACCGATATGCGAGCCCGTAAACACTATCCGCGTGGGCTTGGACAAGTTCCGACCACGACGGCATCTCTCCCACACCTGCGTCAAAAGCTGCGGTGCCGGACAGTTGCTCAGTTGCGTCAGCGGACGGGGCGTCCTCGCGGCTGGCGCCTGCGCTGACTCGTTCGGACTTGACTCGTTCGGGCATGAAGTTCAGTGTTCCTTACCAACCTTAGGTTTGTAGTGACCTTACCCTGAAAATAGTTTGAGAGTCCAGAGAAATTTGAGGCTTGTTTACCCACCTAGTCCGGCACTGACCGGCGCGCCCCGCTGCCCTGCACGGAGTTTTTTCCTACGCTATAGAGCGTGTCCGAAACGAGTTCTTCTGCTACCCCGCTATCCGCACGTGACGCTATTGCACAGCACGTCAACAACACGACCGTAGTCTCCGAGGCCCTTGAAAGCGCCCGAGAGAGCGCTCGCGAATACGGAGTTGCCGTCCCCGATACGATGACCGGCGCCGCCTTAACCTCGCTCATGGCGCTGACCAGTGCCCGCCGCGACGGTCACCCCGCCGCTGTCATCGCATCGCCTGCAGCAGGCGTAGTCGGTTTGCACCTGGCCGCCGGTCTCGGCGATGACGGCGTTCTCACCTGCATCGACCCTGAGCTCGAGCACCAGTCTCTGGCAAAGTCCGCTTTCCGAGCCGCAGGCATCCGCCCCAACCGACAGCGCTTCCTGCCCTCGCAGCCACTGGAGGTCATGGATCGCCTGGCCGCCAACTCCTACGACTTGGTCTACTTGGACGTCGCCCCGGCAATCCTCCGCGCCGCACAGGAAAAGGCCTGGCCGCTGCTTCGCTCCGGTGGCGCGCTCGTCCTGACCGGCGCGCTCCTCGACGGCACTGTTGCTGACTCGTCACGCACTGACCGTGACACCGTCGCTGCCCGCGAAGCCGACGAATACATGCTCCAGCTTGACGACGCTTACGTGATGCGCCTCCCCCTAGCAGCCGGAACCACTGTGCTGGTGAAGAAGTAGTTTTCTACTGTTGGCCGGCTGGCTGGCGGCCTCGGGCCGAGCCGAGTTACTGACTGCGTTTATGGCTGGCGGCCTCGGGCCAATGCGAGTTACTGACTGCGTTTATGTCAAAAATGGCCCGAAAAATGGCCTGAAAGTGTCATAAACTCGCACAGTTTCACGTCTGCAGCCCGTAGCCCCACGTGCAGCCCACATTTTTGGGATTGCCAGTTTTGGGGCTAGGTAGCAAAAGGGTTAAAAGAAAAAAGGCACGTACCAAAAAGGCACGTACCCCACGGTACGTGCCTTTTTGCAGCCTCAGCCAGGCTTTGACAGGCTAAATAACCTGGCCCTTACCGACGGCCACAACGCCGCCAGCGCTGACCTTGAAGCGCTCTGCGTCCTTCTCCGGCTCGACACCGATGATGGCGCCGTCGGAGACAACGACGTTCTTGTCCAAGATCGCGTGACGAACCACTGCTCCGCGGCCGACGCGCACACCTGGGAAGAGAACCGAGCCCTCCACCGTCGCGCCATCCTCGACCACAACGTTGGTGCTAATCACCGAGTTGCGAACTGTGCCACCAGAGACAATCGAACCGGCACCCACCATGGAAGCCTGAGCTATACCACCCTGGACGAACTTCGCCGGAGGCAGGTTCTCCTCCGAGAAGGTGTGGATTGGCCACTTCTTGTTGTAGAGGTTAAACACCGGGTGGACGGAAATCAGGTCCATATTGGCCTCGTAGAAGGCATCGATGGTACCGACGTCACGCCAGTAGCCCTTATCACGTTCGGTCTCACCCGGAACGTAGCTGTCCTTGAAGTCCCAGACGAAGGCCTCGCCCTCCTCTACCAGCATCGGAATGATGTCTCCGCCCATGTCATGGTCGGAGTTTTCATCTTCCGAGTCACGCTTAATAGCGTCGATAAGCGCGGAGGTAGTGAAGATGTAGTTACCCATCGACGCGAACGTCGAGTCCGGGTCATCCGGGGTGCCAGGCGGATCAGCCGGCTTCTCCAGGAACTCGGTGATTCGGTTGTTGTCATCCGCATCGATGACACCGAATGCGCTGGCCTCGGAGCGTGGGACACGGATACCAGCAACGGTAACGCCAGCGCCAGACTCGATGTGGGCCTCCAGCATCTGCTGCGGGTCCATACGGTAGACGTGGTCGGCACCGAAGACGATGACGTACTCCGGATCCTCGTCATAAACCAAATTCAGCGACTGCAGAATCGCGTCAGCCGAACCGGTGAACCAGCGCTTACCCAGACGCTGCTGAGCCGGCACCGGAGTGACGTACTGGCCGGTGATACCGGACAGCTGCCACGCCTGCGAAATGTGACGGTCGAGCGAGTGGGACTTGTACTGGGTCAGCACACAGATCTTCAGGAAACCTGCGTTGACCAGGTTCGACAGCACGAAGTCGATAAGCCGATAGCTACCGCCGAACGGCACGGCGGGCTTAGCGCGGTCTTCCGTCAGCGGGAAGAGACGCTTGCCTTCGCCACCGGCAAGGACAATGGACAAAACATGTGGTTGACTCCTCACACCAACCAACCTATATGCGTTTTACGTTCCTCGCTGCCAGCCTCCCCTCCCCACTACCCACACCCAGGCATACCAAGCGACGGAAATTGTCAAATCTGGTTACGCTGGAACTATGCGTGTTGCCATGATGACCAAGGAATACCCTCCGGAGATTTACGGCGGAGCAGGTGTTCACGTAACTGAACTGACTCGTTTCATGCGCGGCCTCGACGGCGTTGACGTCGATGTGCACTGCATGGGTGCTCCTCGCGATGAGGCGGATGTATATGTCCACGGCGTTGACCCGGAGCTGAAGGATGCCAACGCCTCGATTAAGACGCTGTCCACGGGGTTGCGCATGGCCAATGCCGCCGCCGCAACCGACATCGATGTCGTCCACTCTCACACCTGGTACTCAGGCCTGGGCGGCCACCTCACTGGTCTGCTCAAGGGCATTCCGCATGTAGCAACCGCGCACTCACTGGAACCGCACCGCCCGTGGAAGCGCGAGCAGCTCGGCAGCGGTTACGACGTTTCCAGCTGGTCCGAGCGCAATGCTATGGAGTACGCAGACGCTGTCATTGCTGTCTCCGCGCGCATGAAGGACGCCATCCTGGATGCCTACCCGCGTATCTCCCCCGACAAGGTCCACGTTGTCCTGAACGGTATCGACACCGAGCTGTGGTACCCGCGCCCGACATGGGAAGAGTCCAAGGAACAGAACGGCTGGTCTGTCCTGGAGGAGCTCGGCGTTGACCCGTCTCGTCCGATGGTTGCGTTCGTCGGCCGCATCACCCGTCAGAAGGGTGTCGCTCACCTGGTCAAGGCCGCATCGCTTTTCGACGACGGTGTGCAGCTCGTTCTGTGCGCCGGCGCTCCGGACACCCCGGAAATCGCGAAGGAGACTGAGCAGCTCGTTCACGATCTCCAGGAGAAGCGCGATGGCATTTTCTGGGTGCAGGATATGCTGCCGAAGGAGAAGATCCAGGAGATCCTGACGGCTGCGGATTCCTTCGTCTGCCCGTCGATCTACGAGCCGCTGGGCATCGTTAATCTCGAGGCTATGGCCTGTGGTACCGCCGTTGTCGCCTCTGATGTCGGCGGTATTCCGGAGGTTGTCGTCGATGGTGAAACCGGCACTTTAGTTCACTACGACGAGTCCGATCCGGAGGACTTCGAACGAGGCATCGCTGCCGCTGTCAACAACATGGTCGCCGACCGTGACCGCGCTGCCAAGGTTGGCCAGGCGGGTAAGAAGCGCGCTGAGGAAGTGTTTAGCTGGGAGAACATCGCTAAGCAGACCGTCGACGTCTATAAGTCTTTGATGTAACAGGCTGTCTGCGAGACGCCACGACTGCGTGGTGGACGGTGTGTCCTCATAAGGCCCATCGCTTCCAAAGAGGAAGCGGTGGGCCTTTTTAGCCTTTTTACTAACCCCGTTCAGGACATTCACTTATGCGTTTGCCCACTTTTCTGAACCTAATTTGAGTTTTGGATGAATTTATCATTACTGGTCAATAGCATATTGAGTATGAGATTCACTAAGAAGGTGGCAGCAGTTGGTGCCGCCATTGCCATAGCGCTAGCGGGTGCAGTACCGCAGCAGGCGCTCGCTACAGAAGTAGCACCATCCCCTAGTACCGCTACCATCACCGAGCGTGGTCCCCTGGGACAGTCCGGCCGCTGGTTTACCGACGGTGATGGCCGAGCTTTCCTCACTCAGGGGTCGAACATCGTCTACAAGCACGATCCCTACACCCCCGAGGCCGGAGGCTTTAACGAGGGCGACGCTGACTGGCTCGTGCAGCAGGGCTTCGACTCCATGCGAGTCGGCATTATTTGGAAAGCAGTAGAGCCAGAGCCCGGCGAGTACGACGACGAATACCTGGATTCCATTGCCCGCACCATTTCCATGCTCACTGAGCGTGGAATCGCGGTCTTGGTTGATGCCCACCAGGATATGTACAACGAAAAGTTCGAGGGCGAATTTGCCCCGGATTGGGCTGTCATTGACGACGGCGTTCCCAGCCTTCTGAAGGTTGGCTTCCCAACTAACCAGGCCCTCAATATCGGCCTCATTAGGGCATATGACAACTTCCTGAATAACCGCGAAGGGCCAGGCGGCGTTGGGCTGCAGGAGCGTTACGCAGCCATGTGGGGCCATGTCGCAGAACGCCTTGGCGACATGCCGGGACTGATGGGCTACGACATCATAAATGAACCGTGGCCAGGTTCGGCATACCCACTGTGCTACCTAGCTCTGGGCGACTGCGGTCCGGCTAAGGCAAAGCTCGATGAACTGCACCAGAAGGCTGCAGATCAGATCGTCGCCAAGGATGCAGACGCAATTGTCCACTACGAGCCCTACTCCATGTGGAACACTGGATTGAACACCGATCCGGCCGCCCCACAGGTTCCTGAAACCGCAGGTACGGCCCTCAGCTGGCATGTCTACTGCACCACTAACGCCCTGTTCAACACCTACACGGGTTGCGACTTCTTCGATGGCCGCGTCTTCGACAATGCGGAAATCGTCTCATCCGGTAACGGCTCGGCCACACTGCTTTCCGAGTTCGGCGCCACCGACGATGCCGATACCCTCAATGGCGTAATTTCGCTTGCCCGCCGCCACATGGTCGGCTGGCAGTACTGGTCCTACTGCGGATGCAACGACCCGACGACGCAGAACCAGAAGGAACAGGGCATGGTCTTCGACCCGACTGTTCCAGGACCTGTAGGTGCCGATGCCTTCAACCGCGACAAGATGACCATCCTCGCCGCTCCACACCTGCGGGCAGTCGCGGGCACCCCGCAGGCTACTGACTGGAACCGCGACACCCGAGTCTACGAGGCCAGCTGGAACAATAGCCGCGTCGATGGCACCGGATCTTTCGCACCTGGTTCCACCAGCGAGCTCGTTGTGCCCTCGATCAACTTCCCGAATGGGTTCACAGTGAATGTCGAAGGCGGCCACGCCACAGTCGCTGCCGATGGCCAGACCGTTCATATCGTCTCCACTGCTGACCAAGTGACAGTCACCATCCAGCCGAAGTAGAACCAACCGCTCGATTCACCAAATCGCGCCCTGTGGATTTTTCCGCAGGGCGTTTTTCTTGCCACGATTTCCTTACCCACAAGCCGATCGGACATCCAACAGACGACCCGCCCCAGCTTGGGCTACAAATATCGCGAATATAATGGCTTCCATGACCACTCACGAGAATTTTCCAACGGTCCGACACACAATTTTCCAAAACTCACTGATGTCCGCACTGCTCGATGGCATCTACGACGGCGAGATGACCATTGGCGAAATCCTTGGTCATGGAAACTTCGGCATCGGTACCTTCGACGGCCTCGATGGCGAAATGGTAATCCTCGACGGGGTCTGCTGGCAGGTGCGTCACGACGGCTCCGCAACCCGGGCCACCATGGATCAGCGCAGCCCCTACACGGTGGTGACCAACTTCGTCCCGCACACGGTGATGGATGCGCCGGAAAACCTGACTCGCAAGGAAATTAGCCCCATCATCGATTCCCTGGTGCCGAGCCAAAACTTTATGTACGCACTGCGGATTACCGGCGAATTTGAGTGGGTGAAGACTCGAACCGTCGTAAAGCAGGAAAAGCCGTACCAGAGGATGGTTGATGCGACGGAAGAAGACGCCTCGGTTGATTTTGAGAACCTGCGGGGCACGATTGCGGGCTTCCGCACGCCGGTCTATGAGAAGGGAATTTCGGTGCCCGGCTGTCACGTGCACTTCCTCGCGGAAGGCGGCACCGGCGGCGGGCATGTGCTGGACTTTAAGCTGCGCTCGGGCACTATCGAGTTGTGCCCGGGCACCGACCTGCAACTTCGCCTTCCGCTAACGGCGGAATTCTCGGATGCTGATCTGGATCCGGATGACCTGGATGAACAGATTCACAAAACCGAGGTCAAGGAGTAGGCGCTAGTCGCCCGGGCGCCCCAGACGGGTGACATAGGCACGGGCGGTGACGTGCATCTCTGCAGGTAGCGCTGCAATACGTTCCTGCAGCACCTCTGGGTGGATATGGCGTGCCGACGGGCTCATACCGATCTGAGCGGCAATTGCACTCTGGTTGAGGTTCATACCGAACTCCACCAGCTCCGGGTCACCAACAGGCACGAGGTGCCCCTCTGCCTGGGAAATCATGCGCTCGACCTTGCCGCGCTCGACATCGATGATGCCCAGCGGCTCACGAAGCTCGCCCAGGTGACCAGTAGTGGCAGTCAGAACCACGACCTGGCCGCCCGGCTTGAGCACGCGAGCGAACTCCTCCGCGTTGCGAGGTGCGAAGACAACCGTAAGCGCATCGATGGAGCCATCACGCAGCGGCAAACGCGCCCACGCATCGGCCACGACCGCACCGAGCCGCGGGTGACTCTTGGCCAGGTGCTTAGCGGCCGGCACGGACACGTCAATGCCTACGCCACGGGAATTGGGAATACTGTCCAGCGTGTGTGCGAGGTAGTAACCAGTGCCCGCACCGACTTCGCAGATGACTGGGCTGGCGGCCTCGGACACATTGGCGTCGTCAAGCACGTCCTGGACGTTGCCTGTAACTGCCTCAACGAATGGAGCATAGTGGCCACCAGAGAGGAACTCCTCTCGAGCGGTAATCATCTTGGCGTCATCGCCGGTGTAGCGCAGACCAGCCCCACCGGCGAGCGTAACGTAACCCTGGCGGGCGACATCATAGCTATGTCCGGATTCGGACTTCAGAGTCATTCGTTCGGCATCACCAAACTTCAAATCAGTGCCATCGATGGGGTCAGCAAGCACATCAATGATGTCAGCTAGCACGTCGGTCACTCCTCAAACTGAGCTAGAAAAATAATTTTCACTATCTTAGCCCGTGTCGAGCTCAGCCAAGTAACTCCAATGCGAGTTACTGACTGCATTTATGACAAAAATGGTCCGAAAAACGGCTTCAAAGTGTCATAAACTCGCACAGTTTCACATGTGCAGCCCGTACTTTTTGTTTGTAAACCCGCATTCGAGCCGTTGTCACCTGAAAAGAAAAAGGCGACCTACACCACTTGTGTAGGTCGCCCCTGGGGCAAAACCGGACAAGCCCGGCCGCTACCCCGCTACTCCACTACTGCTACGAGCTCTGCGCCGAGCTCCTTGGCCTCCTCTGGAGAGAGTTCCACCACCAGGCGCCCACCACCATCTGCGGGGACGCGCATCACAATCTTCTTGCCCTCTTTAACTGCCTCCAGCGGACCATCACCGGTACGCGGCTTCATTGCTGCCATGTGAACTCCTTCGTTCTAAGACAATGTCGATGCAGGAGACGACCAGCTACCCCAGCTCAGCTGTGGTAGCTGGGAGATTGACAATCCCGGTTCAAGACCTCGGTCTAAGACCCCGGTTTAAAATCCCGGTTTAGAATCCCGGTCGGCATTTCGACTACTTCTCTTCATCATAGTCTTTTGTTTCACGCAGCGGCATGGGTGAAGCGCCTCAAACTACGCCCCTTACACCAGCCCACGCACCGGATGCAGTGGTGCAAAATCACCAGAAATAGCCAGAGTCATGCGACAGACATCAAGGGTTTCGGACACCTGATGCGAACGAAACACCGCAACGCCGGCAGCTGCCGCATGGGCAGTCGCGGCCAAGGTGCCGGGCACACGTTGCTCGACCGGGCGGTCCAGAGTCTCACCGACGAAGTCCTTATTCGACAGCGCCATCAGCACCGGCCAGCCTGAAGCCACGAGCTCATTGCAGCGCCGCAGAAGTTCGAGGCCGTGGTAGGTGTTCTTGCCAAAGTCGTGGGTGGGATCGATGAGGATGCGGTCCTCCGGCACGCCAGCGTCCACTGCCCTCTGGGCGAGTTTGCCGGTTTCTGAGATGACATCGTCCACGATGTCGTCGTAACGCACGCGAATCGGATTGGTGCGTGGCAGAGCCCCACCGGTGTGCGAGCAGACGTAACCCATCCCGAGGGAACCCGCGACTTCCAGCAGCTCCGGGTCATGGCCCGCCCAAGTGTCGTTAATGAGGTTGGCGCCAGCGTTGATGGCGGCCGCTCCGACTTCGGCGCGCCAGGTGTCGACGCTAATGTGCAGGTCAGGATAGCGCTCGCGGACCTTCGCGATGGTCGGCACCACGCGCGCGATTTCCTCGGCAACAGTTACTTCTGCACCGATACCGGCCTTGACGCCGCCGATGTCGACAATGCCCGCGCCTGCCGCAACAACTTCGTCGACGCGAGCAAGCGCAGCCTCCTCCGCAGCCGTCTCGCCACGGTCATAGAAGGAATCCGGGGTGCGATTGACGATGGCCATCACCGTCGGCACCGCGGAGTCCTGATAAAAGCTCCGCACAGCGTCCTACCTTTCGCTGAAGCGACGGACTCGGCGGAGCTTTTCGGAAACGTCAGAGGTCGGCTGACACTCTTCCAACAGCTTTTCGTGCGCGGCCTCGATGTACTCGACTGCTTCTTCAATGGAGTCGGTGACCAGGAAGAGGTCCATATCAGTCGGAGAGATTAGCTCCATGGCCACCAGTTTCTCGCGCATCCAATCAACCAGCCCCGACCAGAACTCAGTGCCGAGCAGCACGATTGGGTGATTTTCCACCTTCTCGGTCTGCACCATCACCAGTGACTCAAAGAGTTCATCGAGCGTGCCGAAACCACCCGGCAGGCAAATAAACGCCTGCGAGTACTTCAGGAACATGGTCTTACGCACGAAGAAGTAGCGGAAGTTCATGCCCAGGTCGACCCAGTCATTCAAGTGCTGCTCGTGCGGCAGCTCAATGCCCAACCCAATGGACAGGCCGTCGGCGTCGTAGCAGCCGCGGTTGGCGGCTTCCATGATGCCCGGGCCGCCACCAGTGATGGTCGCGTAACCCGCCTCCGCCAGCGCCTTGCCCAGGTCGAAGCCCCACTGGTAGTAAGGGCTGTCCTCTGGCAGACGTGCCGAACCATATACCGTCACCGCCGGCGGGATTTCCGCCAACGCACCAAAGCCGTCAACGAACTCCGACTGAATGCGCAGCACACGCCAGGTATCGTTGTGCAGCCAGTCCGTGTTCGGATTGTGTGACAACAGCCTGCGGTCGGTCGTAGACGCCTGCGGTTCGCCCGCCTGTCGAATCGCGATTGGGCCGCGGAGTGCACGGCGCTTAGCTGGGGACGGAGTACGTACAGGTTTCATAACCTCACAATGTATGCCAGCAATGACATACGCGCACCCGCTCGGCGAGGGCGGGGTGTGATTCTAGGCTCACTCAGCCACCGGCGCGGTGGTCAAGTACCGCCGCACATCCTCCCACAGTGCCGTTATGCACTCGACCGGAATCTGCTCATCCTTCTTGTGGCAGTACGCCGGGTCACCCGGGCCAAAGTTCACCGCAGGAATGCCGAGCGCCGAAAAACGCGCCACATCGGTCCACCCAAACTTGGGCTTTACGACGTCGCCTGCGACCGCAACCAACTCCTTCGCAGCCGCCGCATGCAGTCCAGGCAGCGCCCCAGGGCTCACATCCTCGACATCGACGGTGAGGTCCTCGGGCGCGAACTCGTCGAGTCCCAGCACCTCTCGGAAGTGCGCCATGGCCTCATCGGCGCTGCGGTTGGGCGCGAATCGGAAGTTGACTCGCAGCACCGCCTCGTCGGGAAGCGTATTGGTAGCAACCCCGGCCTCCAGCCAGACGACGTTGAGCCCTTCGCGATAGGCCAACCCGTCCATGTCCACAGTCTGCGGCTCATAGGCGGCAATCCTCGACAGCACCGGCGCTAACTTGTGCACGGCATTGTCGCCGAGCCACGCCCTAGCCGAGTGCGCACGTGTGCCGTGAGCGGTCAAACGCAGGCGAATAGAGCCCTGGCAACCGGCTTCGATGACATTGCCGCTGGGCTCGCCCAGCAGAGCGACATCGCCAGTCAGAAGCTCCGGATGCGACTCACTCAAGTGCCGCAACCCGTTGAACTCCGCGGCGATTTCTTCGCATTCGTACATGATGAGCGTCAGGTCGCGCTGCAGCTCCTGGCTTGCCGCTAGCGTCGCAAAAGCATGCAGATAGACCGCGTCCCCGCTTTTCATATCCACAGTTCCGCAGCCAAAGAGCGTGTCTCTCCCCTGCGCGTCTACCCCACGCGTCGAAGGCACATTGTCCGCAGTCGGCACCGTATCCAGGTGCCCGGCCAGAATCACACGCTGCGGCAATCCACGATGAGTCCGTGCAATCACGTTGTTATCGATGCGCAGGACCTCAATCGACTTATCTGCCTGCGCTACCTCACGCAATGCCACCTCGACGGCATCCGCAATCGCGGTCTCATTGTGGGACACCGATTCGATGTCGACCAGTGCCGCCGTGAGGTCGACAGGATCTTGGAGCAGATTTAACTTCGATTTCACATCAATTAAGCGTACAAACCATTGTGCGCCAGCGAAACCAGAATTTTGTGATGAATATGCGCCGCACGACCATTGATCGCATCCCCATTGGCAGGCGTGCCACCGCCGAGGAACAGCGCCAGCTCATGCGGTTCGGCGGAGGTCACACCAATTCTCCCCTCCGCCGGACGCTTAAGCCCATCAGCCACCTCAAAGACCAGGGTTTTCGCTCCTTCCGGGAGAGTTTGGGCAATGATTTCCTCCGGAGTTTCGCTTGCCGACGACCCCAGCGCCCGCTCCTCCCCCGCATTATCGGTCACCTCTCCGTTGCCGCTTTCTTCCTCGACAACGCCCGCGCCGGGTCCATAGACCACAGCCACACGGGAGCCATAGACCGCAATCACCGGACGCAGCTCATTCGTGCTGACAATCACTGTAGAACCGGCCAACGGCTTGCAGACGGCCGCGACAATCTTGGCCGTTGCATGTGGCAGCTGCACTGGAGTGGGATCGATGTCTCGTCGATAAGCAGGACGAAGCGTTTCGGCGACATCGCCCAGCTCATCGCGCTCCCACATCGGCAGAGCGTCGATGCGTGCCTGCTGATCGCGGTTCTTGCGCTCCAGCAGAAGACGGGCGATCATGCCACCACCGAGCCCCACTGCGATGGCAACTGCGATGACCAGCACCAGACGGTTCGGCGCGATGAGCGCAACCACTGCGGCAATCACCACACCGACTGCGCCAATTGGCATTGCTCGCGGCGGCAAAACGAAACCAAAGAAGCTGGCTACGGCGAGAATCCAAGCACTCAGCAGTGCGAATCCGACATAGAAGACCACCGGCAGGGCCAGGACGAAGCCGAGTCCGAGCACACTGACAGCAATGATGAGGCTAACTAAGAACCACTGCTTCATTTTCTGTGTGCTTTCAAGGCCAGCTAGGGGCATAGTTCATCCTTCCGCGAAGATTCCTCTAAGGGATACTAATATTAAGAATCATGATTACATCTGGTGCTGTCGCTACGGGAATCGCCAATATCGCAATGGACGGTACAGTTCTTGATACTTGGTTTCCCGCACCTCAGTTAAGCGATGAGGTCGTAGAATCAACCACCCATCGCCTCGGCGCCGCAGACCTGACCCCACAACTGCTGCGCCAAGTGATTTTGGACGAGGACCGCCGCGTGGAGCAGGTGGCAGTGCGCACGTCCATTGAGGATTTGTCCAAGCCTGCTGTCGACCCGCACGATGCCTACCTGCGCCTGCATCTGCTCTCTCACCGCCTGGTCAAGCCGCACCAGCTCAACACCAAGGGCCTCTACGAGCTGCTCCATGTAGTGGCGTGGACCAACAAGGGGCCATGCCTGCCGGACAACTTCGAGCAACTGCGTACCCACTTGCGCGTCCGCGGCCTGATTCACGTCTACGCCATCGACCGTATGCCGCGCATGGTCGACTATGTGCTGCCCGCCGGTGTCCGCATTGCAGAGGCCGAGCGCGTGCGGTTGGGCGCTTATCTAGCACCGGGTACGTCCGTACTGCGCGAGGGATTTGTCTCACTGAACTCAGGCACTCTGGGGCCGTGCAAGATTGAGGGACGTCTATCCTCCGGCGTCGTCATTGGCGCGCACACGAAGGTGGGGCTGTCGGCCTCCATCATTGCCGCTCACGACGATTCCGGTCAGCGTAAGCCGCTCACGGTTGGCGAGCGCTGCCACATCGATATCGCGGCCGGCACCGTCGGCGTCAGCCTCGGTAATGACTGCATTATTGACCGAAGCATCCTCATTGCCCCCGATACGCCCATCGATGTCCCCGAAGAGAACCACCGTATTCAGGCATGGGAAATCTCGGGCCGCGACAATATGCACTTCTACCATCACCCGGACCACTCGGCGGTGTGCGTCCGCCGCACGGAACGCTCGGGCAACGACGAAGGTGCCGCTGCTTTCGCTCAGCTTGCCGACGTGCCGGATGAGCTGGCCGGATAACCTACTTTGGGGTCTTGAAGGCACATTAATTGGCCCCGAAACGGTGAATGGGGGTAAACCCGTAATACGGTTATTGCCCCTGTTATCAGCGAGGTAATGTTTGCGACATGACCGAATCGCAAATTACCTCCACCTCCGGCGAGACAACTCAGCTGGGCAAGGGGCTGCAGGTTCGACACCTGACCATGATGGGTCTTGGCTCCGCAATCGGTGCCGGTCTTTTCCTTGGTACGGGCGTCGGCATTAAGGCAGCTGGCCCGGGTGTTCTGATTTCCTATGTCATCGCTGGCTTCATTGTCGTCCTCGTCATGCAGATGCTCGGCGAGATGGCTGCTGCCCGCCCGACACCGGGTAGCTTCTCCACCTATGCTGAGATGGCCTTTGGTTCTTCGGCTGGCTTTGTCCTCGGCTGGCTCTACTGGTTCATGCTCATCATGGTGCTCGGCGCTGAAATCACCGGCGCCGGTGCCATCATGGGTGCGTGGTTCGGTATTCCAGGCTGGATTCCAGGCCTGATCTGTGTTGTCTTCTTCGCTGTAGTGAATTTGGCGAATGTGCGCGGTTTCGGCGAGTTTGAGTTCTGGTTCGCGTTCATCAAGGTCGCGGTGATTATCGCGTTCTTGGTCATTGGCGTTCTTCTTTTCTTCGGTCTGCTGCCAGGCACCAGCTTCGTCGGTACGACGCATATTGCCGAATCCGGATTCCTCCCGAACGGCGTGTCCGGCATTGCCGCTGGTCTGTTGGCTGTGGCCTTCGCCTTCGGCGGTATCGAGATTGTCACGATTGCCGCTGCTGAGGCCGAGAATCCGCAGCGCTCCATCGCTGCTGCTGTCCGCTCAGTGATCTTCCGCATCTCTGTGTTCTACCTGGGCTGCGTGACCGTCATCATCCTGCTGCTGCCGTACTCCCAGATTGACGGCGCTGACTCCGCAGCTGAGTCGCCGTTCACCCAGGTTTTGAAGCAGGCGAACATTCCAGGTGCCGTTGGCTTCATGGAGGCCATTATCGTTCTGGCGCTGCTGTCCGCGTTCAACGCTCAGATCTACGCCACCTCTCGCCTGGTCTACTCCATGTCCACCCGCGGTGAGGCTCCGCGTTTCTTCGCCCACACCAATGAGCACGCAGTTCCGAACCGTGCGGTCATCATGTCGATGGTCTTCGCCTTCGTCTCCGTTGGCCTGCAGGTTGTCTTCGACGGCTCGAGTGTCCTGGTCTTCCTGCTGAACGCTGTCGGCGGCTGCTTGCTGGTGATCTGGCTGGTCATTGCCCTGTCCGAGATTAAGCTGCGCCCGCAGATGGAGGCCAACAACGAGCTTTCCGTTCGCATGTGGGCCTACCCAGCACTGTCCTGGGTAGCGGTCATCCTGATCCTGGGCCTCGCTGTTGGCATGCTCACCGATCCTGGTGCTCGCCAGCAGGTTATCGCCGTAGTGTGTGTCACTGCATTCCTCGCGGTGCTTGCCGCGCTGACTAAGAAGAGCCGCACCGCGGCCCGCGAGGCCTTCGAGTCCAGCGATAGCAACTAGCCCATGACAACTAATTGCAGGGTCTAACCACCCTGCTACCCCTATCCGAACACTTCCTTGCTACACATTTGCGGAACACTTTTCATAGATAGGGATATGCCGGTAGCCTGTTTTCCATGAAATTTGGAGCACAAGCTACCGGCATTGCCACTTTTAACAACGATACTGTTCTCGACGTCTGGTTCCCCGCCCCCAAGCTCATCGAAGAGGGCACGGCAACCTCCACCACGACCGGAACCATCGACACCGACGCGCTCCCCGAAGATTTCACCTACCTCGCAGACCTGACCGTAGCCGATGCGGACCGCGGTACCACACGCCGTCTGGTCACAGCTACCATCGCTTCACTCGATAACGCGCCAGTCGACACCATCGACGCCTACCTGCGCCTCCATCTGCTCTCCCATCGCTTGGTTGTGCCCAACAGCATCAACCTGGACGGCATCTTCGGCAAGCTCAACAATGTGGTGTGGACCAATTTTGGCCCCTGTGCTGTCGAAGGCTTCGAGGTGACCCGAGCCAAGTTGTCACGCCGCGGGCCTGTCACCGTCTACTCCATCGATAAATTCCCTCGCATGGTCGACTACGTCACTCCCACCGGAGTCCGCATCGGTGACGCCGACCGCGTGCGCCTTGGAGCCCACCTCGCAGAGGGCACCACAGTCATGCACGAGGGCTTCGTCAACTTCAACGCAGGCACGCTTGGACACTCCATGGTGGAAGGTCGTATCTCCCAGGGCGTCATCGTCGACGACGGCTCCGATATCGGCGGCGGAGCGTCCATCATGGGCACACTATCCGGCGGAGGTAAGGAAGTTGTGTCCGTCGGCAAGCGATGCCTACTCGGTGCGAACGCTGGACTCGGCATCTCGCTCGGCGATGACTGCGTACTGGAAGCCGGGCTCTACATCACCGCCGGCACAAAGTGTCACGTTGCCCTGGACGGCGTGAAGAAGACGCTCAAGGCCCGCGAGCTTTCGGGCGGATCGAATATGCTCTTCCGCCGCAATTCACTCTCTGGTGCAGTCGAGGTTGTGCCGTGGGCTGCCGAAAAGGTGAAGCTCAGCGCCGATCTGCACGCTAACTAAAGGCGGTCGGCACGTCTGCCGGGGCCGAAATATTCCGCGCGCTCCGGTAGGCACGTCGCTCACCAGTGACGGGGTCGATGAACGTCAATGCGGTCGCCGTCAGGCGCAACTGCGGCGTGTACTTTGGCGCGTTGCCCGCGCTTGCCGACGGCCCCTGCGTCCCAACCTCTCGGCCATAGGTGTCCTCACCGAGAATGGGATAGCCTAGCCGGTCCATCGTCGCCCGCAGCTGATGTGTGCGGCCCGTATGGGGCTGTAGCCGCCAGTGCCCCATCTGCATGCGGCTGCCGCAATGCCCGCAACCACAGCCGACTGCATGCAGCGAAATGCTGGCGCTGGTCGCACCACCGCCACGGGTGCTCGCCAGCACATCGCCGATATCCGCTGCTACCGGGCCTAGGAAGGTCACTGTTGTGTGTGCGAGCTTGAGCTTGGGATTCTTCGCAGCGGCGCGTGCGGGATCATTGGTCTCCACAACTTTTACTCCGCGCTCTGCCGGGTTGGGGTCGAGCAGGAGTGTGACTTCCCTGCTTTCTCCCGCATGCCAATCATCGGGCATCACGGTGAGGCATTCGTATTCTTTGGTGATTTCCTGGTTTTGGAAAAGCTGCTGGTAGCGCGCACGGGTAGCCGGATTCCGAGAGAGCAACAGCAGCCCGCTGGTCAGCAGGTCCAGACGGTGAACGGCCACAATCTCCGATTCCCCGAGACTACGTCGCAGGCGCTCCTGCACGGTATTGGCCACAATGCGGCCATTGGGGGTCGCTGGCAGAAAAGGTGGCTTGTCTACGACCAAAAACTCATCAGTGTCGGCCACAATTGCCGGCTCAAAGGGGATGTACTCCTCGCGCTCGTGAGCGGCGGCATCGACTTGCGCTGTCTGACGGTTCTTCTCAAGTCCCCACCAAGCATCTCGATTGCCTGCGGCACGTCCCACGGCACACTCCCTTTTTATGATTTGGTCTATGCCGATGTCGGCACTGTTTGCAGCATTCGGCCTACTCGGGCCAGCACATCTGGCCGGGCTAGCCGCGAATGCGCGCCGCGGCCACTTCGATATCGTTGAGCGTCGCTGTGAGCCCCACCCGCACGTGCTGCGCACCCCTGGGGCCGTAGAAGCTACCCGGCGCGACCAGGATGCCGCGTTCGGCCAGCCAATCAACCGTCTGCCAGCAGTCTTCCCTGCGAGTAGCCCACAGATAGAGCCCGCCCTCGGAGTCATCGACACGAAAACCTGCGGCTACCAGTGCATTGTGCAGAACCTCGCGGCGATTACAGTAGCGCTGCTTCTGTTCGGCCTCGTGGGAGTCGTCGTTAAGCGCGGCGATTGTGGCGTGCTGGATGGGCCCCGGCATCATCAGTCCCATGTGACGGCGCACGGAAATCAGCTCCGCGATGAGATCCGCATCGCCGGCGAACCAGCCGGTGCGGTACGACGCCATATTCGACGTCTTGGACAGTGAGTGGATAGCCAGCAGGTTGGTGAAATCACCGTCGCACACTCGCGGGTTGAGAATACTGACTGGCTGTTCAGTCCAACCGAGCCCCAGGTAGCACTCGTCGGAGGCGACGATGACGTCCCGAGCACGAGCCCACTCAACCACCTTGCGCAGGTGTTCAACACCGAGGACCTTGCCGTTGGGGTTGCCCGGGGAATTGATGAACATCAGTGTCGGCGAGGCGGGGCCGATTTGTGTCAGCGAGTCCGCACGCAGCAGCTCAGCGCCCGCAATGCGTACGCCGACCTCGTACGTGGGATATGCCAGTTCCGGAATGACGACGGTATGCCCCGCACCTACGCCAAGGAGGAAGGGAAGCCAGCCAATCGCTTCCTTGGTGCCGATGACTGGAAGCACATTGCCGCCGTTGACCGCTGACTCCAGTCCCGTCACGCCGTAACGGCGCGCCATCGCTGCAACAATCGCCGCGCGTAACTCAGGCGTGCCGACGGTCTGTGGGTAACCCGGTTCCGCAGCGCCTTCGGAAAGGCTCTGCCGGATAATCTGAGCGACTTCATCGACCGGTGTACCAACCGAGAGATTCACCATGCCCTCGGGATACGCAGCCGCAGTGGCTTTCGCCTGCGTGAGAGAATCCCACGGAAACTGAGGCAGAAGAGAACCGGGAGTTACACGCTTGCGGGCAGCTGACATGAGCGGTGATGAAGTCCTTACCGGGAAAAGGAAATGGTTTTAATCCTCTGTGGATTTAGTCTTCTGCCTGCGGCGGCAGAGCTGCCACGAATGGCACGTCGAAGTCCTGCGGGCCGAGCTTGGCAGCGCCGCCCGGGGAACCCAGCTCATCGAACCAGTCGACGTTGGCATCGATGTATTCAATCCACTCATCCGGCACATCGTCTTCGTAGAAGATGGCCTCGACTGGGCAGACCGGCTCACAGGCGCCGCAGTCCACGCACTCATCAGGGTGAATGTAGAGCATGCGCTTGCCCTCATAAATGCAGTCAACCGGGCACTCTTCGACGCAGGCTCGGTCGAGGACATCAACACATGGCTGGGCAATGATGTAAGTCATGGTTTTAGGTTTAAGAACCTTTCTCACAAGATATGGGCTGAGGCTTTCGCTATCTGTCGATTATGCCGTTTCGACGAGAAGCAGAGCAAAAATAGACAGAGCGGTATATTCAGATTGGAGTCTACACCCAACGTAGGTGTTGTTTTCAACTAGCTCCAGAAATAGACATATTGATGCAGGGCTGCCCTGCATCAAGTCCTGAGCCGCTTCCTGCGGGATCAGCTGCCATATCAGCTAGAGCGCCCGCAGGTGGCGCAGTGGCCAGGCACCGCCCAGCACACCACAAACAAGCAGCAGAACTGTTCGCAACCACTGCCCCATTGCCAAATCACCACCGAAGGGCAGCACTGCCCACAGCAAAATGCCTGCAAAGCCCAGCACCCAAATGACAGTCGGAATCGCAGCTTTAGAGCGATCACGAGTCCACAGCAACGCTGTATTGGTGATAACCAGATTGGCAATATAGGCCAACGGAATAGTCCACGGCAACGGAATAGCAACCGAGCCGATGGTAATCCACGCTCCGAGGAAAACTACCTCAATCACCAGCGCTGCCAGCGCAGCCAGCGACAGCCAGACCAGCGCTACCGTGACTTCACCCTGATGGAAGTTCTCACGTGGCTGCGAACGTTCCGGGTCGCCCCAATAGCGCTCATCTCCAAACGTGCGCTTTTCAATACTCAAGCGCTCGTTTTTCAACTTTCCGCCAGCAGCGTTAATCAAGTCTTCGCTTTCGTGAGGTTGAAGGTCACTCATCGTCCGCACTCCCCTCCGCCGCCAGATCCACGCCCGGTACCGAGTCGACGCTCGCTACCGGCTCCGACAGTAATTGGATATTCACCAGCTCCCCTAGCGCTTCCATAGACGCAGCGGTCGCCGTACCAAAACGGTATGCCTCAGTCGGCGTCACCGGCTGACACAGCAAATTGGAAAACGCCCAGACGGCTCGCGCACGACCAGAGCCATCGGTCTGCCCATAGACAGCATCCGGATTGACCTCGCTGACGGAACCATCGGCGAACCACACCTGCGTCGCATGCGCACGCATGGCCTCAACCTTGGCAGCCACAGCGGCGTCATCCAGCTGAACCTCGAAATGGCCAGTCACAGTGGCGAAGTCGTCGACATCGCACGACTGCCAGCTCTCCGGTACCACGGTAATGGCATCCAGCCCCGCCGCCATTGCCTCACGATCGGTGACCGCCCACAGCGTCGGAAAGCGATTTCCGCACGCCGCGACAGTGATATCGTGCGCGCGAATGTGGTCCGGATGCCCATAGCCACCATCGGCATCGTAGGTAATGACCAGGTCTGGCTGCAGCTCATCGAGGATGGTGCGAAGCTGGGCGACCGCCTCATCACCTGAGTTCACGAAGGCACGCGGATGCTCATTGCCCTTGTCACCGGCCATCCCGGAATCACGCCAACGTCCAGCGCCGCCGAGGAACCGCGGCGCGTTATCAGGACCGTTGGCGCCTAACGCACGCAGCGCCGAGCGCAACTCGGCGACGCGGAAACCGCCCAACTGGTCGGCTTCATCAGCAACTAGCCCCTGGTACGGCGCGCCGATGACCTCTCCCAGCTCGCCCATCGTGCAGGTCACTACGCTTACCGACGCTCCGGACCGCGCGGCAGCCGCAATCAAACCACCTGTCCAAATGGACTCGTCATCTGGATGTGCGTGAACAAAAAGTAACTTCACGGACTTTCTTACTTCCCCTTGTTCTCCTGGTCGACGTTATCGCGGCCATCTTGGTTCTGACCCGAACCGTCCTGCTCTGTATCTTCGCGCGGATTATCTCTCGGCTGAGAATTCTCAGACGATTCTCGAGCCCCACTCTGTGTCGAGACACGGCGAACCTCGCCCAGAACACCGAGGCGGCCCAACACTGGGTCATCGGTCCACTGCGAAGAGTCCCTCCTCTCGGTAATTGTAATTTCCGGGCTGACCACCGTCAGCAAGCCGTCTTTCACCAAGGTCAGCTCGATACTGTGGCCAGCAATGATATCGGCGAGTTCAGCGGGCAACGCAGAACTGTCGGGAGCGAGCAGCTCATCAATCTGTGGGTCACAAAGGCCGGAGAGATTCTCGCTCCGAGCAGCCGATTTCGGAGCAACTGGTACTCCATTTAGGTCAGCCGGCTCCGCTGAGGTAGAAGATTTGGACTGCTCAGATGGTGTTGTCCCGTCCAACGAGCCCTGCTCTTCAGCACTCTTTTCCCGATCTCCACTTGGCGCAGGCTTTGTCGAACTGTCGACGCGCTCAGAATCAGACTCGGACTCAGACTCAGCAGCCGACTCTGCGCCCGCTTCGTCCAGGTCCTTCGGCGGCAGCGAACTGACCGAGCCTTCCGTACACACATAGCGTTCCCGGGCCGCCTGGACAGAATTGGGCTGCTCTGCCCATGCCACCACAGCATCGACAGTTCCGTAGGGCAACGAAGACCGCAGCATGTCCGCCGGAGAATACGAAACAACGGTGGCGGGGATACCAGCTGCAGTCAACTGGTCAGCGACCGCAAAAGCCGCAGCGCGTGCCGCTATACCGTCGCTAATGATGCCAATTCGTAGCGGATTGTCCTCAGTAAAACCAGCCTGTGGTGTCTCGGATCGCTCCTGGTCACCACCGTCACCAGAACCACCCGCAATTCGGCGGCCGGTGGCCACCTCTGAGACCTCTGCAACGTTGATGCTGCTCAGAATGGCCCGGCGGACGGACTCGTCGGCAAGCCTATTCGACGCGAGATTGGTACTGAAAACCAGTTCCCGGTTTGGCTCATGGAAAAACTCAGCAACACCGGGGACCAGACCATACGTCAGCTCAGATGTCTCCGTAGGACGGACCTGCACAGCCTGGATCTGCTTCGAACGCAGTTGCTCCGCACCATCGATGGCACTACGCATGGCACGCAGCGTAATAATCTCCGAGGCCGCTGGCTGCTCACCCCAGTAGCGGTCATTTCGAACCAGTCGAATGATGTTGCGGCCGACATCCATCGACTCGACGGTGTACTGCCCACCGGAAGCTGGGAAACGACTGGCCAGCCCTTCGGAAAAACCATCAGTGTTCGACCGCATCAGATGCGCAGGCAAGAGATGCGCAAACAGTCGCTGCCAATGCGTAATCGGCTGAGTGAACGTCACGTCGATCTGACGGCCCCCGTCAGAGACATCAATGGATTTAATCAGCTCATAGGTCGCTGTATCCAACGATCCTGGAGTGGACGTGACTTGGGAATGCAGATAGCGGAAGTCCTCGCCGCTAATCGGCGTGCCATCGCTCCACTGCGCCCCCTTTCGAATGCGGTAGCGGACATGCTCTGCCGCTACCGTCGGATCCGTGATGTCAACATCGGCTGCTTTCCAGCTTCCAGCTCCATTACTGGTGTCGCCGTCTTTGCTGTCATCATTCCTTATGACCTGCACGGAATCCAATAAATCGGAGTTGAGCAGCCACTGGGGAGCACCTGCCAAACGGGCATTGGCAGCGTTATCCACCACTCCGGGAGCTTGCGCGGAGGCAGTAGCGTCACCAGCCTCGCCCTCAACTGGCGCGGGGGTGAAAACACTGGGCAGTGTCAGTCGCGCTACCAGGCTGGTCACTGGGGAGACGTCGGCAAGCAAATGCGGATTGAAGCCTTCGACAAACTCGTCGACACCGACCGTGACTTCACGCATCTTTTTAGCCTGGTCAGCGGTGTCTTCCTGCTGTACCGGCACTTCCTGCTGCCCGGGCACAGTCGGAGCGTCGGACGGGCGAGCCATGCACGAGGACGCCAAAGCCGCCGTCACGCAGAGTGTCGATGCTACGAAAAATCGACGAGAAGCTGCGTGACGACGGCTGCGAATAAACATATTCACGAGATTACTCGACACCTGGCCGAGTCAGTTACCCCGAGACTGGTTTTCCAGGTCGCCCAGTCCTCTAGTAACCCGAATTACTTCTTATTCATTGCCTTCGCGCGGGAACGGGCGCGAGCGCGATCGGTGGCGCTGAGGATCTGCTTGCGTACGCGAATGCCCTCCGGGGTGACCTCAACACACTCGTCAGCGCCACAGAACTCCATAGCCTCATCGAGGGAGAGCTTGTGAGCCTTCTCCAGGGTCACGGTCGCATCAGCCGAAGCTGCGCGCATATTCGTCAGCTTCTTTTCCTTGGTGATGTTGATGTCCATGTCCTCATCACGCGGATTCTGGCCAACGACCATGCCCTCATAGGCCTGGTCACCCGGCTCGACGAAGAAAGTACCGCGGTCAGAAAGCTGAATCAGCGCGTAAGCGGTGATCTGGCCAGTACGGTCAGCCACCAGCGAACCAGTCGGGCGGTCCTTAATCTCGCCTGCCCACTCGCCATAACCTGCCGAGTAGTGGTTGGCGATACCGGTGCCCTTGGTCTCCGTCATGAAAGTGGTGCGGAAGCCAATCAGACCGCGGGACGGAATCAGGAACTCCATGCGCACCCAACCGGTGCCCTGGTTACCCATCTGTTCCATGCGTCCCTTACGAGCCGCCATCAGCTGGGTGACCGCACCCAGGTGCTCTTCTGGAACATCGATGGTCAGGTGCTCGTACGGCTCCTGAACCTTGCCATCGACGGTCTTGGTAACAACCTGCGGCTTACCGACGGTCAGCTCAAAGCCCTCACGACGCATAGTTTCAACCAGAACGGACAGCGCCATTTCACCACGGCCCTGCACCTCCCAGGCATCCGGGCGTTCGGTCGGCAGCACGCGCAGCGAGACGTTACCAATCAGCTCCTGGTCCAGGCGGGCCTTGACCATACGAGCGGTCAGCTTATCGCCACCACCCTGGCCTGCCAGTGGCGAGGTGTTCACACCGATCGTCATGGAGATAGCCGGCTCATCGACCAGAATGCGCGGCAGCGGATCCGGGTGCTCAGCATCACAGAGAGAGTCTCCGATCATGACCTCGTCGATACCGGAGATAGCAGCGATGTCACCTGCAATGGCCTCTTCAGCAGGAACACGGGTCACGCCGACGGTACGCAACAGCTCCGCGACCTTCGCGTTCTTGATGTGCTCATTGCCATCAGAGTCATAGTGAATCCACGAAATCTGCTGTCCCTTGCGGATACGACCCTTGTGAATACGAATCAGGCCAATTCGACCCAGGAAGGAGCTGGAGTCCAGGTTAGTAACCTGCGCCTGCAGCGGGGCATCAATCTCAGCGGACGGCTCCGGGAGCACCTCGGTGATGACGTCGAACAGCGGCTGCAGGTTCTCAGACTCCGGCAAGTTGCCGTTACCCGGGTTCTCCGTCGAAGCCTTACCGGCACGACCGGAAGCATAGAGAACCGGCAGCTCAAGGTTGCGCTCAGCGACCTCAGCAGCTTCCGGGTCTTCCAGGGTGGAGGCTAGCTCTAGCAGCAGATCCTGGGCTTCCTCAACAACCTCGTCGATACGCGCATCTGGACGGTCGGTCTTGTTGACCACAATGATTACCGGCATGGACGCAGCCAGGGCCTTGCCCAGCACGAAGCGAGTCTGTGGCAACGGACCTTCGGAAGAGTCAATCAGCAGCACGACGCCGTCAACCATGGACAGTGCGCGCTCCACCTCACCACCGAAGTCGGCGTGACCAGGGGTGTCAATGACGTTGATAATGAGATCTTCGCCGTTCTTGCCCTCACCTTTTCGGCGAATAGCGGTGTTCTTCGCCAAGATGGTGATGCCCTTTTCCTTTTCAAGGTCACCAGAGTCCATCACTCGGTCTGCAACTTCTTCGTGGTCGCTGAAAACGCCGGACTGCTCCAGCATGGCGTTCACGAGAGTGGTCTTGCCATGGTCGACGTGCGCGACAATGGCGACATTACGGAACTCGGTATCGCTCACAGGCGGATAGCTCCTAACAAGCTAAGAGGACTAAAAGAAAAAGATACGGCCTTGCCCTAAAGGACTGTCTTTACGACTGCCTTTAACGCCCCGCATCAACGCGTAATAAAGCGTTCTACAGTGTACTCCTTCTTAATGGACCTGCACATCTGGCAGAGCTTCCCGCAACCCCGAGCACCTATCCGTCATGCAAAGTGGCACTGCCGCGCCGCCCCTAGGCATAAATTACCCCCTTGCTCCACCCCCGCTTTACCGACAGCCATAACGGCATATCCACCCACACCACAACGCTTCACGACGACAATCTCTCAGCCCGCCATGTGATAGATGTGACCAAATGCCATAGTTGTAACCCCACGGGATGAGACTTGACTTCACCCGCCTACACGCTGCGAAACGCCATTAACCCCATAAGCATGCAGTGTGCCTCAATTTTCACAATCATCTCTTTCTACACCTTTATCCACTCTGGTTGACTTGCGACACGCGGGAACCCGTGCGTTAATCTCCTGAGAAGATTCTGAACATTTCTTTTTCAAATCTTTCCAATTCACGTTGGAGTCGTTCTAAGATGAGCAACGATTCCGAAATTTTGATTCCGACTCCAATAGCCCACGAATGAGAGGTACTTCACCGTGGTTTCGACTGGACGCTCCTTCCTGCGCCGTGCCGCAGCGACCTTGGGTGCAGCTGCAATTCTCACTGCGGGCATGACTCCCGCCGCTTCTGCTTCCCCCTCGCTGGACTCCCTGAACATCGCTTCGCCGGATCTTTACGGCAACGCGCGCGACATCATTAACTCCCCAGGCGTTCCTGAGGAAATTTCAAGCGCACTGAACAAGGGAATTGACTTCCTGACTGGCGAGGGCGACGGCGAGCCGGGCTTCAAGGTTCCGGAAGGCGCCCCGAAGACCAACCAGTTCCTGCTGCCGACCGTGGCTGACAAGTGCATCGGTGGCGAAAGCCGCTCCATCGGTATGGCCACCTCCGTTCCGGGTCCGGCTGACCTGCCGCTGCCTGGCGTTCCGGAGAACCAGCTTGGCTTCGTCTTCACTGGCCTGGGCACCAAGCAGCTGGCTAAGGAACAGAACACCGAGATGAACGTCTACTGGGTCAACGTTGCCAACGGCAAGTACGGCAAGACCACCCTGCAGAACAATGGCATCAACGCCGAGGAGGGCCCGGGCGCTGTCAACGGCACCGCTGACACGGGCAAGGGCTTGGTCATCGCTGTCATGCAGGGCGGTATCACCACTCAGGAAGAGCCTGGTCCGACCAACTGCAGCTACACCCCGACCGCCGGTGTCTTCCCGGTCGGCCTGAACTAAGTTTTTCTAGTTCTCCCCTAGCCCTTTTTGCATCACGTATGCAGAAAGGGCTTTTCTATGCCCAAAAAGGCAGCCCCCACACGTTAAGGTATTCGCATGTCCACTTCACCGGCCACTTCGGCTTCGACCGCGGCAGCTCCTGCACTCTCCCCAATTCGCTCGAGTCAGGACACACATCCTCCAAAAGTCGAGACCTTTGACCTACGTGAAATGGTCAACACCGACCCCAAGGGCTTTCAGCGCAAAGTCGACGAGTTCCGAACTCTCACACCCAGCCGCCTCTATATGCGCCGTGGGATGGATCATCCAAAGTTTGGATATCTTGAGTCATTCCTGCTTGCCGACGAAGGGTTGCGCATCAGCATTTATCACTTCCGCCCGGGCGTGAAGGTGGAACACCAACGCTACGTCGATATTGTCAGCATCGACCGGACTGATCCGCAGTGCTGGCGTATGACCGATTTGTATCTCGACATCCTGCAGGCACCGACCGCCCCTGAGGCCATAGCTCCCCTACCTGTCGATGCGGCCACACAGATTCGAGTTGAAGATGTCGATGAGCTCGTCGCGGCCCACACTCAGGGACTGATTAGCGATGAACTCACCGAATTCGCTATCGAGACCACGCTGACTGCACGCGCCGCAATCGCTGCACACGGTGACAACATTGATGCGTGGATGCAGACTTTGAACCTCGAAGCGACGTGGGTTGATGCTGTTGAGCTTTCGCCTGCAGCCTAGAACTACCACCTCAACAAAGGAGTACCGTTCGTGTTCGATAACTTAACCGGCCCCATCCCTCCCGCCGGCCCTGATGGCAATGCGATTATCAAAGCCGTCCGAGCAGCATTTACCTCCTACTTTGAAGAGTCCAACCCCGGCGAAGCCCAGCTGACCTTCCTCGGCTCTGCTCCGCTGAAGATGCTGCGCTTCGGACCTGACACAGGCCGGATTGTCACCTACGCAACACTCGGTTGCAGTGCCGAGGCAATGCAAGATCCGTCCGCAATGGTGGTGGACACCAACTCTGGCCCGCGTGCCGAGCTCATCTTGCCTATTCGTGGTGGTCTGGACGCAGTCATCCGCCCGCTGGGTATTCTTGCCGCTTCCCCAAGCATCGAAGGCCTCATCCTCACCGAGGGTGCACTTATCGACTTCGGCCAGCCACTGTGGGATCAATCGCGCTTCACCGGTTTTGTGCTGCTCAAGGCAGAAATCCCGCCGGTCGTGGTAGAGGAAACCGAAGTCACGATCTTCCAGCCAGTCCCGGCCACAACCAACGAATTTGCCCTTGCTCGCGCTAAGGGCGTTGACGAACTGCGTCGCGTGTGGGAAACCCAAGGTGTCGACTTCACCGACCCGCACCGCACCAGCGCTGTATAAAAGTTAGCTTTTGGGCGGTTGCCGACTATCTGCTCGTCGGCAAGCGATAAGTGCAACCTAGCAGTGACGTTTCGCGCCGCGACAGCGTGGTTTAGAGTGTGGAGTTATGGCAGTCAATTCGGCTAAAGACGTTCCTTTCCATGCGGCGCAGTCCTTTAGGTGGTGGCGGCTGGCGGTATATGTTTACGTCCCGGCGCTACTCCTCACCGTGGTCAGTTCCCTATTGAAATGGGATGCGACTGTTACGGAAGCGGCAAAGGCCAACGACATCGAGATTTCTGCTGCTCAGACCAGCTTGGCTGTGAGCTTCGCGTTTGCGCTTATCGCACAGACGGCAACGGCGATTGCGTGCTGGTGGCTTGCTGGCAAACTCCTTGAAGGATCGACTGCAGCGCGCACGGTGCTGTCCGTGGCAGCGGCAGTTTTTGTCATTAATGCATCAATGACTCTGGTCGGAACGATTTCCCAGGTGCGCTCCGGAGACTCATCGGTGCTCGGTTTGATTACAGCTGGCCTGCTGATTGTTGCCTCTATCATCGCCGCAACTGCAACCGTCCAGTCCTACCGCGGCGAGCGAAACCAGAAGTTCTTTGTGACGACGTAGGCAGCTCTTAGTGGCTCGGCGGCTTCGCGGATGAGAGCAGCGCTGTTGGCAACCACAACCCAGCTTTCATCCCTGAACTCCACCCCACTCTTGACCGGGGAGCAGAGGCAATCGTTGTAGCTGCCTGTGCTTGGTTGGCGAAATGAGGGTGTGATTAGCGAGGCTGATGCGTTCGGCTGCTGGCGAGCTGGTGGATGGTGTGGTGCCGGACTCGTGCAGGACGGCCGAAAACCTGGGGTTAAGAGACAAATCTTATGCCCTGCCACACGCCGACCGGACATGCTTCTTGCTACTTAACCCAAAAACTTACGGGCTGCAAATGTGAAACTGTGCGAGTTTATGACCCTACCAGCCGTTTTTCGGGCCATTTTTGTCATAAACGCAGTCAGTAACTCGCATTGGCACGCGGTCGCCAAACATTAACGCAGTCAGTAACTCGCATTGGCACGCGGTCGCCAAACATAAACGCAGTCAGTAACTCGCATTGGGGTTAATAGACAAATTCTGGGTGATGTGGCGGCATGAAAAAGCCCCCGCCGTTTCAGCGAGGGCTTAGCGTTTGCGCTGGTGATTAGCGCTTCTGAGCGTCTGCGAGAATCTGGCGACCTGCGACCATGCGGCAAATCTGGTTGGTGCCCTCGTAGATCTGGGTGATCTTGGCGTCACGCATCATTCGCTCAACCGGGAAGTCACGGGTGAAGCCGTAACCGCCGAGCAGCTGCACGGCATCAGTGGTGACCTGCATAGCAACGTCGGAGGCGAAAGTCTTGGCGTTTGCGGCCATCATGCCCAGGCGAGCGCCGCCCTCAGCAGTGCCACGCTCAGCGTTAGCGGCTGCGGTGTAGACCATGAGGCGAGCAGCGTCAATCTTCATACGCATGTCAGCCAGCATGAACTGGGTGTTCTGGAAAGCAGCAATCGGCTTGCCGAACTGCTGGCGCTCCTGCACGTAACCGACGGCGTAGTCGTAAGCACCCTGCGCAATACCCAGTGCCTGTGCACCAATAGTCGGGCGGGTGTGGTCCAGGGTCTCCAGGGCGGTCTTGAAACCGGTGCCCTCTTCGCCGATGATGCGGTCAGCCGGGATACGGCAGTTTTCGAAGTACAGCTCCGCGGTCGGGGAGCCCTTGATACCCAGCTTGTGCTCCAGGCCACCGACGCGGAAGCCCTCGTCGTCCTTGTGAACCATGAATGCGGAGATGCCGTTGGCACCCTTCTCCGGGTCGGTGACAGCCATGACGGTGTACCAAGTGGAGCGGCCACCGTTAGTGATGAAGCACTTGGAACCATTGAGGACCCACTCATCGCCCTCACGGACAGCGCGGGTCTTCATGGAACCGGCATCGGAACCAGCCTCGCGCTCAGTCAGCGCGTAGGAAGCCATTTCACCGTTGGCGATGTCCGGCAGGACCTTGCTCTTCAGCTCGTCGGAGCCCTTGAGGATCAGGCCCATGGTGCCCAGCTTGTTCACAGCCGGGATAAGAGAAGCCGAACCACAGACGCGAGCAACTTCCTCAATAACGATGCAGGCCGCAACCGAGTCCGCACCCTGACCACCGAACTGCTCCGGCACGTGGACGGCGTTGAAGCCAGCCTCGTTGAGAGCCTTCAGGGCCTCCTCCGGGAAACGCTCGTTCTCATCGACGTCCGCTGCGTACGGAGCAATCTGCTTCTCCGCCAGATCACGAATAACGGCGCGGAGCTCCTGGTGCTCCTCTGGCAGCTGGAACAGGTCGAATCCTGGGGTCAAAGCCATGTGGGTGTTCCTCCCGATTTAATGATTCCGATGTCGTGGTCGATATCGCGCTCTACGCATTTCTACGCAGCACTATCACCGCACGACGTAATTATCTTCGTTTGATACTAGTGGCTAACACTTTGTTGCACCCGCGAAATTCGTAAAATTCTCGTGTTGCCGCGCGGCGCCCACAGAATAAACTGCGCTAGGAATTCCCGCAGCAGCGATGTCGCCCAGTACCTTAACGGCGTATAGGCTCCGACGACACACCAGGATTCCAGGCCCCGTTCGCGCACGAGCTTCGCTACCCGTGGCGCATGAAAATCACTGGTCACAACAACCGTTCCAGCGCTCAACGCACCGTCTACGCCACGCATCAACTCGCACGCATAGTCAATGTTTTCCGACGTATTCGTCGATTGGTCCTCGGCAATCAACTCGATGTTGCCACGCTTTACGACGTCCCCAGCGTTCGCCTCCAACCACTCCACCATGGCGTCCGCTTCGGAGCTGGTGGCATCTGTCACTGCTTCACTGCCGCGTCCACCGGAGCAGATGATTCGCTCGGTGCGCTCATCACACGCTGCTACTGCTCGCTGCAATCTTTTGGCCAGCAGGGCCGAGGGCCGATTGTTCTTCAATGCGCATCCCAGCACAATCACGGTGTGCGGCGGCACAGTTGGCTTTTTGACAGCACATCGAAGGCGAACGGCCTCGAAAACTATCGCTGCGGCTCCTGGTACTGCGAGGCCGGCGAGCAGGGGCGTCGTCAAGCGATGCGATGCGCGGGCGTAATAGGCGCGGTAGCTGGCCAGCGTCCACACGGCACCGACTGCGGGAAGAACCCACCGCGGAGGTCTGCGATTGGGCAGGCGTGGTGGGCGTAGCTCCGAACTAGCGGCGACACGTAGTCCGCCGACGAGGAGCATGGAACCGAAGCCTGCACCGAGGCACGCGAGCGTTTTTCTCATCAGAGCTTCCACGTTAACTGTTCTGGGACGTTGATAGTCCAGTCGACGAGCTGTTGCGGATTGTGCTTGGCCATGTGCTGAGATTCCTGCTCGGCCCACATGTCCCAGTGTTCCTCGAAGTGGTCGTCGCGAGCCATGGCGCGGGCAAAGCGAGTCTGCGTGTCCAGCTCTACCCAGACTCCCCACGCGTTGCCGTCGCCGATGGCACGGGCAGCGGCAAGATTAGCTTCAGTGACAGCGCCGCAGCCTTCGACGATGAGAGAGCTGTCCGGTGGCGTGGGTACCCACTCGGCGAATTCACTGGCGTACCAGTCCCAACGGCGATAACCACGCTCATCGGCCGGTAGCGCGGGGTTCAAAATGGTCTCCGCGACTGCGGCCGATGCTTTGTGCAGGCCGGGCCAGCCCGGATAGACATCCTCCAAGTGGACAACTGGCCAGCCGAGGATACTGTGCAACTTTGCCGAAAAGGTGGTTTTGCCACTGCCGGAACGGCCGTCGATAAGCAGAATCATCGTGATTGAAACGCCTTTACTACGCCACGCCCAGGAAGCGGAACTCCCCGGCCCACACGGAAATACCGATTGCTGCGACGGCGATGGCGAGGCAGGCGGCCATGGTGACATAGTCACGCGCGGCCAATGTCGAGGTGTGCCACCACGTACGCTTAATCGGTGCGCCAAAGCCGCGGGCTTCCATGGCGGTGGCCAGCTTGGTGCCGCGGCGCAGCGCAAACACCAGCAGAGCGAACACCTGGGAAATAGTGCGGCGGATTGCACCGTGGTCCCCCAAACCGCGTGCGCGACGGGCTCGAGTCAGCGCCTGCCAATCACTGATGAACAGACCGACGAGCCGCAGACTCGCCACCGTTGCCAGCACAAACCGGCTGGGCAGCTTGAGAACCTGCGCCAGCCCATTGCCCAGATCGGTGGGATCGATATTAGCTGTCAGCACGATAACTGGAGTACCGATAGCCAGCACACGCAACATGATCGCGATGGCCAGGGAAATGGAATTATCCGTCACATGCGCAAGCAGAAAGGAGAAATACTCTTTGCCCTCCGGGTTGCCGTAAAGCGCCATCGAGATGCCCGAGATGGGCGCGGCGATAAGAAGTGGCAGGCTGCGTCCTAGAAAACGACGAAAACCCAAACCCGACAGTGGCACCAAGAAAAGCGTGCAGACAAGCGCGACCACTGCAGAGACCCAGTCGATGGAAATCAGCAGCGGCGTGGTGAGCAAGAATAGGCCCAGAACTCTCGCCACCGGGTTGACCGTCGCGAGGAAAGGCTGCTTGCTCTGCTCGGCGCTCTGCGTGCCTTCAGCCATACCGGCGGAACCAACTTCAGTCACGATTTCCCTCCTGCTTCGCCCTGGCCGCGCGAACCGCTATTGCTGCTCGGACCGGCCTGTTCCCCCGAACCACGCTGTCCCGGCGCCGCACGGCCTGACCGCTCCGGATGAAACGCATCCATGTCGACGACGTAGTCCCCCATCGCTTGGACCACCAACGGATCGTGGGTAATCGAAATAACAGTTCGGCCGTCGTCTGCAAGTTGGCGAAGCAAAGTGAGCAGCTCGGTGAATGTCCGGCGGTCTTGGCCGAAGGTCGGTTCGTCGAGAAGCACAATATCCGGCGCTGTCGCCAGCATGGTCGCCACCGACAGACGTCGCTTCTCACCGCCGGAAAGCGAGAATGGATTCGCCTTGGTCAGGGCGGTTAGCCGCAGCCGCTCAAGTAATTCCTCGATGCGCTGATCAGCATTGACACCGACAAGCTTGGGGCCAAGCTGCAACTCTTCCAGCACTGTGCCGGTGACGAATTGATGCTCGGGGTCCTGGAATACCGTGCCAATCCGAGTAGCCAACCTCTTCGATGGCCATTTCCACGGCGCGCTACCGCTGCCTGCCACTTGGACCGTGCCCGCCATCGGCTCAAGCAGACCGCCGAGCGTCAGCGCTAACGTGGACTTGCCGCTGCCATTGTGACCAACAATGCAGGTGGAAGCTTGAGATGGGATTGAAATTGATACACCGCGAGCAATCGGTTCAACAGTTTCGCCACCGCTGAACCAGGACTTCTTCGCGCCATAGCCGATGGCCAACTCGCGGGTTTCAATCGCGATGTCACCGCTAGGGTTCCCATCCTGGTCGCAGGCAACGGAACGCGCGTCCGGCAGCGCGGGCGGTGCATCCGGAATCCACACCCCAGCATCCGTCAGAGCCTGCCCGTGGTCTTCCAAGACTCGATGAGGCGCACCATCGGCAATCACACCTTCGCGGCCCAGCACGATGATGCGGTCGACCACATCGACCCACGCATCCACCCGATGCTCGACCACGATCAGCGCCGCACCGGTTCTCTCCGCCGCGGTAATCGCCGCATCGCGCAGTACCGGCACACCGGCCGGATCGATGTTGGCCGTCGGCTCGTCCAAGCAAATGACCCGTGCGCCCATCGCCAGCACACCCGCCAATGCGAGGCGCTGTTTCTGTCCCCCGGAAAGCCGGTGCGTGGGATGGTCCAGCGGCAAATCCAGTCCCACCACATCCAGGCTGGCGCGTACTCGGTTGCCGATCTCAGCCGGGGCAACGCCAAGGTTTTCCGCACCAAAGGCAACATCGTCGCCAACGCGGGCACTAATCGTCTGCGAGTCAGGGTCTTGCAGCACTAAGCCCACCGCGCCCCTTGCGGACGCGGGAGTACAACCTTCAATCAGGAGCTCTCCGGTGGCTTCGCCATCGGAGTCGTCGCCAAGCACGCCAGCAATAGCGGCAAGCAGCGTCGACTTCCCCACCCCCGACGCGCCGAGCAACAGCACCTTTTCACCACGCTCGACGTCCAGCGTGATGTCGTTCAGTACCGCAGCTTTGCGCCCCGCGTGCCGATATCCGAACCCCCGCGCGCTCACCGCAGGGACATTTCCGCTTGACGACGGCCCCCGCGTCAACTCCTCATCTGCCATCGATTTTTCCTAGACGTCGCCGTGCCGCTCTCGCCCGATGGCAAACCGATCCAGCGCTCCAGTTGCCGCCAGTGCCTTAGCCAGGAAGTAAGCCAGCAGACCGGCGAGGACGGCACCAGACAGCGCCGTGGAGATCAGGTAGATGACGTTGAATTCGAAAGTCTTGGCCAGGTTGCCGGTGAAAAGTTCAAAGGTCCACGCGCCGACACCTGCCATGAGACCGGAGATAACCACGGTGGCCAGGTTGTAGCTCTTGTACGCCAGAACAAGGAACACCAGCTCCGCGCCGAGCCCCTGCGCCAAACCTGAGTACAGGGTGGAGATACCCCACTGGTTACCGATTAGTGCTGAAACCGTCGCTGCGATTACCTCGACGAAGATAGCGGCACCCGGCTTGCGAATGATGTACGCGCCAAGCGGCCCACCGAGGAACCACATACCAGCGACCAAACCGCCAAGGCCAGGAGTAAGCGCGTTGACTGCTTCATAGCCCGCACCGCCGATGATGTTCCAGATAACAAAGATCAGGCCAACGGCCACGCCGATGACAGCTGCAATGATGATGTCAATATTGCGCCACGAGAAGTTAGCGCGCGCTGCACTCGCCGATTGCGTCATCTCACTTGCTCCCATTTTTCTTTAACTCGAGCGATATTGCTCAAAAGATTTTGATGTATTTATTAGCGGCGTATGGGGCCTGTGCCGACACGCCCTAAGCACTAACTTTTGCCTACCCTACCGCGCCCAGCAGATGGCCTAGATAACATAAGGAACCATGACTAAAGCCGAGCGGTCATCCACTGGAGATACCCCAACTGCCCAAGCCCCTCATCCGCCGACAGTCGGCAATGAGGGGACAGCCGCGGATTCCGCAGTGAAAACTGCCGAGTTTCCTGGTGCTGACAACACCGCTGAGCAGGAAAGTTCTCGCCCATACTACATGCCCTCATTGACATGGGGCGAGAGACTTGACCTGTCTGCGAAGCAGTGGTGGCCACTCATCGGAGTTGTTATTGCGATACAGCTTGTCGCTCGCATTCTGGTTCTGACTAGCCATGGTTTTTACTGGGATGACTTCATCATCGTTGGCCACCTTTACGACACCCCGCTGCTGAGCAAGGACTACCTGCTTCAGGACCACGACGGGCACCTTGCACCACTGGCCTTCCTGGTGCAAGGCCTCTATCACCTCATTGCGCCGTGGAACTGGTGGCTGCCGGCTATCACCATGGCCGTGATGTCGGTAGCGCTGACATACGCCACCACTAAGCTCTTTGAGCTTCTCACTGGCCGCACGCTGGTGTCGCTCTTCCTCATCACGGTCGTCGCCTGGACTCCGCTGATGCTTCCGGGAGACACCTGGTGGTCGGCTGCGACCAATTCCCAGCCGTTCCACCTGGCATTCGTGGTTTTCATGATTGTCGCTATTCGCACCACTATGCGTCGTTCTTTCGGCCCCCGCCCATGGGAAGCCGCTGGCCTGTTTGTACTGCTGGCAGTGGCGCTGGGATTCTTTGAGAAGTCCCTGGCTATCGCGCCGATTTCGATGCTGGTTGTCATCACTTTGGCTTACATGGAGCGCAGCAATATCCTGCAGGTTCTCCGTCGCGGCCTCGTCATCTGGATCCCATCGATGCTGCTGACCGGCGCCTGGGCACTGTGGTACTACTTCGGCCCCGCCGAAACTACCGGCTTCATTTCTGACAAGCTACAGCCCGAACTGTTCTTCAACGGCCTCGGCCAGATTTTTGCCGGCATCATCGGCGGGCCAACAAGCTGGGAACGTTGGGCTCCGGGACAGCCGTTTGCCTCCGCTTCGTCTCAGCTGATTACTCTCGGCGGCATTATTCTGTTGATTCTGTCTGCCACCCTCATTGGCCGCGACTACCGTGGCTGGGCTCCGTGGACGCTATCGGTGGCGTACATGTTCACCACCTTGTTCGCCATCACCCTGTTCCGCTCGGGAGAGAACACCTCTGGCGTGCTGGCGCACACTTTGCACTACTACTCTGATGTCGCGCTCGTGATCGCTATCTGTGTCGCGATCTCCCTGGCGGGACTCCCGCCAAAGGACGAGGCGCCGGCTCTGCTACCGGCTCGTACGCACATTCTGATTTGGTCGCTGGGTGTCGCACTGGCTGTCACCTCCTCGATTTCCGTGGTTACTTACCGCAATGCCTGGTCTGATGACATCGCAATGGAGTGGATCGGCAACACCAAGGCGTCGCTGTCCGCGCTGCGCGAGGAGGCCGACGCCGCTGGCCCCGACAAGGCGATCGACTACAACCTCATTGACCAGCCCGTCCCCTTCGAGATTCTCGTGCCCGTCGCCGCTCCGATGAACATGTACTCGCGGGTCTTTGATGCGGTCTCCGATCGCCCTCCGTTTGAGCGCGTCACCGGTCACCCGCGCATGTTCAATACCGACGGTTCGCTTATCGACGCCAAGGTCTCCGAGATCACCCGGGTCACCGATGGCCCTGTCGAGCAGTGTGGCCATCGCATCACAGTTGGTGAGAACGGCACTGCGTCGGAGGACATCAAGCTTGAGAACATCATCAAGCTCGGTGACTGGGTGCTTGAGTTCCCGGCCACCGCCTCTGAGGACATGGATGTGCGCCTGTCGCTTCCCAATCCTTTCGAGACTGAAGAGCAAACCCGCGCTGGTTCCGCGGTCGTGAAGATGAACAACGATCTGCGGCCGCGCTATGCGTACCTCAACGGTGGCGGAAATACTCTCCGTGTCGATGTGGAAAAGGCGACTCCGGGGGCAACGCTATGCATCGGCGCGGGGGCGATTGGCCCCTTGGTTCCCGCAAGCCGTTAAGAATCCTCTAAGATATTGCTTTAAGATAATGTGAGAAAAGTTCATTAGCCCTTGTAGCTATTGTTTTTCCGACAGAGGAGCCACATCCATGCGTAACCGCATCGCCGGCGCTATCGCCGCATCCGCCATTGCCGCAGCAGCCCTGGTCGCTTGCTCTCCCCCGAACGAGGTTGACTCGGACGTAAAGGTCGGCGACCAGGCCAACCCGTCGGAGACCTTCGAGCAGAAGGCCACCACCCCGGCACCCTCCGACGAGATGACTCCTGCTGAGACCGCAGAGATGTAACTGCAGATTCAATAATTGAAACTGCGAAAACCGGGGTAGGTAGCAAACAGAAACGCAGTCACTACCCCTTGTGTCCACTCATCGATGGGGCACGAAAGAATTACCGCCCGGCCATGGTGTCCGGGCGGTTTTGGTTCTCTGGGGGCAGCCTAGAGCCACGATGAGAGCCTAGGAAAACTCAAATTCCACGTGGTCACCATCACGGATTACCGCGCTGGTTGCGCCATTTTCCAGGTTCAGCTCGACAATGAGCGAGGGCATCTCGCCGGAAGCTCCAGCCTCACCCGAGGCCCCGGCAGCATCGTCCACGAGCGCCGCGTCGGTTGCGGTCACGCGGTAGCGAAGAAAACCATTGCGCAATTCATCAGTCTCCACGCGAGCGGAGTGCAACCATGGGAACCGGCGTCGCACCGCAACGAGCTGCTGGTAAGCGCGGTAGAGGTCCTCACCAAGCGCAGAGAGTTCCTCCGGGCTATCCGGGAACACTGGTCGAATCTGGTCGTCACCGCCGATGCGTTCCTCTTTGAGACCGGTGTAACCCTGTTCGTCACCGTAGTAGACCAGTGGCACACCGGCCACGGTAAACAGCACCGTTGCCGCCAGCACGGCCTTGTCGGCCCCTACTTGTGTCGCAATGCGCGAAACATCGTGGTTTCCCACAAACGTCACCGGCACAAAAGACTCCGCGAAGGTGTTATGGCGCTTCAGAGTCCAGTCCAACTCGAAGAAGTTTTCCTCCTTCAGCGCCGACCAGGTCGCTTTCCACAGCTCGTATTCCGTCACCGAGTCCATGCCGGACACCGACACAATCTCCGCATAGTCGCCGTGGATGACCTCACCGTAGATAAAAGCATGCGGGTGCTCAGCACGCACTCGCGGCAAAACCTTGTGCCAGAACTGTGGGTTCACTGCGTAGGCCGCATCCAGTCGCCAGCCATCAATCCCCCGCGCCAGCCAGTAATTCATGACGTTCACGACAAAATCAACAGTCGCGTCACTGGTGTGATCGAATTCGACCAAACTCTCATGGCCCTCAAACACCGGCGCAGTCATGTCGCCATCTGAGTGCGTAAACGCAAAGAGCTGCGCTTCTTCAGAGTCAGGGTTTTCCTTCGCGGCCTTCAGCGCGGGTGCCTCTGACCCGATGTGGTTGAAGACGCCGTCGAAAAGCACTTTGATGCCGCGCTCATGGGCAGCTTCGATGACGGCCTTCATGTCCTCTTCGGTGCCCAGTCGCGAGTCAATGCGGTAGTAGTCCTCGGTATCGTAGCCGTGGCTAGTCGACTCGAATACTGGCGCCAGCTGCAGGACGTTGAGCCCGAGCCCCTGGACGTACGGAAGCCAGTCAATCAGTTTGCGAATTCGATTGACCGGCGCGGCGCCTCGATCCTTCTCACGGATGGGCGCTCCCACAAACCCCAGTGGATAGACGTGCCATCCAATCGCCCACTTCGTCCACTCAGGTGCGGTGGCAGCGAGCGTCTTATCAGGGGCGTTGGGGGTCGTGGACATTGTCCTATGCATCCTCTCTAGGTGCCTGAGGCTGATTGGAATTATCTGATGTCGCCGCCTCAGGACTCGGTGAGGTCTCCCCCGCCGATTCGCTTGACGACGCCCGCGCCTGACCCGCATGCGACTGCGGCGTGCCAAGGCCTGCCTTCCGCGGCCGTGGAGGCACGGAACCTGCTGCGGGCATGGTCGGAGATGTGGCAGGGCGCTCCGGCGGATGATTCTTCGACGGGTTCAGTGCGTCGAGCGCGATTTGGATTTCCGTGCGCATGCCATTGACCATGGCTCTCTCCACAATTTTAAACTTGGAGTTGTGGAGAAAGAAGGGATTACCCGCTTCCGGGCCACCGGTGCCGAGGAACATGTAACAGCCCGGCGCTTCACGGGAAAAATACGAGAAATCATCCGAAGGAGCCCACGGATCGGCAGCGAACACCTTGGACTTGCCAACCGCCTTCGTCGCCGCATGCCACGCACGATTGACCGCAATGTCGGCGTTGACCACCATCGGGTACGGAATCTGCCAGTCGAAAGTCGCCTGTGCACCGTGAGCCTGGCAGACGCCGTTGACGACGGCCTCGATACGCTGGCAGACAATCTCCCAGTCGGCCTCATCCACCGAGCGGATGGACACTTCCAGGTTGGCCGTATCCGGAATCACGTTGCCGGCCTCACCTGAATGCAGTGAGCCGACATTGACAATGTTCATGTGCTTCGGATCCACATCGCGGGAGACAATCGTGTTCAGCATGAGAGTCGCCTCGCTGGCGATGAGCACCGGGTCAATCGACAGCTGCGGGTTCGAGGAGTGTCCGCCACGGCCACGAATGGCGATGGAGACGATGCCCGACATAGTTGTCACTCGCCCAGCGCAAATCCCAACATGCCCCACCGGATGCGGCGCGACGTGGAAGGCATAGACCTCATCCAAGTCATCGGCGGCACCCTTGTCGACCAGCTCACGAGCCCCGCCCGGCAGCATTTCTTCGGCGTGCTGGAAGATGCACAGCACCTTGCCGTGCAGCTGATCGCGCATTCCGGAAAGCACCTTCGCAGTGCCCAGCAGCATCGCCGTGTGAACATCATGACCACAGGCGTGCATCACACCCGGCGTGCGCGAGGCGTACGGCAGTCCCGTTTCCTCCTGAATCGGCAGCGCGTCAATATCCGCGCGGTAGCCGATCACACGGCCCGTGCTGGGGTCGCCTGCTGTGCCCTCGATGACGCCAATTACGGACGTCGGGGTCAACCGGTACGTCGGGATGTCCCACTGATTGAGCAGATCCTCAATCATGTCCGAGGTCCGGTACTCCCGGAAGCTCAGCTCCGGATTCTGGTGCAGTTGGCGACGCCATGCCACCGCCTCTTCGATGGGTACTTCAAGGCGGTGCGACGGCAGGGTGTCGTTAGCATCACTCATGGTTCATAGCATGACAGAAAATGGACTCCACGACGAGCAGCTACGGAAATTCCCTCACCCATTTTCGCTTCACGACGGCCACAGCGCCCCGACATCTCCCCTGCTAGAGGTGACTTAAGCGCTGCCAGCGAGCTGCTAGTTTCCGGCACCCCAAAAATCCACGGTGAGTTCGGCCAACCACCATGGATCAATCGTGCCGCACATCTCACGCGCCGAGTGCATGGAGACCATCGCAGCTCCGATATCAATGGTGTCAATGCCCAGTCGCGTTGCGGTGATTGGGCCGATAGTGGAGCCGCATGGCTTATGGTTCGCAGAGACAAAATACTGCACCGGCACTTCCTGACCAATGCGCTTGGAGGTTTCCGCTGCAATTCGGACAACCTCGGCCTGACCAGCCGCCGTGGTGGCATAGCGCTGGTTGGCATTGATCTTCACTACTGGGCCAGCATTAAGTTCCGGTTGGTGCCCCGGCTCGTGTTCACCTGCATAGTTCGGGTGCACACCGTGTGCGCCGTCGGCAGAGAGACAGATGGAACCGCGGTAAAGCTGCTGGGTGCGTTCCAGGTCAGCGCCTGTGGCCGCTGCGATGCGGGACAGAACGTCGGCAAGCAGTGGCCCTGCAGCGCCCGTGGTGGAGGCGGACCCGACTTCCTCGTGGTCAAAAGCGACCATGACGGGGATAGTGGTTGACGTGCTCCAGTCTTGGCGGAGCAAGGCCTCGAAGGCGACCAGGGATGAGTGAACACTGAGCAGATTGTCCAGCCGGCCTGAAGCCAGGAACTCATCGTGAGCACCGAAGGTGCGCGGCTGCTGAGTGTCGAAGGAAATGAGGTCCCAGGCGACGATATCGTCGATAGACAGTCCCGCAGCATCGGCGATGACCTGGTGCACATCGGTGCCGAAGGTATCCAGTCCGATGATTGGTGCAGTGTGATTCTGCTTGTGGAGCTTCAACCCCTCTTCGTTAACCGCACGATTGAGGTGGATAGCCAACTGCGGAATACGCGCAACCGGGCCAGTGCGAGCAAGGTGCTCATTGCCGCTTTTATCAATTACCCGACCGGCGAACTCAATTTCGCGGTCGGTCCAGCTTCCCAACAACGCGCCGCCGTAGACTTCAACGGCGACCTGCGCATAGCCTGCGGCGGAGGTGCGCGCGTTGGGCTTCACACGAAAACCGGGCGAATCCGTGTGGGAACCCACAATACGGAAACCGGTGAAATCGGCAGCCGGCGTCTCCGGGACGATCCAAGCAACGGCAGCGCCATCGCGACGCAGGACGTAGGCACCGGGTTTACTTGGCCACTGTTCGTGCTCATCGATGACCGTGGCACCGGCTGCACTCAGACGGTCAACGACCTGTTGTGCCGCATGAAATGAGCTTGGCGACGCAGCCACAAAATCTATTAAATCCTCAACGTGACTGAGCGCTGCCGCCGGAACGCTGCGCGATGCCGCTTCCGAGGTATCCGCTGAATCCGGGGACTCAGGGGTGGGTGCCGAAGAAATAGCCATAGCCAAACTCCTACTTCAAATTTGATTCCGCATTTCATTGTATTGGAGGGCACAACTGTATTGGAGCCCACAACTGACCGTGACCGAGTATTAAGCCGGTCCACAGTGTGATGCAGCTTTCATGTTGGGAACGGTATCCGCTTAGTCACTTTTGCCCGTTTTAACTCGATATCGGGCATATTCAGACATATAGTGGCAACCGCATCAAAGAAAACCATTTGAATACAGAAACTCTCAAACCGGAGTCCCGACCGGATTCCGACCACAGAAAGGGTTTATACCGTGAGCCTTGAAAACCTGTTCCCCCGTTCTTTCACTACCAAGCGCGCCTTCTTCTCTCAGCCGCTGCGCGAGGCTCTTGCCCGCGACACCAGCAGTGACGCTAACGCAGTCCACTTCGGCCACCAGGTTAAGAGCACCCGGAACGAGATCTACAGCGACATGTCTCCCCGTGACATCGTCTCTATGCTGAGCCGCTAAATCTAGCGCTTCCTCAAGTCGAATAAGACCATTGGCTCTGGCTGAGGAAATTTCAACGTCTCCGCAGCAGCTAATTCACTGCCAAATCCAGGTCCAACCTCGCCTGTATCACCATCGCCATACCGATGTACCGCAAACGCGTGGCAGCTACCAATAACTAGCATCAATGCCTGCGTCAAGAGCATCGCGGTAATCCCCGAATACATAAATCCGCCGGTATATGGCGTAGCAGCAATCGGGTTTGTAACAGGAAACGTCAGCAGGACCACTAGCAACGCAATACCGATATACGGCCACTGTCTGGTCAATCGGGTCCGCGCCATGGCGGCCAAACCGAACACAGACGTGACCAGCATCAACATGTAGTGGGTCCAAAGAATCGATGAGAATGTGGCTGCAATAAGCCACGCGCCCGTGATCAGAAATTCAAACCGGTAGACCGGGTTCAACCACGCAACTGCCGTGACCATCAACACCACGCCAAGCGCAATACACAGTGGAATCGTTTTCACATGACTCGGATAATCACGAACCACTGTTACTAATAAATCAGGTTTTCCCAGGTCTGTGGCTAAAGTCGACGCCAACGACTGATTCGCACCGCCGACCAAGACCGATGAACCAATGTCGCCGATTCGATCAATCCAATCCGAAATTACCGACATATCAACGCGGATAAACATCCAGACCGCCAGTACCGCCGTGGTGGCCAGCGACCAGAGGGCTGCGCGCCGTCGATAAGCGAAAAAGAGCATCACAGCGATGAGCGCATACGGAGTCAATTTAATGGATGCGACGATGCCGAGCACAATCCCCGCGAGCCAATGACGAGTGCGCGAGGCAGCAAGACCATAGGCGACGCCCGCGACAATCAGCGGTGTCGTCTGACCGATCCAGAACGAATTAAGAGTGGTCGGCAGAGCGAATACGCATGCGGTAACCAGCGCTGCGATGCCCCAGGGCATGGTGGACCGAAACCACAGGTGGTAGGAAGCTGCGACGAGGACCACGACGGCCATTCCAGAGAGAAAGAGCAACCAAGCAGCCGAGGTTTCAAAGCTCATGACGTGGGATATCGCTCCCAGAGCCTTTGCGAACAAAGGGTTTTGCACAAAGGGATGCGTAAATGGCGCAGACACTTCCTGCGCCAGGCGTGGCCAGACCTCTCCACTCATGGCAGTGAAATCGATTGGATCGGCGTCATAGAGATGGGACTCAAGTCCCCTGTCCATAAGTAGCCCGCCTACCCAGAGCGAAGCCCAATCGTCCGGCTGAGTACGACCATTCCAGGCCAACAGCGAGGCAAGACCACCGAGCAGCGAGACCAGAATAAGAGGCCAGCTCATCACAGGCGATTGCGCCAGCGCGGGGGTCTGACTGGGTTTGCGAGCCCGCATTTTTCGCGAGACCTGTGACCGAGACTTCGCAGCAGCACGTTGCGACTCCGCAGCCTGTGACGATGCGCCATCCTGTGACACAGGTCCTTCTGCCTGACTATGCCGTCCCACGTTCCTCCTCATCGCTGGTAAGCGCCTCTATCTAATGTAGTGATTCCAATACGGCAGTGGTTACACCCCGCAAGAACCCGCAAGGTATGACGGCTTACTTTGAACGAAGTGCCAGGTGGACAACAATTGGCGGCCATGATGACCGGAGGGACTACCGGAACTGCGAGATAGTGCCGATGGTCGTGATCAGCTGATCGCCATCACTGTTGACAACAGCGGCTATGGGCATACGCTCCATCTCATCCGGACCGACATCGTAGCCCTGCGAGACCTCTGCCGTAATAATCTTTCCGGTCGGGCCGTCCTCAATGCGCGGATTACGAACGACCACATGAACCAGACTGAACTTCGCGGTGAAGTGAACTTCTCCGCGGTAGCTCTCCCCTTCGGCATCGCTGTTGTCATTGTCGCGGGTGAATGAGACAACACCGTCCTCAGGCTCTAGAGCACCGTTCTTAGCAGTGACTCCGCCACCCAGTGCGCCGAATACCTTCTCCAGCGCAGATACAGAAATTACTAAATCCTCGCTGGAGGGAGCCGGGGCATTCTTGCCCGGAGCATCCGAATAATTCAACGGAATATAGATTTCCTCGGCCTCATTAATAGAGCCGGCTGCCGGGTAGACGTAAATACCCCAGTTTTCACCAGCTGGGGTCTCTGGCGGGTCAACAACAATGCGGGCTTCAAAACTGCCGTCATCTGTCATCGGGGTAGCCTGACGAGCGATAGAACGCCGCATATCGACGCCCTGGTTCGGTATGGCCTCGAGAGTTCCGGCCGGCGTGACCCAGGCAATGTTGTCGTGTGGATGTTTCCGCGCCGAAGACGGAGCACCTTCACTTGGCTTCCACGAGTCTGGGAACGCACTGTAGAGAACGTAAACACCATTGGGCACACCCGGAGGAATTGGAAGCGGGTAACCACCACGGTTGGCCGACGGATTGAAACCACTGCCGCGAACAATAAGAACATCGCCGCGATGAACCGTGGCACCTTCAGCTGGTGTGCCGTCCTCAAAAGTGACAGTAACTTCCGGGGATTCGACATACTGTGAATCCTGCGGCTGGAAGTTCTCCGCTGGATTAATCACATTGGGAAAATTGTCCGGCACGATTGGCTTCGCAGTTTCAGCCATTGCCGGGGACACAAACGCCGAAAGAACCATGGCGCCGGACAGCGAAACCGCAGTCGCAGCTCTGCGCGCACCCCGCCCCACCGGTCGACGCACGTCTTCTCCAACCGTGGATGATTCAGAGCTGAATGAACGGCGAGTGTTGCGAGTGTTGCGAGCACCTGCGAGATGGCGGTGGGAATTATCGAAAGTCAGGAATCTCAGGCTGTGCATATAAGCAATGTACACCCCACTAGTTAGGTTTACCTAACGCCTTTATGAAGGTGCGCCTTACCCTCCCCCGTTTGAGGCTCAACACTGAGGCCGGCAGAAATGGTGAGACCAAAAGAAAACCGCGGCCAAGCCCAATAGAGCTCGACCGCGGCTTACTTCAGCATCTTCTAAGACAACCAGCTACTCCGCGGTAATCGGCAGGTAGACGCGGCTGCCCTGATCAGCGAACTCCTGGGACTTCTCAGCCATGCCGGCCTCGATCGCTTCAACGGAGTCCAGGCCGTGTTCTTTCGCGTAGTCCTGTACGTCCTTGGAAATACGCATGGAGCAGAACTTCGGACCACACATGGAACAGAAATGCGCGGTCTTTGCCGGCTCTGCGGGCAGGGTCTCATCGTGGTAATCCAGCGCAGTGTCCGGATCCAGAGCCAGTGCAAACTGGTCATGCCAACGGAACTCGAAGCGGGCCTTCGACAGCGCGTCGTCACGCTCCTGAGCGCGCGGCAGCCCCTTTGCCAGGTCAGCGGCGTGCGCGGAAATCTTGTAAGTAATCACGCCGACCTTGACGTCGTCGCGGTTCGGCAGACCCAGGTGCTCCTTCGGCGTGACGTAGCAGAGCATGGCGGTACCAGCCTGCGCAATGATTGCCGCGCCGATAGCCGACGTGATGTGGTCATAGCCCGGCGCGATGTCGGTTGCCAGCGGGCCGAGGGTGTAGAACGGAGCTTCCTCACACCACTCCTCTTCCCACTTCACGTTGTCAGCGATCTTGTGCATCGGAACGTGGCCTGGGCCTTCAATCATGACCTGGCAGCCGCGGGACTTGGCAATCCTGGTCAGCTCGCCGAGGGTCCGCAGCTCAGCCAGCTGGGCCTCATCGTTAGCGTCGGCAATGGAGCCCGGGCGTAGGCCGTCACCGAGGGAGAACGTGACATCGTACTGTGCCAGAATGTCGCACAGCTCAGCGAAGCGCGTGTAGAGGAAGCTCTCCTGGTGATGCGCGAGGCACCATGCGGCCATAATCGAACCACCGCGGGAGACAATGCCGGTAACGCGGTTGGCGGCCAGTGGCACGTAGCGCAGCAGCACACCCGCGTGAACGGTCATGTAGTCCACGCCCTGTTCACACTGCTCAATAATGGTTTCGCGGTAGATTTCCCAGGTCAGCTTGGCCGGGTCACCCTTAACCTTCTCCAGCGCCTGGTAAATCGGCACCGTACCAACCGGCACCGGGGAGTTACGCAGAATCCACTCGCGGGTTTCGTGAATGTCCTTACCGGTGGACAGATCCATGATGGTGTCCGCGCCCCAACGGGTCGCCCACACCATCTTCTCCACCTCTTCGGAAATGGACGAAGTCACAGCCGAGTTACCAATGTTGGCGTTGATTTTGGTGGCAAAGCGCTTGCCAATAATCATCGGCTCAGTCTCCGGGTGCTTATGGTTAGCCGGAATCACGGCGCGCCCCGCAGCGACCTCTTCGCGAACAACTTCCGGATCCACATTTTCACGAGCGGCAATGAAAGCCATCTCCGGGGTGACAATTCCCGCACGAGCCCATGCCAGCTGCGTCTTGACCTTCGGGGCCTCCTCAGAGCCTGCAACCGCCGGCACCGCCGGAGCCTTCGGCCAAGAGTCACGAGTCTTAGCCAAACCCTCCTTCAGGTTCAGCTCCGGGTTTTCCTCGGTGTAAATACCCGAGGTGTCGTACGCATCGAAGTGAGTACCGTCCGTCAGATTGATTCGACGAACTGGAATGCGCAGGTTCGCCTCACCGAAATCGTTGCTGAACGCAACCTCGTCGTAATGCTTGTTGCTGCGGTAAATCGGGCCAGTTGTAACCTCGCCCTCTTTCGGCGGAGCGGATACAGATACACGTGCGGCCATGAAGCAACACATCCCTTTCCTACGCTGGTATTACCCAGATTCAGGTTCGTCCGGTCGACGCTCGATCCCTAGCGTCCTCTCAGTGCCGGAATTTCGGTTGGCACTCCCGTGGTTTTGTAATGCGCCTCATAGTCTAACCAATCGTTCGGATTACTTCGGTTATTACACCCGCGCTGTCCACCAACGCTTAACGACGCCCCGGAGAACGCACCCCAAAGGAGCAGGTGGTGGCTACGCAGAGGCGTCGTTTTGCACGGCGACCGCGTTGTCCACACCCCCTAAAAGTTATCCACAGCCGGTCTATTTTTTCGGCTTCTCAGCAAGCGCAATTGCGACCGCGGTGTTATATCTTTCTCACACAAATTCTTTGGGGAGGGAAAATTGAAAAAGGCGACTACTGCCGCCCTACTGTCAGCACTTCTATGGGGAATAACGGGGACTAGTTGCGCATCGACCGAGGCATCCGGCAAGGACGTTCAGCCTGCCGGCGACAATGCGACAACCATGACTACTGACTCGGGCGTGACGTTACCTGCGGGTGTGCTTCCACCCAACAATCCGCCGGAGCCCGGTGATGCTCCACTTGGTCCCGATGGGCACTATAACTACGACGCACCCGAATTCGTCCTGACCAATCCGTGTGACGACCCTGAGATTATGGGGCGCCTCGACAGACTGGGGTTCCGGGAGCAGACGTACATGGAGGGCCGAATCGAAGGTAATAAACAGATTGGCTGCGTTATCGAATCCGACGCTTCCGGTCTGCTGAGCATCTGGCATGCTGCGGTCGCTCACTCACAACTCGAGCGCTACAGTGCCGAGCCTTTGGCTCATCACGAAGGAATTTTCAATTGGGTGACATTCACTCAAATCAATCCGCTCGGAAGCTCTGCCTGTATTGCTTCTGTCGAAACAGAACAAGGGGCTCTCGGATTCGTTATCGACACAACCGGACAAGATAGCCCTGACCCACAGCACCGGCTGTGCGCTCCCGTAAATGAGCTGTTAATTGATTACTTGGGGGAAGAATCATGATGCATGCCGTAATTCCAACAATCGACTCTGCAATTCAGAAGTTCCATTCCACGAATTTGCTGGCAAATAATGCCATCCATATCCAGCCCAACTTGGCCGGATACTCACAGGTTCCGTCACTCCAGCTGGTGGCGACAGAACACAGTCTCGCAATTTCCGGCAGCTCAGGAAGCTCTGCCGCCGTCGGCTTGTCTCTGGGCAAACAGCTCACCTGGGCGCAAACGAATCTCGCTGATTTCCGTCGCGTGATCACTGAGCACGAATCCACCATGAACCGGATTCTTCGAAGCATTAACCCGTTCAATGGTGACGGCGCTTCCCTTGCTGAAGTAGCGCGAACAAGTGGTGTATTTCAGCGTCGGCCGATGTTTGAAGCTGGAAGTCTCACTTTCGCGCCAGTCACTCTTTCTGCGGAACTTGGTCTCGATGCGAAGTCCCTACTATCCATGTTTTCCTCAACAAACGACGGTGCCGTAGCCGAGGCAATCGCCTACTGGAATAACTTCGCTGAAACTATGACCACGTTGGCCAGTAATCTAACCTCCATCTCATCCGGCTTGGTGTCGAGCAATAGCGGTGCTGTCTTCTCTGCTGCTGACTCAACAATGAAAGGTCTGGCTGCACGCGCAACCAGCATCGCCACCGCATCTGAGGTCATGGCCGGGCACCTTGCCGTCTTGCCGTCCGTTAAGGCAATGGCCGTCAATGCACTATCGGCGATTGAGGCCGAGTCCAAGGCACTCCCAAACCCTGGCGCGCAAAAGGCTTTTGAACAGGCCGAGGTAGCAGCCTTTCTCTCTGGTCCGTATACCGCACAGCTACAGACCGCTATTCCCCGAATTCCTAACCTGGTTTCTGCCGATGCGGGAAGTGGTGTGACTGCCGAGGTGTCCGTTGGAGCCACAGTCGCCGGGCGTTCTGGAACTAGCCAGTTCAGCCTTTCGCCTGCGGGGATGACTGGAAGCATGCAGGCCGCCAGCGCACCAGTTGGTGCCACCTCAACTGTTCCGGATTCTCCAACGCCGCAATCCACAACCGCGAGCCCTTCCGCTCCTTCGCAGGTTCAACCGAGCACTTCGACTTTGTCGAGCCCCACAAATCCGTCTGCTACCCCTGTGCAACCAGCATCATCTAGCAGCCCAACGAGCTCCACAATCTCGCCAACATCCCCGACCAGCACATCAGCCATAACTCAACCGAACACGGCGAACCCAGCCATGGTCGCCCCTTCGGGAGCGAGCGCCCCACTTCAACGCACATCACCGCAAGGAGTCTCGCCTTACGGAGTTCACGGCAACCGACCGGCTGGCTCCCTCGGCGCAGGACGCACTGCGGGGCTCACACCAACGAGCAATATCCCGGCACTGCCGTCTTCTGGAAACGCAAGCCCCCGTCCACCGGTCTCGGGACTTCCGACTTCGAGTCCCGGTCGTATGCCAGCGCCAACAGCGGGGCGCGGGATGGGAACCGGCTTGGGTGCCGGGGTTGCTGGTTCTGCCTTGCCAAACGCCTCGAATAGCCCTGCACAGCGCGGAAGTGGATTGATGAATTCCCTAATCAGCGCGCGCAACAGTACTGCTACCGGAGCTACGGGTGCTGCTGGCGGAACCGCGGGCGCCGCTGCTGGAAACCGTGGCGCAGGGTCTTTCGCGGCCACCACTGCGGGCAGCCGTGGCGGACTGCTCCAAAAGGGCTCCGCACCGTCGGCACGCAAACTGACAAACGTGGCCACCATCAGGGATAACGATGCCGGCGCTTTCGAGCAGAACGAATACCAGAAGGAGCTTTTCGGGGATGCGCCAATTACTATCCCGGCGGTGATTGGTCACAACGTCCGATCGTAAAGCTCCGACCGTAAGCCTCCGAGCATAAAGTCAGCGCGCAAAAGCTGATCTTTACCCGCTCGGGCGCCACGGGGGATCAGGCTGGCGATCGACGACGTCATCACGATCTTCGCGCCCGGCTCCAACAGTGGCACGAACGCACGGCAGCCGCAGACCGCCCCGAGCAGGTTGATGTCGAGCGCGCGGTGCCACGTGTCCATGGTGACGTTCTCGATCGCCCCGCCGACCGCGATGCCCGCGTTGAGCACGAGCACGTCCACCGCGCCTATCGCCGCGGCCGCCGCCTCCCGGTCCGCGTCGGAGGTGACGTCCAGCTCGCGGTAGGTGCACGCATCGCCGAGCTTGACGACGTCCTCGTTCGCCGAGTCATGCAGATCGGTCGCGATGACCGAATCGCCGCGTGCGACGAAGCGCTTGGCCAGTTCGAGGCCGAAGCCGGAAGCGGCGCCGGTGATGAGCACGCGCCGCAGGCCGCGTGGTTCGGGGGAACGGCCGAAGGGGCCCTCGCCGGATGCGGCGGCGAGGCCGGTCCGGGCCGGCGAAATCGCTCCGCCCGTGCGGCGGTCAACCCCGTGTACGGATCTACGTGAGCATCGACAGCAGGAACACGGAGTCCTCGTCTGCGTCGACCCGGTGTGGGACCATGGTGGGCAGGTGTGCGACGGTCCCCGGCGTGAGGACCTCGGTGCGGTCGCCTACGGTGAAGCGCACCTGGCCCTCGATGCATTGCACCATAATCGGGTGTGCAGCGCGGTGATCGGGCAAGGCCTGGCCGGAGCGGAAACGCATGGCGATGATGTTTACCCCGTCGGCCGTCTGCAGACGTTTCACCGCCGGGCCGTCGCCGTCCTTGGCGGGCGGAGCGGCGGCGACGACGTCATGAAGGCTCAGAGCCTCCGGATCGGCGGTCAATTCAGCTTGCTGGTCGTCGTCGAGGAACTCAATCTCGGGCCCGCGTCGGACGGCGGGCGATGCTTCGCGCCCGCTTTCGGAAGCGTTGGAAACGGCACCCGTCGCATCGGCGGCGTCGGCGGAATCGGCGGTGTCGCGCAGACGGGCCACGATGCCTATCGAGGCGAGGGCGTCGTCGTTCTCGACGAAAACGCTGCGCATGCCGAGAACGCGCTTACGCGCCGCGGGGTGCTTGATCATGTTGCCTGCGATGCGGGCAACTCCGGAGATCCCTTCGTCTTCGATCATCTGGGAGGGCTTGAGCAGGCCCATCTCCGCAATGCGGACGTGCTCGACCTCGAATCCGTGTTCTTCGAGGAGGTTTCGCCACTCCGCGACGGTGAGTGGTCGGGCGTTGACCCGGATGGCCTTGGACATCGCGATGCGAATCTCATCTTTCGTCGCCGCATCCAGGTCGTCGGGGGTCAACGCCAGTTCGTGGATCGCGTAGCGGCCGCCGGGAACGAGAATCCGACGAACCTCGTCGAGAATCGCCGCCTTGCCCTTGTCGCCTTGCATGGTGAGCATCGCCTCGCCCACGACGGCGTCCGCCGAGTCATCGCCGAGCCCCGTCGCTTGGGCCTTGCCTTCGGTGACCCGGCCCCTGTGGCCAACGACCTTGCCGGTCGTCTTGGCGGCGTCGGGGTCCTCGTCGATGCCGACGTAATCCCCCGGTGCGCGATTCAAGATTTCCGTCGCCGTAATCCCCAGTCCCGGTGCGAGTTCGACGACGCGGGCGTCGGTGAGGCGAGCCCGGTCGAGAATCCACTCCGTCATCTTCCGGCCACCGGGTCGAAGGACCTTTTTGCCCAGTCGGGCCAGTAGCCAGTGGCCCTGGAGTTGTTCGAAATCTCTGTCGCGTGCATTCATGGTGCGTCTCACTCGTCGTGTGGCCGGGCCGACGGTGTCGGCGGCTGCGCCGGCCCGTTAACCCGCATGTAAAATACTGCTTTAGCAATTAACTTAGCCTTACCTGGCATATTTGTCGAGGGGTTGGCCCGAAACGCCGAACCGGGCCGTTGCAACGTAGATGTCCGACGACCCGGTCGATCCGAAAAAGGCGAGGTACCTGTCCTTCGGCGTCTGGTCTATACCGTCATCCGGTGTCGTTTGGTGGGCTCAGTCGATGCTGCGGTCCATGGTCCAAGCCAGCACCTCGGCATCGTTGATGGCGGTCATGGGCAGCGAGTCGACCTCGTCCGAATCCGCTGAATTCGATCCGTCGGCCGTGATGCGGGCAACGTCGCCGTCGTAAAGCGTCTCGTCGCCGAAGGATGCCGAGCCGCAGGCGACGAAGAAGTGGGTGAACCGCGACAACGGCACGTCGATGGTGCGGCCTGCGGGAACCCGGTCGATGCGCAACGTCGCGCCGGTGGTGCCGATGGTCAGCGGCGCGAGGCCCGGTGTGCCCGACGCGACCGGGACCAGCGTGCCGTCGGTGAGAGCATCGTTGAGGTCGACCTCGTCGTGGGAGGGAGCGGCACCGAGATCGTCGGGCGGCAACCAGGCCTGGACGACCCGCAACTTCTTGCCGTCGAGGTAACCGGAGGCATTGAGCTCGGAGTGGCGGATCCCGCGCCCGGCGCTGATTCGCTGCGCCATGCCGGGGTTCCTATGTGGATTGTCGATAGTCAGGCGGGACTTTCACGTACATCGTATGGGGGTGTTGTAGCCATGACTGATCGCCGGGCCGCATCATGCGGGCCGGCGGTGATCAGCGCAGCGGCCTACGCAGCCGTGGCGATGGTTCTAGCAGGGATTTCTCGGAAGAACTCACGCCGAGTCAACAGGGCATAGATGACGTTGCAGCGGCTCCGGGCAAGGCACATCACCGCAGCATTGTGCTTCTGTCCTTCAGCCCGTTTGCGCGGGTAGTAGTCGCGCGATGCGGGATGGCAGTTCGA
>NZ_KV836207.1:0-14374 GCF_001838285.1 Corynebacterium sp. HMSC074C03 | reverse complement strand
TGGCACTTGACAAAAACATAGGGACACCCCCCTTACTGCGCCTTCCATAGGAAAGACTCTCAAAGACAAGACTACGGCCCCATCACGGAGATCCGTGATGGGGCCGTAGCTTCGCGTAGTTATTAACTCAGAGTTGCATCAGCCATGTAGCCACTAGCTCTTAGAGCTGGCGACCAACGTGGGCCTCTGCGCGCTGACGCTCAACCATGTGCGGGTAGTGCAGCTCGAACGCCGGGCGCTCCGAGCGGATGCGCGGCATCGAGGTGAAGTTGTGGCGCGGCGGCGGGCAAGAGGTAGCCCACTCGAGAGAGTTACCGTAACCCCACGGGTCATCAACAGTGACGACCTCACCGTAGCGCCAGGACTTGAAGACGTTCCAGACAAACGGGATAACAGACAGACCCAGGATGAATGCACCAACGGTGGAAATCATGTTCAGGGTGGTGAAACCATCAGTCTCGAGGTAGTCGGCGTAACGACGCGGCATGCCCTCGTTGCCCAGCCAGTGCTGGACCAGGAAGGTCAGGTTAAAGCCGATGAAAGTCAGCCAGAAGTGAACCTTTGCCAGCTTCTCGTCGAGCATACGACCAGTCATCTTCGGGAACCAGAAGTAAACGCCCGAGTAGGAAGCGAAGACCAAGGTACCGAACAGGGTGTAGTGGAAGTGTGCCACGACGAAGTAGGTGTCGGAGACGTGGAAGTCCAGCGGCGGGGAGGCCAGCATAATACCGGTCAGACCACCGAACAGGAAGGTCACGATGAAGCCGAGAGCGAAGGTCATCGGGGACTCGAAGGTCATGTGGCCGCGCCACATGGTACCCATCCAGTTGATGAACTTAACACCGGTCGGGACCGAAATCAGGAAGGTCATGAACGAGAAGAACGGAAGCAAAACGCCACCGGTCACGAACATGTGGTGCGCCCACACAGCCATGGACAGACCTGCAATAGACAGGGTTGCGAAGACCATACCTGCGTAGCCGAACAGCGGCTTACGGGAGAAGACCGGAACAACCTCAGTAATGATGCCCACGAACGGCAACAGCAGAACGTAGACCTCTGGGTGACCGAAGAACCAGAACAGGTGCTGCCACAGCATGGCGCCACCGTTTGCCGGGTCGTAAATGTGACCGCCCAGCTTACGGTCGTACAGAACACCAAGAGCAGCTGCAGTCAGAATCGGGAAGATCAGCAGAGCCAGAATCGAGGTAACCAGGATGTTCCAGGTGAAGATTGGCATACGGAACATGGTCATGCCCGGTGCGCGGAGGCACAGGACAGTGGTGGTCATGTTAATAGCGGAAGCGATGGTACCGACACCACCGATACCGACACCGACAATCCACAGGTCAGAACCGACACCCGGGGAGTGAATCGGGTCAGACAGCGGAGAGTACATGGTCCAACCGAAGTCAGCAGCACCACCCGGAGTCAGGAAGCCCGACAGCATCAGAATGCCACCAACAGTGGTCAGCCAGAAGCCGAAAGCGTTCAGACGCGGGAAAGCCACGTCCGGAGCACCAATCTGAAGCGGCAGAATGTAGTTAGCAAAACCCCAAACAATCGGGGTACCGAACAGAAGCAGCATCACCGTGCCGTGCATGGTGAACATCTGGTTGAACTGCTCGTTAGAAAGGAACTGAAGTCCTGGGGCGAAGAGCTCAGCACGGATAAGCAGAGCCATCAGACCGCCGACAAAGAAGAACGAGAAGGACATAATGATGTACATAATGCCCAGCTTCTTGTGGTCGGTCGTGGTCAGCATTTCCCACGCCCAGCTGCCCTTACGCTCATGTCCGAACGGCTGCGGCCGTTCCGGCGCTACAACGCCATGATCTGGACGAGGCGCTACTGCAGTCATTCTTCCTCCTTACTACGCGAAGATTTCCTGTAACTCACTACAGGGATTTGAAGTTTTGTCCTTGTGAGAATAGTGCAGGTGAGTACGCGACGGCGAACCCACCTACCACTATGTGCCAGATTCTAGTCTGAACCTTGGAAAAAGTTAAGGCCAAGGGATTTTCCGGCCAACTTCTCCACTCAGCTAAGCACACTATTAGTTTCCTGAGAATTGTCTTAACCTGGGCTAACGCCTTTTTAGCAGGAACCGTCGAGGCTAGGACTACTACCCCCGTGTGTGCTGTCACCAGAATAGGGCTCGGTGCGGAATGGTCCCTACACCTGTACTTTTAGAAGTCCCAGTCCTCATCCTCGGTTACTTCAGCCTTACCCATGACGTAAGAAGAACCGGAACCTGAGAAGAAGTCGTGGTTTTCGTCAGCATTCGGCGACAGAGCCGACAGGATTGACGGCGAAACTCGAGTCTCGTCGGCCGGGAACATACCCTCATAGCCCAAGTTGTTCAGAGCCTTGTTGCCGTTGTAACGCAGGAAACGCTTGACATCCTCGGTCCAACCGAGTTCGTCGTACATCTCTTCGGTGTACTGAATCTCGTTGTCGTAGAGATCAAACATGAGATCGAAGGTGTAATCCTTCAGCTCGTCACGTTCAGCCTGGGTCAGACGCTCCAGGTTGCGCTGGTACTTGTAACCGATGTAGTAACCGTGAACTGCCTCATCACGAATAATCAGGCGAATAATGTCCGCGGTGTTGGTCAGCTTGGCGTGGCTGGACCAGTACATCGGCAGGTAGAAGCCCGAGTAGAACAGGAAGGACTCCAGCAAAGTGGAAGCGACCTTCTTCTTCTGCGGGTTATCGCCCTCGTAGTAGTCGAGGATGATCTTGGCCTTCTTCTGCAGGTACTCATTTTCCTCGCCCCAACGGAACGCATCCTGGATTTCAGGAGTCGACGCCAGCGTCTGGAAAATCGACGAGTAGCTCTTTGCGTGCACCGATTCCATAAAGGCGATATTGGTGTACACAGCTTCCTCGTGCGGAGTCAGCGCATCGGGGATCAGCGATACTGCGCCAACTGTGCCCTGGATGGTGTCCAACATGGTCAGACCAGTGAACACGCGCATCGTGGTGCGCTGCTCCAGCGCGTTGAGCGTATTCCAGCTCTTGATGTCATTCGACAGTGGCACCTTTTCCGGCAACCAGAAGTTACCGGTCAGACGATCCCAAACCTCGAGATCCTTGTCATCAGGAATCGTGTTCCAGTCAATAGCCGCAACTGGGCATGCACGCGACTCTGGATTCTTCTCACGGTGCGCCGGAGTCGAGGGTGGGCAATCATCGAAACTCACGTGGAAACCTCTCCCTTTTTCATTGAAATTGCCGTTTTTCGAACGCACCTTATATATAAGGAACGTCCTTCACTCTTAGTGAGTTCAAAACGGCGGCTGCAGCGGTGGCTATTCCAGCCTTGTCCCACTACGAAACGTCAGGCTCCCGATGAAAGGAGCCACTACCCTTAGCAGCTTACCCACACCCGCATTATTAAGCACGCGGCTCTTGCTCATCTCTCCAATGAACGCCTTTTATTTGTACCCTCTCCCCTCATGCGCCCACGTCACACAAGGAAAAAGGTGCTTGACGACGCAATGTCCGTCGTCAAGCACCAAGCGCAAGATGTTGCGCGAACCTAGGCTTGGACCCTCTCGCGGTTTTCTGCGGTGTCATTGATGATGCGGTCGGAGATGACGTACACCAGCAAACCTACGACAGCCATGAGCGCCAGCAACCAAGCGATGGTAGCGGAGACCCCTTCTGCTTCAGACTGCGCGATGGAAAGGGCGCTGAAGAAGGCCGGTCGAGAATCAACAAGCATAGCCGTTAACGCAATGCCAACCGGGACGGCGATGTTGATAGTCAGATTGTAGAAACCGATTGCAACACCGGACTTGGCCGCAGGAATGTCCTGCAGTGCGGTCGCGACCAACGGCGCATACATGAGCGCGAACCCTGATGGGAACAGAATCATAGACACGATAACCGTGGAAACACCGGCTCCCGGCAGCACCGCAGGAATGAGCAGTGCGACGATAATAATGCTGATGGCAGCGACAATAGCCTGCCTCGAAGTCAGGAACTTGGCAACCTTGCCGGACATTACACCAACGATGACCGCGCAGAGATAGCCCGGCGCGAGAATATAGGCAGCACCGTCGAGGTTGATGCCATAGAGTTCGTCGACCATATACGGCAACAGAATGGCCGAATACCCCAACTGGACCATGTAAACCACGAGCACAACAATCAGCGCGCAAACGTAGCGGGCATTGGTAAAGAACGACGGGCTGACCACGGCGTTGTCATGTGTCCGGATGTGCGAGACAAAGAGCACGACACCTAGCGCAGCAGCTGCCAGCCACCACCATTGGAACTGCTGCATAAACAGCATCAGCGCAGTGGCGATGACCGCGATGAGGAACAGGCCAGCGATATCCAGGTGACTCTTCTGCTGTTGCTCCTCCGGAACTGTCTTAATCAGGAACGGAATCGCAACTATCAGAATGAGCGAAATCAGGAACATAGCCGGCCAGGAAATATAGGTAGCCACGATTCCCGAGGTCAACGTTCCAATCAGCAGTGCAGCTTGGAAAGCCGCGGTGGAAAAGCCGAGGTAGGTTTTCTGATCTTCTGGGCTTAGGTACTTGGTGACATAGATGACGTAGAGTGTCTCAGCCGCCGCCAGACCGGCAGTCTGAATAATGCGGGCAGTAAGCACCACTGGCCATACGCCCTGGAAGAAATAACCCAGTAGAGAGCCCACTGCGACAAAGCCGATACCGACAATCATCAATTTGCGGATACTGATGCTGTCCGCCAATGCGGCGTACACCACCGCGCCAATGCCAATCAAAATACCGGCGAGTGTCGCCTGCAGACTGGCCGTGGAGACACTGAGATCCAGAGATTCCGCAATCGGCTTGGTCATGAACTTAAAGCCATTGTCCAAGACCAAACAGAATACAAAGGAAAACAGCAAGACCGGGACTGCGGCCTTAGGGTTTGGCGCGGCAGCGTTGGACGCTGCGCTTTGAGAGGGGTTCACATTCAAGCTGGTATTGCTGGCGGGATTGCTCATCGCACTGTACCTATTTCACACTTCAAGCCAATTGATTACAGACCAGGACACTAGAGTCGAGCCAGCGGCAATGCCAGCTCCATCATCGTCGTGAAGGCCTTCTCACGTTCTTCCGGAGTGGTCTTTCCCCCGGTAACGATGTTGTCCGACACAGTGAAGATTCCCATGGCCTCCACACCGGCCTCGGCGGCTGTGGCATAAAGGCCAGCAGATTCCATCTCCACCGCCAGCACACCCATGCGTGCCCAACGGTCGTTCACATCCTCCTGGAAGTTGTAGAAAATATCGCTGGACAAGATGTTGCCGACGTGTGTTGTGATGCCCTGCTCGCGGGCACGATCGCGAACATCTTCAATCAGGCGGAAAGACGCGGACGGGGCGAATGTTCCCGGCAAGTTGTACTGCGATAGAAAATTAGAGTCAGTCGACGCCGTCTGGCCAATAACCACGTCATACAGGTCCAGATCCGGCTGCAACGCGCCGCACGAACCGACGCGAATCAGCTTCTTGCAGCCGAAAACATGGATAAGTTCCCAGGAGTACAGCGAGATAGACGGAATACCCATACCGGACCCCATGACAGACACTTCCTGCCCCTGGTAGGTGCCGGTAAAGCCCAGCATGTTGCGAACTTCGTTGAACTGGACAACATCGTCCAAATAGGTCTCCGCAATGAACTTCGCACGCAGCGGATCACCTGGCAACAAAATGGTTTCTGCAATCGGCGCACCCTTTGGGTTGATGTGTGGAGTGCTCTTACCAGTGGTATCGGACATGGCTTCCAGCCCCTTCTCCCACTAGCCGTGGGTGAAAATTATGCGAACATTGGTGTACCACTGCCCAGGTTAATTGCCTGCATTACAACCGTCAATAGTAATATTTACATTTGTTCCCAATTGGGTGGAGTGACGAAAAAGGCGCGAGAACCTCCCGACAAAACTCGGGGAAATTCTCGCGCCTTCAATGCGCTACAGCTAAAGCATTAGATGCCTAGCCCTCAAGCACGCTTGCTTAAAGCATGCAGGATACACAGCCCTCGACCTCAGTACCCTCCAGCGCAACCTGACGCAGGCGGATGTAGTACAGAGTCTTAATACCCTTGCGCCATGCGTAAATCTGCGCACGGTTGAGGTCACGAGTGCTCACCGTGTCCTTGAAGAACAAGGTCAGCGACAGTCCCTGGTCAACATACTTGGTAGCGACCGCGTAAGTGTCAATAATCTTCTCGTAGCCGATCTCGTAAGCATCCTGGAAGTATTCGCGGTTGTCATTGTCCAAGTGCGGAGCCGGGTAGTAAACGCGACCAATCTTGCCCTCCTTGCGGATCTCAATCTGAGACGCAATCGGGTGAACCGACGAAGTCGAGTTGTTGATGTAGGAAATCGAACCGGTCGGCGGCACTGCCTGCAGGTTGCGGTTGAACAGGCCGTACTCCATGACGTCGGCCTTCAGCTGCGCCCAGTCCTCAGCGTCCGGAATGTGTGCGGTGGAGTTCGCGAAGATCTCCTTGACGTGCTGAGTCTTCGGCTGGAACTCTGCCGGATCGAAGTTGTCGAAGTACTTGCCGCTGGCGTAGTCGGAGTTCTCAAAGTTGACGAACTTCTGACCGCGCTCGCGAGCAATCTTGTTGGATGCGCGCAGGACAGCGTAGAGCACTGCTGCGAAGTAGGCGTTGGTGAAGTCCAGGCCCTCTTCCGAGCCATACATAATCTTCTCGCGGCCAAGGTAGCCGTGCAGGTTCATCTGCCCCAGGCCGATCGCGTGCGATCCGTCATTGCCCTTGCGAATCGATGGCACCGAGTCAATAGAAGTCTGCTCACTGACCGCAGTCAGGCCACGGATGGCAGTCTCGACAGTGCGACCGAAGTCCGGCGAGTCCATGGTCATCGCAATATTCAGCGAGCCAAGGTTACAGGAAATGTCCTCACCAACGTGCTTGTAGGATAGGTCCGCATTGTAGGTCGACGGGGTGTTGACCTGCAGAATCTCCGAGCAGAGGTTCGACATGTTAATGCGGCCCTCAATCGGGTTCGCGCGGTTAACCGTGTCCTCGAACATGATGTACGGGTAGCCGGACTCAAACTGAATCTCGGCGATGGTCTGGAAGAACTGACGCGCGTTGATCTTCTGCTTACGAATACGCGGATCCTCAACCATGTCCGCGTAGTTCTCGGTGATGTTAACGTCCGCGAACGGCTTACCGTAGACGCGCTCAACATCGTACGGGCTGAAGAGGTACATGTCGTCGTTACGCTTGGCCAGCTCAAACGTGATGTCCGGAATGACAACGCCGAGCGACAGCGACTTGATGCGAATCTTCTCGTCCGCGTTCTCACGCTTGGTATCCAAGAAGCGCATGATGTCCGGGTGGTGCGCGTGCAGGTAGACAGCGCCAGCACCCTGACGAGCACCCAGCTGGTTAGCGTAGGAGAAGGAGTCCTCCAGCAGCTTCATAACCGGGATGACACCGGAAGACTGATTCTCGATGTGCTTAATCGGAGCACCCTGTTCACGCAGGTTGCTCAGCAGCAGCGCCACACCACCGCCGCGCTTGGACAGCTGCAGCGAGGAGTTGATGGCGCGGCCAATGGACTCCATGTTGTCCTCGATACGCAGCAGGAAGCAGCTCACCGGCTCGCCGCGCTGGGCCTTACCGGAGTTGAGGAATGTAGGAGTAGCAGGCTGGAAGCGTCCGGCGATGATCTCATCAACCAGGTGCTGCGCGAGCCCCAAGTCGCCGTCGGCAAGCGTGAGAGCAACCATGCAGACACGGTCTTCGTAGCGCTCCAAGTAACGCTTGCCGTCGAAGGTCTTCAGTGTGTACGAGGTGTAGTACTTGTAAGCACCCAGGAAAGTCTGAAAACGGAACTTGTGGGCGTAGGCCTGCTTAAACAGTGCCTTGACGTCCTCAAATTCGTACTTCTCCAGAACCTCGGCCTCGTAGTAATGGTTCTCTACCAGATAATCGAGCTTCTCCCGCAAGTTGTGGAAGAACACAGTGTTCTGATTGACATGCTGCAAGAAGAACTGCCGCGCAGCCATGCGGTCTTTATCGAACTGAATCTTGCCGTCTTCACCGTACAGATTCAGCAGCGCATTGAGCGCGTGGTAATCCAGCTTGTCCTCACCCACCGGCTCCGCGACCTGCTTGCCCATTTCCGACACGTTGACTCCTTTAATATTCATTTGCCTGCGCAGGGTCTGTTCTAACACTGCCCAGAGCAATCCAATCTAGCTATTTTCTTCGCACACCGCTTTACGACGGCTTCCGCGAGCGTATCCATTCGGTTGTCCTCAGTGCCCCTTCCCTCGACACTGAGGATTGCCAACTTAGGCGCTGGCTCTACCGTGGAAGAACCCCTCTAGCCCTTCTCGGACTCGCCGCACATCGTGGTCGGTTCCCATCAGCTCGAAGCGATATAGATATGGAACCTTGCACTTGTAGGAGATGACATCCCCTGCTTTACAGAAGTCCTCACCGAAGTTGAGATTGCCGGCAGCAATCACACCTCGGATGAAAGAGCGGTTGTGCTCATTATTAAGAAATTTGATGACCTGCGGAGGAACTGGCCTTGAGTTACCACCGCTGATGGAAACGCCACCACCATAAGTCGGACAAATGAGGACATAGGGCTCATCGACGATAAGCTCCGGCTCATTACGACGGATGGGAATGCGGGCATTTTTGATACCTAGCTTTTCAACAAACTTGTGTGTATTCCCCGTCGCCGAGGAGAAATACACCACCAGCATGAGAGCTTCACCCTTTACATCGCAAAACCCCCGCAATCTCCGTTTCCTGTGCGGTTAACGAAATCTGCGGGGAGGTGTGTGATTCTTACGCTGCCTGGAGAGCCTTGATGCGGTCCGGACGGAAACCCGACCAGGTCTCAGTGCCAGTGTCAACGACCGGCGCCTGGAGGTGACCGAGAGCCATGACGTAGTCCCGAGCCTCATCGTCCATGGTGATGTCGACGATATCGTAGGCAATTCCAGCCTTATCAAGGGCACGAGTGGTAGCGCGGCACTGGACACATGCAGGCTTGCTGTAAACGGTAACCATGACTCTCACAAACTTTCTGGCTTTGGGTAAGACCAATGAATCGGATCGACTTCGTACAAACAACGGAAGCGGCCGAGGAATCAGCGGATTGGTTGAATGACCGAAAGCTCCCAGGGTTCATGAGAAACCGAGTACGGGTGGCAGACAGGTCCTTTTAGCTCTCCTTGGCTCGACATCGAAAACACTACACTTGGTGCCTAGAAAACTCTAGTCATACTAGATGTAGTACTCACAACCATGGTATTCCCTGTTCGGAGATCTCTGGCGCACAAGATGTTGTACACAGACGCACCACAACCTTGTAATTTCACGCTAAAAATTCTAGAAAATCGTAGAAAAACAACTATCGGTCCATTTTGGTTAAACCAATTACTGCATGACGCCCCGCAGCCGACCGCACCGATTCCAGGCGCCGCAGTGTCCCTACCCTGCCCTGCCCCCTACCCAACTTCGGATTCCGCAGCGATCTCAAAAATCGCAGGCTGCACATATGAACACGGGCTGCACATATGAAACTGTGCGAGTTTATGACACTTTCAAGCCAATTTTCGGGCCAATTTTGACATAAACGCAGTCAGTAACTTCCATCGCCCCACCGCCCCCAGCCATAAACGCTGTCACCGCCTGAACCTACCTCCTCCAAAAACCAAAAACCGCAACCTTTGGCCACAGTAAAACTGCGACTTCAGATTGCGGTTTTGGCAATAAATGAGGAAGCTATTTGCTTCGCGCTAGCCTAAATAAGGCTTAGCCCTGACGGGCCTTGAAGCGCGGCTCCTTCTTGTTGATCACGTAGACCTTGCCACGACGGCGCACGACCTGAGCGCCCGGCTTGTTCTTCAGCGACCGAAGGGACTTGCGGACCTTCATTCGGGCGCTCCTTTCTACTCGGCTCCGAAACGGGGATGTGCACACTGCACTCTCCCCGGACAATCACCCCAGTGACTGCCTGGCAACGCACCCTTCCTGATAATCCGAAGAAATATCAAAGAGGATGCGTTACGACACGAGTTGCCATACTACCTAATAAGCGGAATAACTCCAAAAATCCGGGGGAAACATGTTCTTTGACGGGCAACCCCAAGATCGCGACTCCCCACGTTGCAACTGCTTCCACTTCTCTACTTGGCAGCGGCAATCATGTACTCGCGGACCTCGGCAAGCGTCTTACCTGAGGTCTCCGGCACCGCCTTGATGGTGAATACCAGCGCAATTGCGCCCGTAATGGCAAAGAAGAAGAACGACCACGCACCACCGACAGCATCCACCATCGGAAGAAAAGCCTGCGCCACAAACCAGTTCGCAACCCATAGCGCGAGCCCTGCCAGCCCCATCCCCAGGCCACGGGCCTCTGTCGGGATGATCTCGGAAATCAGGAGCCAGGTCGCCACCGACACAGCCGCCTGCTGAAACACGATAAATACGGTCATCAGCAGAAGCGACATCATGGCACCCGTCGAAGAGTTACTCGACAAACCATAGACGGGCGCCAGCACGAGCAGCGAACTTGCACAGCCCACCAAACCGATAATCAGCATTCGCCGACGACCAACGCGGTCAATGATGCTCATACCAATTGCACACGAAATCACCGAGGCGATACCGATGATGATGGAGGTATAGACAGAGCTTTCCGTCGACAAGCCAACCTTGTTCATCATCGTCGGCGCGAAATACATAATCGCGTTCGCGCCCGTGACCTGCTGCGTCACACCAATGAGCATCGCAATGATGACGGTGCGTCGCACCCACGGGGTTTTCACGGCAAGGCGCTCGGCTGCACGCTGATCGGCGCTTGACGACGCCTCACCAACGGCAACCTCAGCCAACGTCGCCTCATCTCCCTGCATCTGACGCAGCACGGCCAGCGCCTTGCCCTCCTGTCGTCGACGGACGAGGTAGGCCGGAGTGTCCGGCAGAACCAGCATGCCGATGAGCAGCACGATGCCGGGGACAGCGCCTAATCCAAGCATGAGTCGCCAGTTACCGGAGGAGGCTAGGGCGGAGTTGGTGAGGAACGCCACCAGCTGACCAATCACGATCATCAGCGAGTTCAGGCTGACCAGGCGTCCACGCACATGCGGTGGTGCCATTTCGGAGATGTACATCGGTACGACGATGGAAACACCACCGATACAGACGCCGAGCAAAGTACGCGCAGCGCCCAGCGAAAACGCACTAGTAGCGAAAGCACACCAGATGCTGCCGATGATGAAGCCGACCGCTCCGAGCAGGATGGTGCCACGGCGCCCCAGAGAGTCCGCTACGCGACCACCTAGGAACGCACCGATTGCCGCACCGACCAAGAGCATGGCGGTGACAGTGGACTCCTGTCCTGGAGTCAGCTCAAAAGAGCGCTGGATATACAGCAGCGCGCCCGAGATGACACCGGTGTCGTAACCAAAGAGGAGGCCGCCCAGAGCGGCGATGATAGCCACGGCTATCGACCGAGTTGTGGTGGTTTCCCGGTTCGGTCCAGTCTTATTCTGTTCGGTTGTACTCACGCTGGAAATCTTGCCACCGTCCGGCCAAAGACCCCCTATCCGAACAGCACTTACTCGATAAAGATGAGAGTTTTGGCACTCTTCTGGCAGGAAAATCATCCCTTTTCCCATCCTGAACTAGCGGTAGAGTGAGGCTCATGACACCAGTAGGCACACAGGATTTCCCACACCCCCTCCAGTCGGAAATTATTAACGACCTCCACGTCCAGCCCACCATCAATGCCGCCGAGGAAATCAGCCGCCGAGTCGGTTTTCTCTGCGATTATTTCCGCGCCGCGCACGCCAAGGGATTCGTGCTCGGAATTTCCGGCGGTCAAGATTCCACGCTAGCCGGACGTCTAGCGCAGTTGGCCGTCGAAAAGCTTCGCGACGGCGGCGAGGACGCCACCTTCATTGCCATTCGCCTCCCCCACGACGTGCAGGCCGATGAGGACGACGCACAGGTGGCACTGCAATTCATTCAACCTGACCAAAGGTTAACTATCGATATCGAACCGGCCACCGCCGCGATGACCGCCCAGGTCACCGATGCCCTGGCCGGCAGCGCTATCAGCGACTTCAACAAGGGAAATATTAAGGCCCGCATGCGCATGATTGCCCAGTACGCAGTGGCGGGTGTTGACGGCGCTTTGGTCATCGGCACAGATCACGCCGCGGAGGCTGTCACCGGCTTCTACACCAAGCACGGCGACGGCGCCTGCGACCTCGTCCCGCTGCAGGGGCTGAGCAAGCGCCAGGGCGCGGCCTTACTCCGTCACCTCGGCGCACCAGCCAGTACGTGGGAGAAGGTGCCGACGGCCGACCTGGAAGAAGATCGCCCTGCGCTTCCCGACGAAGTTGCACTCGGGGTGACCTATACCGCCATCGACGACTACCTCGAAGGCAAGGCCGTCTCAGATGAGGATGCCGCGCGAATCGAGCATCTCTACTCCATTTCCCGGCACAAGCGAGCCGTCCCTCCCGGACCGGCCGATTCCTGGTGGCGCTAGGCTACTGTCCCGGGCCACCGATTCAACACTGTCATCCTGCTCAAAAACTTCCCCGCCTACTATCGCCCACCTGAGCGGGCTGGATTAACGTTCCAGACAGGGCAGCAAACCTCTTAAGAGAAACCCCTTAAGAGAAGGCCTCCGCGCCAGCGTCCCAAATAGCTCCAACTGCGGCCAAGCTGTCTGCCGCACCGGCTTCGGCACTTGGTTCCAGCGCAGGTGAACCATCCTGGACGAGCTCGGCGGTCACCAAACCGTGGGCGAACGCCCACATGGCCAATCCCTTAGGCTCATCGCCGGCAACCTTAATGAATGCATCGCGAATCCAGGCATCCAATGACGAAGGCGAGACGACATTCACGAAATTAGTGCGACTCATCAGCCGGTAACCATGCGGATCGTCGAGAACTGCCTGGCGGTACGCCTGCAGCAGAGACGCCGAAGTACATTCCTCATCAATGGCAGCATGAATACGCTTGCCCAGATTCTCGAGACTCTCGGTCAGCAGCAGCTGGAGGAGCTCTTCTTTGCCGCTGATGTGCTTATACAGCGATGGCGCCTTCACATCGAGCCGCGCCGCTAGACGGCGCATACTGATTGCGCTCCAACCCGATTCGCGCAGCATCGCGCGCGCTTCATCTACGATCTTCTGCATACGTGGGGACTGCCTGCGCACATCGGGCTGCGCTGGCACCCCATCGGTCGATTCTATGGTGCACGTCACATTTGTGACTGTAACGCGTTGAATCTCACTTAGGGCGCTTTTGGGTAATTTAACCTAACAATTTTAAAAAAACAGCTAACGGCGGTGCTCAGTCACTAAATGCTGCCTTTGCACGCTGCTAGCTTTGCTTTACGACGGAGCCTCCCACCGTCGTAAAGCAAAAGCACCGTATGCCGCCGCTACACTTCGTAGCGATTCGGCTCCTCACCGAGGTGGAAATGGCGACCGGAAACATCGTTCGGAGTAATGCGCACGTAGTTGTACTTCAACGTCGGCAGCCAGGGCTTCAGCGGCAGCTCATCTGCAGCGTTAATATCCGCGCGGGAGGTGAGAACCTCTGCGTCACCCTTTACAATGACCGACCATGCCTTCTGGGCATCCTTGTCAACAAAGTCGGCCTCAAAAAGAACATCGTGGTTCAGAGAAACAGTAAAAAGCTTCGACCCCTCGGCAGTGCGGAAGTAAATGCTCCCCTCATGAACGACGTAGTTCAGCGGGAAAAGATCCATATCATCTTTACGACGAACAACCAGGCGCCCAAAAGTCTGCGTAGCCAGCAGCTCGAGGGATTCTTCGGTGGACAGTTTCTGAATAACGGAGTCGTTGTGTGCCATACCCCCAGTATTCCACCGTTTAGACAAAGTTGCTACAGCCATACGGAATACCAATCACTGAGGTAAACGGCGAGCACACTACCCAGGGTAGATACAAGAAAACCCCCGGTCATTTCGACCGAGGGATTTCATACTGGTGGAGCTAACGGGGCTTCACGAAAAAACCGCCCCCCTGCAGGTAAACAGGCATTTCCCAAAACTAGCTACGCCGCGCGTGCCAAATTTATGCCAAATCCACGGACGTGCCACCGCAAAACACCAGGTCAATTTGTCACCACCACACCCGCCCGGCGCGACGATTACACACCCCGCCGCCTTACGGGAATCATGGCCTAGCCGTCAGCAACAGTACGACAAAACCGCCCCAGCGCTTCAGGCAATAGGCCAACAGTTTCCTACCGAGAATGTTCAGCCTCCTATAGGTTCACCCCCGCGCCGGGCGTATCCCCCATTTCCGCCTCCAGTTCCGCGCGTACCGTAGCTTCAGCTA
>NZ_KV836206.1:0-233 GCF_001838285.1 Corynebacterium sp. HMSC074C03 | reverse complement strand
ATCAACGCACAGTGATGGATTGGTGGCTGTATCTACATACAGAAGTCCCTGACGATCCGGTCAAGATCGCCAGGGACCAACGATGGGGTCAAGACGCACTTTCCACAGCAACAGACCTGATCACCCACAACACCACAGCCACTACCAATGACATCGGTGCACCAGCAGAATACGACACCGCCATCGACACCAGCTACCAACACAACCTCGGCATCCAAAAAGGCTGGATCAAA
>NZ_KV836205.1:0-2417 GCF_001838285.1 Corynebacterium sp. HMSC074C03 | reverse complement strand
GGCACGCTGCAGGGGTTGCAGCTATGTGACACGGGACACAATCGCAATCAAGGTGTCTCTTCTTATTTAGATTTTCTTCAAAAAGTGGAAAAATTACGAAACGAAAACCATTTACGCTGCTCAACGTATGTTTTTGTGTTTCGTAGTTTTGTTCTTTTCGTTTACGAGATTACGAAATGACCCGCAAATACCTACCGTGACCTGCGGTGATGTGTTTCGTATTTTTCTGCGTAATTTCACGTCGCCCGAAGCAGACACCCTGCCGTGTGCTTGCTGCAGGGCTGCGGCCGTCCCTCCATGTGGAGCGTCAGTGTCGATGCTGTAACTTAAACGTACATACATTTGTGGCGCTCTCGTTACGTGTCTGTGCATTGCCGAGCTCTTTACTGTTGTGTGTGGGCGCGCAGCCGTAGTGTCCGTGCCACTCCGAGTAGGGCGCGTCGTACCCCAAACCCATGTTCAATTAAATTCCAATCCAGAGAGGTCTTGCACTGTTGCGGTGCGGTTGTCTTCTTTCTCACCGTATTGGACCCTGCGAAATTAATTGGATACGATAGGCCCATGTTGATTTCAGGTTCCGTTTTCATGCGGCCGCTCACCAGCCGCTAAGGCGGTTTTCTCCCTCCCGCAGGTTAGAAACCGCTCCGGTCCTTTAGCCGGGCGGCCATTTGCCATGCCCGGCTCCGTTTCAACTCCACGGAGCACACCTAATGTCTACATACGGATACGGCCGTCACGAACATGGCCAAAATTTTCTCACAGACCACAAGATCATCAACTCCATCGTCGATCTTGTAAAACAAACCTCCGGCCCCATCATTGAGATCGGGCCAGGAAGCGGTGCCCTCACTCACCCGATATCCCACTTGGGGAGGGCAATAACGGCAGTTGAGGTAGACGCAAAACTAGCTGCCAAACTCACAAAAAAGACCGCCTCGGCGTCGGTCGAAGTGGTCCATGATGATTTCCTCAACTTCCCGTTACCCGCCACTCCCTGCGTCATTGTGGGAAACATTCCCTTTCACCTCACCACTGCCATTCTTCGAAAGTTGTTGCATGCGCCGGCATGGACTGCCGCTGTACTCCTCATGCAGTGGGAAGTCGCTCGCCGCCGGGCCGGGGTAGGTGCAAGCACGATGATGACAGCTCAGTGGTCCCCATGGTTCACGTTTCACCTTGGTTCCCGAGTACCAAGGTCTGCTTTCCGGCCACAGCCAAACGTTGACGGGGGGATCTTAGTGATCCGCCGGGTGGGTGACCCGAAGATCCCGATAGAGCAACGCAAAGCCTTTCAGGCGATGGTGCACACCGTTTTCACCGCCCGGGGACGCGGGATAGGGGAAATTCTCCGAAGGGCAGGGTTGTTTTCATCACGTTCAGAGACACAATCATGGTTGCGCTCGCGAGGAATCGACCCCGCAACCCTACCTCCCAGATTGCACACCAGCGACTGGATCGATCTCTTCCAGGTGACTGGTTCCTCTTCACCGCGCCATCGGCCCATTTCACAATCGGGAAGTAGTCAACGCCCTCCTCAACGGAAAAATCGAGGCCGGCGGCGGTAATCCCCCCACCACCAAAACCGAAATCCACCAGTAGTAGTGAACGACCCATGTTCGTCTACCGTGAGCCGCGTTATGGCAGTGACGTGTTCTCGTCGGGCACAGTCATAGTTCCCGGCGTTGCCAGCGACAGGGTTCTACACCCAGCAGCGGGACCGATCAAAATCACCCGCACGGGGAACGACCCTGCTGGTGGTTTCGATTTTGATGAAAGCGAGGAGACATAGCCCCTCGCCAACTCCCCGTAGCTGGCGAACAGTAGCTCCTGGCGCTGGCGCTCGTTGGTGAGTTTGCGTGCCACATCGAAAGCCTTATCGACTTCCCGGTCCAAGTTGTTGTGGGCCTTGAGCAGAATTGGGTCCATCGATAACGGGTTGTAGTGCTCCGCGAGTGACCGCTGGGGGTGCCGCTCGCGTGCCCGCAGCACCAACTGTCCAGCGTCGATGATTCGCTGCTGCGCCTTCTCATCTAGTTCACACAGAGCTGGTCCGCAGTTGTAGCTCCCGATGTACTCCGAAAAACGGAAAAAATAAATAGTGGGGATACATCAACCTTCCACTTTCCATTCTTCCGGCTCAGAGTATTGAGGGGTCTGGGACCGGGTCCGTAAACCCTTTATGTTTTTCGCGCACAGCGGTTCTTAGCGACGCACCCTATAGGTTTTCCGCAGAACCTATATGTGTTTCTGTGCACCCCCATATGTTGTCTGTTTCTAGCGGTATTTCGTTGTACTTTGCGCATCGAATAGTTATTTATCGACGACACTCCGTCTAGTTCAAGTTCAACGTTTAACGCGAGGCGTTAATGACGTTTCGCGTTATTGGGGGGTGTCCCTATGTTTTTGTCAAGTGCCAG
>NZ_KV836204.1:0-70667 GCF_001838285.1 Corynebacterium sp. HMSC074C03 | reverse complement strand
GCATGGCTAGGTCGGGGAGGTCTCCGACCGTGCAGCCGCAGTCGCGGGCCACGGCGATGGGCAGGGCGCCGATCGTGTTGGGTTGATCGACGACCATGAGAACGCTGCCGTGGGCCTGCATGGACGCGAAGATTTCACGCCATGCGGCTTCGTCTTGGGGCAGTGGTTTGTCGTAAATTCTCTCGCCGGTGTTGGTCAGCGCGCAGGCATGGTGGCCGGTTTTGCCGACGTCGAGGCCGATGATGATTTCGGGTGTTGCGGACGGTTCCATGATGGTGTCCTTCTGTTGCGGCAGGTCGCCGGTGTCTTGGACATCCGTTGCAGGCACCCACGTTACGACGAGACCTCTGTTTGGTCCGCGGCCCTATTAGCTGTCAGCGGTTGTCCCCGGTGTCCGGTGGCAACACCCCCGGATTATGGAAATGTTCACGCAGATAAGCCATACCGGGCACGGTGACCGCGCCCCGTGAGGGGGCACCATCGTGGTAACGGGGGAGGGGGTAATTTCAGTGAATTGAGCCTTGCGTAAGGCGATAAGCATTGCCTAACCTAATTCTGTTTCAGGTGGTGTTCCCGATTGGGAACCGGCAACGGAAGCGAGGCGGCGACGATGAACGGAAAACGTGGATCGACCGGAGAGCCCCTCTCCGGAGGGGGAGTCGGGGACGCGGTGGCGTCGCAGACAGATGACGGGCGGTTGGTGCACGTCGCACCGGTCGCAGCGGGTGGCCGACCATCCACCCGCGACATGCTCGTCGCCGCCGCGATCGGCGTTGCGGGGTCTCTCATCATCGTGCCCCTGACCTACCTGCAGGTGTTCGCTGGCATCGCCCACGTTTATCTCGTCGCGGCGACGCTCGGGTTGTGGTTCCTGCAGTGCGTTGTTCCCCTCATCGTCGTCCGCAAGCTTGGCGCGAGCCTCATCGCGTGCCTTGCCATGGGCGTCGTGTCCGCGGCGACTACCCCGTTCGGCATCGCCGCAATCGGGGCGCTGATTATGGAAGGATTGCTCATCGAGCTTCCGTTCATGGTCACCCTGTACCGGCGGTGGACGCGTCCCCAGTTCGTGGCCTCGGCGATGTTGTTCTCCGCGCTGATGGGAACGATGGCCCCGCGCGCAGTCGGCGTCGACTCGCCGACCACGCCCATGACCCTGATCAGCTTCGCCGTAGCCTTGGCATCGAGCTTGGTGTTTTTGGTCCTGGGCTTTGCCGTCGCAAAGGGGCTTCGCAGCCGCGGGGTCACCCGGTGACCGGCGGAGCACCCGCGTGCGCCGGTGCGACACGCGGGACGGCCCCGTCCCGGTTACGGGTTAGGGGCGCGGGCGTGCGGCACGCCGATGGGCGATGGGCACCCGACATGGTGGATCTCTCCTTCGATTTCGGCACGATCAACGCCATCACGGGACCCGTGGGATGCGGAAAGACGAGCCTGGCCCACCTCATCGCTGGACTGATCCCCTCGCACATCCCCATCGACCATGCCGGATTCGTGCACATCATCGATGCCGACGGCACCGAACGCCCCGTGGACGGGGACCGGGTCACCTTCGTCGGGCAAGACCCGGCGACGCAGGTGCTCACGCTCCGAGTCGTCGATGACGTGGCCATGGCCCTCGAGTTTTCCCTCGTGGAAGCCGGTATCGTCGCCAAGCGATCAGCCGAGGCTCTATCGGAGCTCGGGCTGTCAGAGCTCGCGGAGAAGGATCCGTGGGCTTTGTCGGGCGGGCAACGCCAGCGGATGGCCATCGCCGGTGCGGTGGCCAGGGCGCCGGAGGTCATGATCTTCGACGAGCCCGCGGCCCACGTCGACGAGGACGGTCGCCGGTCGCTGTTCGCCGCCATCCGTGATTTGCGGGCCCCGGGGCGCGTCATCCTGCTCATCGAGCACGACCTCCGCCCGTTCGACGGGTGGGTCGACACGGTGACGATCCTCGATGCGGACGGGAGCGTCGCCGCCCACGGAGCGCCGGATAGCATCGCGGTGAAGGGCATTGCGACGACGGCCGCGACCGCCGGAACGCCGGACGCCAGTACGCCGGGCACGGGGGCACCGGACCGTCCCGATCCGGAATCGGAGGCGGATGCCGTTCCACTCCTGGCCTTGACCGGAACCCACGTGGCCCGAGGCGGGGAGAGGATCCTGAACGGGGCCGATCTGACACTGGAACGGGGCGAGATTCATGCCCTAGTCGGCGCCAACGGAGCCGGTAAGTCCACCTTGCTGGCGGTGCTGTCGGGCCAGATGAAGACGGGAGCGGACCTCCGGATCGACGGCGCGTCCGCCTGGCGCGTCCCCGACGCCTTCGCATCGTGGGCGTTCCAGAACCCCGAGCACCAGTTCACCCGCGCGACCGTCGCCGCGGAAATCAGCTCCGCGCTGGCCGGCACGGACCCGCACGGGCCACTCGGCACCGATGAGCTGCGGAAACTGCGGGAAGCCCTGTGCCCCCGGGCACTTGACCCCGTCTCGCCGTTCGTCCTGTCGGGCGGACAGAAAAGATGGTTGAGCATCTTCCTGGCGGTGGCGGCCAATCGCCGTTTGCTGCTTCTCGACGAGCCGTTGGCGCACCTGGATTCGCCGAGCTCGCGCATCGTACTGGATGCCCTAGCGGAATACGCCGGGGCCGGCGGAACCGTTGTGTTCACGTGCCACGACCGCCGTGCTGCGCGAACGTGGGCGGATCGGGCGAGCATCGTCGCCGAAGGGAAGGTCGCCTGGTCCGGTCCCGCAGCCGACGTGCCGGCTTCCCCGGAGTCGTCCCGGCGGGATCGTGCACTGCCCGCGGCCGGCGCACGGACGTCCTTGGACGAAAGCCCCTGGACCAGTGGATCCGCCGCTCGAAGGCGCGCGGGGTTGAACGCCATCACGATTGTCGCGGCGGTGATGCTCGTCCTCGTCGCCGGGCTGCTCTCCGGCGGAGACGCCGTTCTCGCCCTGACGGGGGTCGCGTTCCTCGCACTCGCTGCGATCGCGGAACGCGACGTTCGGGCGACGGCGGGGAAGGTCCTTCTCGTCCTGTTAATCGGGGTGTTCTTCGGCCTGCTCGGGTGGCGCTCCGAGTTCTACGGAGGTGGGGATGCGGCGGAGGCCGTCCGCCACGGCATCCATCACGGACTGCTGCTGACGGCCGTGTTCGCGGGGACGGTCCTGGTCTCCGCGTGCATGCGCGTCGAGGAGCTTTTCGACGCCATGGTGCAACGCCTCCGGGTGCCCTACACATGGTGCACCATAGCGATTTCCGGGGTGAGCATCGCGGCGTTCCTGCGCAGCGAAATCCCCCATCTGACATGGGCGATTAGATTGCGCTCGATGCGACCGGGGCAGTCTTTCCGCTCCGGCTTCATCCGCGCGACGACGCCCGCGCGCATCGCCTTTCCCCTGTTCGTCAGCGCCGTGCGCTGCGCCGAAAAGCTGTCCCTGACCCTGGCGATGCGCAACTTCGGCCGCCATCCGCGGCGCACCTTCCGCACCGATTACCCCTGGCGAGTGCGTGACGGGTTCGTGGCCGCAGCGTCCGCCGCGGCCTTCGTCGCCGCCCTGGTGTCCGCAGTGACTTGACGGGCACCCGGAACCGGCGGGTCCCGGGCCCGCGAGCGTTTCCGAGCTTGTGCGGAGACGCGCCCCACCCAGTTTCTTCACCCTTTCCACCCTTCAGACACATCCGCCGGGTCACGCCATGCGGCCCGGTCCGCCCGGCACCGGCATGGCGCCGACAACCGAAAGAGGTACCAATGAACACGATCCGGACCATCAGCGACGTGCTTCGGGACAAGGCCGATGAGACGAAAAAGGGGATCACCTTCGTCGAGAATCGGCGGGACGTCTTCGTCCCGTATGGCCGGGTCCATGCGGAGGCGGTGGCGGGCCCGGTTGACGTCGACAGGGTGCGGACGCTCTCGGACATGATGCCCGGGGCCCCGATCCTGGTCGACGAACGCAGTCACACGCTGCTCACCGGCGCAAACGGTGCCGTGGTCGTGGGCGAGGACCGGCTGCTCGACGTGTCCATCGTCAATGACGCTGCCGCGGAACCGGGTGCGGCGATGCCGGGTGATGCTGAATCGGACTTCTCTCAGGCGGGGGACGTGGATTCCGGGGATGGCTCCGGGGCGGTCCCCGCGTTCCCGGTGCGAGGTGGGACGGCCGGCGAAGCCCTTATCCAGTTTTCGTCCGGCTCCACGGGATCGCCAAAGGGTGTCATCGTAACCAACGAGTCCGTGCTGAACGGTCTGCACGCGACGATCCCACGCCACGCACACCGGTACGAGAACAAGATGCTCACGTGGCTACCTTTGACCCACAACCTTTCGCTAATCGGCTTCCACGTCTACGCCCTTTTTCGTGGTTACGACCAGGTGTTGCTGCCGGTTTCCGAGGTGGTCGCCGATCCCCCGAGGTGGTTCGAGGCCGTGACCAGGCACCGGCCGAGACGACCGTCGTCCGGGCGACCGGCCCGGGTTCCTACAAAATGACCGCGGCGATTGCTGCCGCCACCGTTGTGGCGGTCGCGGGGAAGCCGGTCGCGCCGGGGTGCCGGGATCTCGTCGGCCACCCCCGGCTCCTCGAACCGGTCCTCGCCTTCGCCCGCGATGCGGGCATCCATATCGAGGTGCCGCATGACAACCCGACCACGGGGCCGCTGCCGACAGCGGCCCACTGCGATACCAAAGGAAAGGGGAAACGATGACGGATCAAGCTGAACGAGGTGCGGCGATTGTCGTCCGCGACCTCACGAAGAGCTACCCGATTGCGGGCAAAGCGGGCACCCCGCCCGAAGGCGGGGCAGGTGCCCCGCCGGACGGCGGCCGCAAGGGAAAGCGCGGTGCCCGGATGCGCAAGCATGTGCTCGACGGCGTGAGTTTCACCGTGCCCACCGGGGCGATCGTGTCGTTCCTCGGCCACAACGGTGCAGGCAAGACCACCCTCATCCGAATCCTGTCGACGCTCATCACCGCCGACTCCGGCGAGGTGAGCATCTTCTCGCGCGATGTGAAAGAGGACCCGGCGGGCGTGCGCGCTGACATTGCCACCACCGGCCAATTCGCGGCGATCGACGAGAACCTCACCGGCCGGGAGAACCTGGAGTTCTTCGGGCGGCTGCGCGGACTCGACCGCGCCGCCGCGGCCGCCCGCGCGACGGAACTGCTCGCGCAATTCTCGCTCGCGGACAGTGCCTCGACGTTGGCGTCGGCCTATTCGGGTGGCATGCGGCGCCGCCTCGACATCGCCGTGTCGCTGTGCGTCGTGCCCAGGCTGCTGTTCCTCGACGAACCCACGACGGGGCTGGACCCGGTCAGCCGCGAAGAGCTGTGGGGCTTCATCCGGCAACTGCGGGACGACGGAATGACCCTGGTGCTGACCACCCAGTACCTGGAAGAGGCGGAGGCGCTGGCAGACCACGTCCATCTGCTCAAGGATCGCCGCATCGTCGCCAGCGGAACGCCGGAGGAATTGCGCCGCGACTTCGGGTCGCACGTGCTCCGCGTGTCCTTTGCCACCGCCGCCGAGGCGGAGGCGTTCGCCCGCTGCCTCGGGGGAACGTGCCTGGACGGCGCCCGCGTCGCGGGGAAGTCGGTGTCCCTCGACGTCGACCCCGGACCGCGGGTCCTCGAGGCGGTGGCGCAGGCGATGGAGGCCTCGGAAGCGTCGCCGGATTCGCTGAGCGTGTCGCCGCCCACCCTCAACGAGGTGTTCATATCGATGAACGCAGGGGGTGCGGCGCGATGAGTGCGACGTCGGTCGCGGCGTTTCTCCGTCGGGATCTGCTGCTGTTGCGACGCAACACCGCGTCGCTGATCTCCATGTTCGTAGTTCCGCCGCTCTTCCTGCTGTGCCTGTACGCGGTGTTTGGGTACTCGGCGGGGCAATCCGGCTTCGGGTACCTGCGTTTCGTGCTCGGCGGCTGCCTGTTCCAGGCGGCGATGTTCACCGCCGCGGCGTCGGCGATGGCGGTGGGACAGGACGTCGAGTCCGGGCTCGTTGACCGCGTGCGCGTGTTGCCCGGGGCCACAGGCGGCTATGTCGCCGGCAGGCTCGCCACCGATGTGCTGCGGATGTCCGCGTCGATCGCGGCGCTGCTGGTCGTCGCGTGGTCCTGCGGCCTCGACATGGCTATCGGTGACGTCGCGTGGACTGTCCTGTGGTCGCTGCTCGCCGCGGCGGTCCTGTCCCTGGTCACGGACGGGGTGATCCTGATGGTGCCCGCCCCGGTGTCGACGGCCTCATCGATCCAGGCGCTGGAAATGCTGCTGCTCATGTTCTCCACCGCGTTCATTCCGGCGACCGCTTTGGACGGCTCCCTTCGCGACGTCGTGCGCCACATGCCTTTTTCGCCGGTGATCGAGGTGATTAGGGCGGCGTCCCCGGACGCCTTCCCGGATCGCGCCGGGGAAGAGGCCGCCCTGTGGCTCGGTGTCGCGGCGGTCGCCGGAATCGTCCTGTTCATCCGCCGGTTCACCTCGAGGAGCGAATCATGATCGGCCCCATCTTCGTGCATCTGCGGCGCATTGCCCACATTTGGCTGCGGCGCCCCGACTTCTGGTTCATGACGTTCATTGCTCCGCTCGTGTACCTGTTCATCGTCAACCGCATGTTCGGTGGCCTGGTCAGGCAGCTCACCGGAGAGTTCGAACTCCCGAACGCGGTCATCCTGGTCGTGACGGCGTGGGCGTTCATCCTGGCCATCACGGGATCGTCCACCGTGCTCGTTGAACGCAGCAATGGCCTCCACGAGCGGTTGATCACCATGCCGGCGCCGTACGCGGCCGTGCCGGCCGCACGGATCATCGCCGAGTTCATCCGGATCATGGCGATGACGGCCGTCGTCGTGGCGGTGGCCGCCTTGCTTTCCGACAGCCCCCCTGAGGCGTCCTGGTGGTGGAGGATCGCGATGACCGGCGCGATGGTTGCCGCGGCGGCCGCATGCACCGGCACGTACATCGCGTTCTCCATCACCAGCCCCCAGGGCTCCGTGGCCCTCATCCCGTTAATCATCGTTGCGATGTTCGTCAACACGGTGCTCATGCCCGCCGACCACTTCCGTCCTCTCCTGCGCGGAATCGCCGGGCACACCCCCGTATCCGCGGCCGGCGAGGCCGTCAACGGCACCGGGGCTGCGGGTCTGGTGGTCTGCGCGGCCTGGTTCTTAGGCATCGCTGTGCTCGCGGCGTGGGGCATCGCCGTGAAAACGAGGCCGGGGGAGTCTGCATGACGGGCACGTCCACGGGGGCATCGCCGCCGACGACGGCCCGCGAACCCGAGCACCTAACCCGAAACCGCCGCGTGGACGCGGCCCACACACCCCGGAGACAGAACCAGATGAAGTCGATTGCCCAGATCGTCCAGAACAACCTCAGACTCCTCGCGGCCTACCAGGACAAGGTCCAGCCGAGGTTCCTCAGCCGCTATGCGCGTGAACCGATGGACGCCGCCGTCGAAGGGCTCGGGGCCGGACGGAATTCCACGTCGCCGACGTCCTCGCGCCGCTCGCGGGAGAGCCCGGCAGGACCGATGAAATCTGGGTGTGCGGCGCGCTCCACCAAATGAAGGATGCGGGTGCCGCGCTCGGCCGGGTCGCCGGGCTGCTCGCCGACGGCGGCATCGCTTACGTGCAGACGTTCGCCGAGGATCCCGGCGTGAACGAGCGGGTCGACATGGCCGTCATGGCGAAGATGGGCCACCGGGTTTTTCGGGGCAGCGAGCTCGATGACCTCGCCGAAGCCAACGGGCTGAAGCTGGGCGGAGCCTCACGCGCCGGCATGGTGTACTTCTGCACTCTCGCGAAGAAGAGCGCGATCGGGGAGGCGGGCAAGTGAGCGCTGTGGACGGGACCGTAGGCCCGTGGTCGCTGCTCGCCCCGATCCGGACTCGGATGCGTGCGGTGGTCGCGTTATCCGTCCTGTCGTCGGTGGCTACCGTCGCTTCGCTGGTCGGCATCATCGACATCGCGATGACGTACCCGGAGGCCCCGGCGCATCGGACGTGGTTGGCCGTGGCTGTCATCGTCGTCGCCGCAACGGTGCGCATGGCCGCGGACGGCGCCGCCGGCATGCTCTCGCACCGGGCGGATAACGACCTGCAGCTCCACCTCCGGCGCCGGCTGGTCGCCCAAATCCGGAAGTTGCCGCTGGGCTGGCTAGACGCCCGGCGCTCGTCGGGAATCATCGGGTCGGTTGAGAAGGACGTCGCGGCTGTCCACCAGCTCATGGGCCACACCGTCGGTGAGACCGTGGTGGCGGTGCTGGTTCCCCTGCTTTCCCTCATCGCGCTCGTCGCGGTGGATTGGCGGATCGCGGCGGTGGCGGTCGTCCCGGTGCTGGTCACCTTCGCCCTGATGGGCGTAATGATGTCGCGTGGCGCCGGCCTTCAGCGCGACTACGAGCGAGCCTCCGAAGGAGTGACGGCCGCGGTCATCGAGTTGGTGCGCGGCATCCCGGTGATGAAGTCCTTCGGACGCGCCAACCAGGGCTCGGGCCGCTACGATGCCGCGGCGTCGTCGTTCGTCCGCGCGTGGTCCGCCTGGTCCCGGCAGTCGAACATCTATCTTGGGCTCATCGACGTGGTGACGTCTCCGATCACGGTCCTCGCAGTGGTGTGCGGCGCCGGCCTCGCTCTGCGGGACGCCGCGGGCGGCACACCGGAAGGTCTCGTCGCCGGGCTGGTTCTCGGCCTTGGACTCTCCGCGGCGATCGTGCGGGTAGCCATGAACTCCGAACCCATCATCGCGGGGATTGCCGCCCTGAAGTCCATCGCGGAGGTGCTGGGCACGCCGCCGATCGCCGAGCCCGCCGATCCGGTGCCCGTGCGCGGAGGCGCGCTCGAGGTCCGGAACCTGGTCTTCTCCTACGGCGATGGGCCGCGGGTCCTCGACGGGATGTCCGCGACGTTCGAACCGGGGACCCTCACTGCGCTGGTGGGGTCCTCCGGTTCCGGAAAGTCCACCGTCGCCCGGCTGTTGGCGCGTTTCCACGACCCCGTCGAAGGCTCGGTGCTGCTGGGCGGCGCCGATCTTCGCGACATTGCCGTGCGCGACGTGCACCGCTCGGTGTCGGTGGTGTTCCAAGATCCGCAGTTGCTCACGCTGCCGTTGCGGGAGAACATCCGGCTGGCCAGGAGAGACGCCACCGACGGCGAAATCATGGCGGCCGCGAAGCTCGCGAACCTCGATGCGGTCATCGCGGCGCTGCCGAAGCGTCTGGATTCGGTGGTCAACGTCGACGTGACCTTTTCCGGTGGTGAGGCGCAGCGCGTGGCCATCGCTAGGTCGATCGTCACGGACGCGCCGGTGCTCATCTTCGACGAGGCAACCGCTTACGCGGATCCGGCTTCCGAGGCCCTCATCCAGTCCGCAATCGAGCGTTTGGCCCGTTCGCGGACGGTGATTGTGATCGCGCACAGGTTGAGCACGATCCGCAACGCCGACCGCATCCTCGTTCTCGATGGGGGAGCGGTCGCGGAGGCGGGTACCCACGACGAGTTGCTTGCGCGCGGTGGCCGCTACCGGGATTTGTGGCGCGCGTTCGCGCTCGACGACGAACCATCCGCCCCGCGGGGCACTGAATCAGACGATGAAAAGGCAGGGAACCGATGATTCGGGACTTGTGGTCGATGACAGATCGGCGCTCGAGAATGACGCTGGCGTGGCTCATTGCGTTGGCCGCGCTTGCCGCGCTGGCCCAGGGAGCGGCGTTCGTCGCACTGCTGCCGCTGCTGTCGGCTCTGGCCGAGGGAGATGATGCGACGGCGTGGCGTTTAACCGGCGTCATCGCCGGCCTCGCGGCCGCCCATGCGGTGCTGTCCCTCGCCGCGGGGACGGTCGGCAGGGCGAATTCCGCAGCGGTGCTGTCGTCCCTGCTGCGTTCCCTGGGCGAACGGGTGCTGACGTTGCCACTCGGGTACGTCACCAAGTCCACGGCCGGCCGCTTTTCGGAGATGGCGTCGTCGGGTATCGCGTTCGCGGCGTCCGTGCCGCACGTGATCCTGCGGCCCGTCATCGCCGCGGTGGTTGCGCCGACCGTCATCGCCTTCGGAATTCTGGCGGTGGATTGGCGCGTCGGTTTGGTTCTCGTCGCGTCGGCGCCGGTGCTCTTCTTCGCCTACCGGGCCATTGGCCGGGTCGGCGGGGAGTCGGACGAAGCGCATGCTGACGCCGTCGCTGCCGTCTCCGGCAGGCTGATCGAGTTCACCCGCTGCCAGCAGGCGATTCGCGCCGCGAGCGACGGTTCGGCGGCGGACGCGATGGTGGATGAGGCAATCCGGGCCCAACACGATGCGTTCGCGAAGGCGACGTCGACGCAGGGGGCGGCCATCGGACGGTTGAGTTCGGTCGTCCATGCGGTGTTCACGGCGGCGGTGATCGTCGCCGTGGCAGTCGCCGCGACGGGCGGGATGGCGCCGGCGCATTTGGCGCCGATACTCATCGTGCTCGTCCAGTTCACCGGACCGATCACCACGGCGGGAGCGTTGTCCGGCGGTTTCGGTGCGGGCCGCAACACGTTGGCTGCGTTGCGTGACCTGCGGGCAATCCCCGCTCTTCCTGAACCTGCCGCACCGGAGCTGCCCGACGGGCATGACGTGGAGTTCCGCGGCGTGAGCTTCGGGTACGGAGATAAGAAGGTTCTCGACGACGTCAGCTTCCGTGCGCCTCAGGGAGCGCTGGTTGCCGTAGTGGGACCGTCGGGGGCGGGCAAAACGACGGTCATGCGGCTGCTGTCGCGTTTTCATGATCCGGACTCGGGGGAGATCCTCATCGGCGGGGTGCCCTTGCCTCGGATCGGCACCGACGGCGTGAACGCGCTGGTGACCCCGGTGTTCCAGGAGACGTTTCTTTTCGACGCGTCCGTGCGGGACAACGTGGTCTTCGCCGACCCCGGATTCGGTTCCAGGCCCGGTGACGGGGACCGCTTGCGCGAGGCTGCCCGGCGTTCCGGGGTGGACCGCATCGTGGAGCTGCTGCCTTCCGGGTGGGATACCCCGGTGGGGGAGGAGGGGACGCTGCTGTCGGGAGGTGAGCGGCAGCGCCTCGCCATCGCCCGGGCGCTTCTGAAGGATTCCCCGGTGGTGCTTCTCGACGAGCCGACGTCCTCGCTGGATGCGGCCACTGAGCGGGCGATCGTCGGCACGATGGAGGCGTTGCGCGGCGATCACACTGTGATCGTCGTCGCCCATCGCCTGCACACCGTCCGCGATGCCGACCTCATCGTCGTGCTTTCGGAGGACGGGACGGTCGCAGAACGGGGCACGCACGATGAATTGCTGGCGAAGGGCGGTCGCTACGCCGAGTCGTGGGCGTGCCGGACGGGGAGCTCCCCGGGCGCCTGATCCTCATCACCTGGTTGATGCCCTCACGGGCGCCCTGCCGCAGCTTCCCGAATCCCACCGCCAGGCGCTCGGTGGACAGAGCGAAACCGCCGACGAAAACGCCGAGCAGCACGAACACCGACGAGCTGTAAAGACTGAAGCTCCCGGGAACGCGAAAATAGCCCCCTTTTCTCATCCCAGTGAAAGTTGGGAGGGAAGGGGGGCTCGTTGCTGCCATTTGCCTCTATCTGCTACCGCCCGTGCACCTGGTTCTGAGCAATTTCCAGCCCGTGGCTGGCGATTAGCTCCACTGCCTCCGCCGCGGTGGGCAGGGTGAAAGCGAGTTCCTCGCGCTCCTTGGCATTGAAATTGCGCAGCACATAATCAGCTGGATCCTGGCGGCCCGGAGGACGACCAATGCCAATGCGCACGCGCATGTAGTCCTTCGTGCCCAATGACTTCGAGGTCGAACGCAGCCCATTGTGGCCATTCTCGCCACCGCCACGTTTGAGCCGGACCACGCCCGGGTCCAGATCCAGCTCATCGTGGACCACCACGACGTCGGTAGGTGCGATGTTGAAGAACTTCGCCAGCGCCGCGACCGGCCCACCCGACAGATTCATATACGTCCGGGGTTTAGCCAGAATCACCTGTCGCTCGCCACCATCGGAGGTTTTAAACCTAGTCTGCACAATCTCAGCGTTGGACTTCTTGTGCACGCTAAACGACGACGGCATCGGAAAAGTCCGGCTAGCTAGTTCATCTAGCACCAGATGTCCGACGTTATGGCGGGTGAGTTCATATTTGGGCCCAGGATTGCCGAGGCCCGCGACAAGTAGAGGCGTGGTGGAGGCGTTCATGAGTTCAATCTTGGCACACGGTAAGCAATCTTTTGGTTTTGGGGAGTGCAAAAAAGGGACGGACAAGAGCGTCCGTCCCTTTTTTGTTAGCTAAGCGTGAAAGCCTGTATTGGCTCAGTCAGCTAGAGCTATTCAGCGCTTACATTACTCAGCGGATTCCTCAGCTGGCTCATCCGGGGTCTCAGCCTCGCCCATGCCCTCGATGTCGGCATCGACGTCACCAGCCGGCTCCTCCTCCGGCTCGACGATGTTGAAGATGAGCAGGTCAGCGTCGTCGGTGAGGACCAGGCCCTCTGGCAGGGTAACGTCGCCGGCGTGAATCATGGTGCCGACCTCTGCACCCTCGACGGAGACCTCGATCTCTTCCGGAATGGCCAGAACCGGTGCGTTGACCAGAATGGTTTCGGCATCCTGCGTGAGCAGGGCGCCCGGAGCGACCTCGCCAGTCGGGGTGACCGGAACCTCAACCTCAACCTTCTCGTCACGGTGAATGGCGAGCAGGTCAGCGTGGTCGATGTCGAGAGTCAGCGGGTTCTGGTCAACAGCCTTAACCATGGACAGCTGGGACTCGCCCTCGATGTTGACGTCCAGAACAGCGTTGACACCGTGGTTACGGATGACAGCGTGGAAATCCAGAGTGTCAACGAGGATGTGCTTCGGAGCATCCAGGTCAGCGCCGTAGATGACAACCGGGATGTCGCCAGCAACGCGAGCACGGCGAGCGGCACCCTTGCCGAACTCGGTGCGGTTACGAGCATCAATCTTGATGATGTTGGGCTTTGCCATGAAAATGGACTCCTAAACGATTCGATACTGAGTCGTCGAGTCGAGCACGTGCCGCATCCATGCCACCGTGGGCGCAAAAGTTGGGCTGCGAGCGTCGCGTCGATAACGGCTACCACCTACTGTGGTCGCCCTCGCCGAGACTTACCGGAAAAATTGTAGTGGACTAACAGGTCAAACAGCAAACCCCGCCACCACCAGCAAAACTAGGTTGCTGGTCGCGGCGGGGTGCCCGTCGGCAAGCGGAAAGAGCTTATGCCTGACCCTCGAAGAGAGTGGTGACGGAACCGTTTTCGAAGATCTCGTGGATTGTCTTAGCCAGCAGCGGCGCAATTGGCAGGACGGTCAGGTTGTCCCAGCCCTCGGTGGACTGCGGCAGAGTATCGGTGGTGATGACCTCGCGGGCACCGCACTTCGACAGGCGCTCGCGAGCTGGGTCAGAGAAGACACCGTGCGTGGTAGCGATGATGACATCCTCAGCGCCAGCCTCACGCAACACCTTGACAGCGCCGGCGATGGTGCCGCCGGTGTCAATCATGTCGTCGATGAGTAGACAGGTCTTACCGGAGACCTCGCCGACCACACGGTTGGCGACAACCTGGTTCGCGACATCGACGGAACGGGTCTTGTGAATGAAAGCCAGCGGGGCATCGCCCAGGGTGTTGGCCCACTTCTCGGAAACCTTCACACGGCCGGCGTCAGGGGAGACCACGACGAGGTTGTCCAGGGAGTAGTTCTTCTTGATGTACTCCGACAGAATCGGCATGGCGTGCATGTGATCGACCGGGCCGTCGAAGAAGCCCTGAATCTGGTCGGTGTGGAGGTCCACGGAGACGATGCGGTCAGCGCCGGCGGTCTTGAGCAGGTCAGCGACCAGGCGAGCGGAAATCGGCTCACGGCCACGGTGCTTCTTGTCCTGGCGGGCGTATGGGAAGAACGGCAGGATAGCGGTGATGCGCTTGGCCGAACCGCGCTTGAGCGCGTCAATCATAATCAGCTGCTCGATGAGCCACTTATTCAGCGGTGCCGGGTGTGCCTGTAGCACGAAGGCATCGGAACCGCGGACGGATTCCTCGTAGCGCACGAAGATTTCGCCGTTGGCAAAATCACGAGCGGTCATCGGGGTCAGCTCTGTGCCGAGCTCCTTGGCAACTGCCTCGCCCAATTCCGGGTGTGCCCTTCCGGAGAAGAGCATGAGGTTCTTTTGGTTATCGATCCACTGGCCGGTCATCTGCCGTCTAGCCTTCCTGGTCTTCCTTGTTGTTGTCAGCGTTGTCAGCTACCTGCGCCGCCTGCGCTGCCTCAGCAGCAGCGGTACCTGGACGCTTCCGCTCGACCCATCCCTCGATGTTGCGCTGACGGCCACCACTGACCGCCAATGCTCCCGGAGGAACGTCGTCCTTAATAACAGTACCTGCACCTGAGTACGCACCATCACCCACGGTCACCGGAGCGATGAACATGGTGTCGGAGCCGGTGCGAACATGCGAGCCGATAACGGTGCGGTGCTTGTTGACACCGTCGTAGTTCACGAACACGCTGGAGGCACCAATGTTGGAGTGCTCGCCAATCTCCGCATCGCCGACGTAGGTCAGGTGCGGAACCTTCGAACCGTTTCCAATCTGCGCGTTCTTCGCCTCTACGAAGCCACCGAGCTTCGCGCCGTCACCGAGTTTGGTGTTCGGGCGAATGTAGGTGAACGGTCCGACCGTCGCATCCTCGCCGATCTCCGAATCGGAACCGTGCGTACGCACGACGCTGGCGCGCTTGCCGACGACCATGTTGGTCAGTGTCGTGTCCGGTCCCACGGTGGCCCCGTCGCCAATCACAGTCTTGCCGTGCAGCTGGGTGCCCGGCAGAATCGTGACATCGCGTCCGATCTCCACCTCAACATCAATCCACGTGGTGTCCGGATCGACGATAGTGGCACCCGCGCGCATAGCTTCCTCGCAGGTGCGGCGGTTGAGCTCGCGGCCAAGGGTAGCCAGCTGTACGCGGTCATTGACACCGGCGACGACGGTGGCGTCGGCGAGGCGGTGGCCGCGCACTGAGCGGTCAGCCTCACGGGCGATGCCAATGACATCGGTGAGGTAGAGCTCGCCCTGGGCATTGTTGGTGTCCAACTGTTTGAGGGCGTTTGCCAGGGTTTCGGCATCGAATGCGTAGACACCGGAGTTGACCTCGGTGATCTCACGTTCCTCGTCGGAGGCGTCCTTTTCCTCCACGATGCGCAGAACTTCGCCGTCGGCGTTACGAACGATGCGACCGTAACCATGCGGGTTTTCAGCAGTGGAGGTCAGCACGGTCACGGCAGCGCGTGGCTTGCGGTTGTGTTCTTCGAGCAGCGCCTGGAGCGCTTCGGAATCCAGCAGCGGAACATCGGAAGTGGTTACCAAGATGGTGCCATCGAAATTCTGCAGCTCAGGGTGTTCCAGTGCGCACTGAACAGCGTGGCCGGTACCGTTTTGTTCTTCCTGCGGGGCAATGACGACGTCGTTGGAGTGCTCGGCCTTCTCTGTCCAGGTGCCGATGGCGTCGATTACCTTTTCGCGCTGGTGGCCAACGACAACAGCAATCTCTTCCGGACTAATGCCCTTGGCGGCATAGAGCGCGTGCTCCAACATGGTACGACCGCCGATAGCGTGCAGCATTTTCGGCGTATCGGATTTCATTCGGGTGCCTTGACCCGCGGCGAGAATGACCACAGCGGTGGCCGAACCGTTTGACATGAAACTTGCTACTCCTCGGTCAGGGTGCATCACGGTCACGGCGGGGCGAAAAGTCACTTCTTAATTAAGGGGCCGGCCCCCCGCTTGCTCTCCCACCAGGACTCGAACCTAGAATGCCGGTACCAAAAACCGGAGTGTTGCCATTACACCATGGGAGAATGGGGCGAACGCGAAAAAATTGCATGGCTGAGTCGACTCAGCCGGCTCGCTTGCGCCTGCGATATACGATAGCAAGACTTTAGCCACTAATCTAAAAGCATGGCCTCTAATTCTCCGAGACGACGTATGACCGGTCCACAGCGCAAAGCTCAGCTGACAGAAGTCAGCCGTGGAATCTTTGCCGCCAAGGGGCTTGATGCCGCCTCAATGGAGGAGATCGCTGCCGCAGCCGGGGTGTCAAAGCCGGTTGTCTACGAACATTTTGGTACCAAAGAGCGGCTCTACCAGGCAGTCGTCGACCAGGAGATGAAGACCCTGGAGGCCACGATTAGGGAAGCGTTGTCCCTGGGGCGCTCGCGTTACCGCATCGAGCAGGCGGTGTTGGCACTGCTGACTTATGTCGAGGAAAACCCGGAGGGATTCTCCATTATTTCTCGCGACCCCGGTGTGGCGGGTGGCTATGAGACGTTGCTGAATAATGCCACTGAGTCGGTTACGCCTATCCTCGCCGAGGCTTTCAAACGCGCTGGCTTCGACCCGGCCATGTCGGTGCTCTACGGAAACTGCATGGTCGGTATGGTTTCGCAGACCGCTCGCTGGTGGATGGAGAAGCGCAGTCCGGATAAGGAGACGGTGGCGGCGCACATCGTGAACCTGTGCTGGAACGGGCTGGCCGGCATGGAGGGGGCCCCGACTCTGCATGGCTCCGCTGATGTGCCAGCGGCCGCTGAGGGCGCGAAGTTCGGAGCAGGTGCTGCAGCAGACCCGATGCAGGTGGCGGAGAACGGCTAACCAGCACGCAGGGTGAATCCGGGGTGCATGGTTATATTGGGGCTATGCCAACTTCTGCGTCTTCCTCGGCGAAAGCCACACCCAGCATTCTGCCGAACCCGCTATCGGGGCTGGAAAGCCTCGTTGTCACGGATCCTCAATTTGTCGGCGTGCTCGGGCGCATCGGCGAAGACGAGCTGGCGCTCACGGGTGCGGACGCGGTGCGTTCGCACCTTATTTACGCCATGTCCACGAAGGTGCCGGTGCTGGTCGTCACGGCTACTGGCCGTGAGGCGGAGGACCTGACTGCCGAGGTCAAGTCGATGATCGGCGACCGTGTAGCTATGTTCCCCTCGTGGGAGACGCTCCCGCATGAGAAGCTTTCGCCGGCCGTGGATACTGTGGCGCAGCGTCGGAAAGCGCTTTACGACGTTCGCCGAGGCAAAGTCGACGTTCTGATTGCGGCGGTGCGCTCGTTGGTGCAGCCGATTGTGGACGACCTCGAGGCTGAAGCCAGCGCGCCCATCCACATCCAGCTGGACCAGGACTGCGAGAACCTGGTTGAGCGGCTGGTGCATCACGGCTATTCGCATGTGGACATGGTCGGCAGGCGTGGCCAGTTTGCCGTGCGCGGCGGCATCGTCGATGTGTTCCCGGCGACCGAAGAGCTGCCGGTGCGTATCGAGCTCTGGGGCGACGAAGTCACTGACCTGCGCGCCTTTTCCGTCGCTGACCAGCGCACGATTTCTGAAGTTGAAGTCGACCAGCTGGATATCTTCCCGTGTCGCGCACTGCTTATCGACGACGACGTGAAGGCCGCCGCCGAGAAACTCGCCACCACGCGCTCTGGGCAGGTCCAAGAAATGCTCACCCGCATCGGAGATGGCCAGTGGGTCGAGGGCATGGAGTCGCTGATCCCGCTGATTAGTCAGCATCCGATGAAGATGCTCACCGAGGTCATGCCGGAGAAAACGCATGTGCTCATGTGCGGGCCGGAGCGCATTCGCTCCCGTGCGCAGGACCTCATCAGTGCAGGCGAGGAATTCATGGCCGCGGCCTGGGAAACCGCCGCGATGGGTGGCTCGGCGCCAATTGCCACCGATGGATTGGAACCCAGCGCCTACCGCAGCTTGGCCTCTATCCCGATGCCTACTTCGTGGCATATTTCCCCGCCCGGCATGTTGGAGACGGGAGTTACCGAAGATGATGTGCTGCCGCTGACCTTTGAGCCTGGGCCCGCGCCGCGGGGTGACCTGAAGGAAATCGGTCACCTGATGAAGCAGCTGCGCGATGCCACGGTCGCGGGGGAACGAGTGGCGTACGTGGCGGCGACGCCCGCGGGAGCGCGTCGGCAAGCGGAAAGGTTTAGGGAAGCCGGAATTGCGACGCGCATGGCGGCGGGCCCGGAGTATCCCGAGTCCGGAAGAATTACCGTCTACCAGGGTGTTTTGCACGGCGGCCTGGTGTTCCCGCGTATTCCCGGTGGCGCGCTGACTCTGATTACTGAGCAGGACATCACGGGTAACCGCATCGCGGAAGGTGCCCTTGGTGGTCGCCGTAAACCGGCGAAGCGCCGTGGTCGCGTGGATCCGCTGGCACTGAAGGCCGGCGACTACGTCGTACACGACACTCATGGCATCGGTCGATTTGTGAAGCTCACTGAGCGCACCATCGGCACGGGCGAGGATCAGGCTCGCCGCGAGTACGTGGTGCTCGAGTACGCACCGAGCAAGCGCGGAGGCCCCTCGGACCAGCTCTACGTGCCGATGGAGAGCCTGGATCTGCTGTCGCGCTATGTCGGCGGCGAAAAGCCCGCGCTGTCGAAGATGGGCGGCTCGGACTGGAAGTCCACCAAGCGCAAGGCCCGTGGTGCTGTCCGCGAGATTGCGGAAGAGCTGGTCAAGCTCTACGCCGAGCGTCAAGCCGCGCCGGGCCACGCGTTCGCGCCGGATACGCCGTGGCAGCAGGAGATGGAGGATAACTTCCCCTTCACCGAGACTGAGGACCAGCTGCAGGCCATCGACGAAATCAAGTCCGACATGGAAAAGCCGGTACCGATGGACCGCGTGCTCATCGGCGATGTCGGCTACGGCAAGACCGAGGTGGCACTGCGTGCTGCTTTCAAAGCGGTTCAAGATGGCCGTCAGGTAGCAGTGTTGGTGCCGACCACGCTGTTGGCACAGCAGCATTTGACTACTTTCACTCAGCGTATGGAGGGCTTCCCAGTCACCATCCGCGGGCTGTCCCGCTTCACCTCGCCGAAGGACTCCAAAGAGGTTCTCGAAGGGTTGAAGAATGGGACGGTCGATATTGTTATCGGCACGCATCGTCTCTTGCAGACCGGCGTGCAGTGGAAAGAACTCGGTCTGGTCATCGTTGACGAGGAGCAGCGTTTCGGCGTCGAGCACAAGGAGCACATCAAGGCGCTGCGTCACCACGTCGACGTGCTCACCATGTCCGCAACGCCAATTCCGCGCACGCTCGAAATGTCGATTGCCGGCATCCGCGAGATGAGCCAGATTCTCACCCCGCCGCAGGACCGCCACCCGGTGCTGACATACGTCGGCGCGCAGTCTGACAAGCAGGTCGCCGCTGCTATCAGGCGCGAGCTGCTTCGCGACGGCCAGGTGTTCTACCTGCACAATAAGGTGGAAACCATTGACAAGGTCGCCCAGAATATCCGCAATTTGGTGCCCGAGGCCCGTGTGGTGGTGGCCCACGGTCAGATGGGGGAGGAGCAGCTGGAGCGCACGGTCGATGGCTTCTGGCAGCGCGAGTACGACGTTCTGGTGTGTACCACCATCGTGGAGACCGGCCTGGATATTGCCAACGCCAATACGTTGATTGTGGAAAACGCCCACCATATGGGTCTTTCCCAGCTGCACCAGCTGCGTGGTCGCGTGGGCCGTTCCCGTGAGCGCGCCTATGCCTACTTCCTCTACCCGGAGAATCAGACGCTGACGGAGACTTCCTACGACCGTCTGTCCACGATCGCGCAGAACAATGACTTGGGTGCCGGTATGGCCGTGGCCATGAAGGACTTGGAAATGCGTGGAGCCGGAAATATCCTCGGTGCGGAGCAGTCCGGTCACATTGCCGGCGTCGGCTTCGACATGTACGTCCGACTGGTTGGCGAGGCCGTGGCTGCACTGAAGGCAGTGGCCGATGGTGAAACTCCGGATGCTTCCGATAACGAACCGAAGGAAGTTCGGATTGATTTGCCGGTGGATGCGAATATTCCGGCCGAATATGTGTCGTCGGAACGCCTACGTCTAGAGGCGTACCGCAAATTTGCTGCCGCCAGTGCGCTGGACGATATCGACGTAGTGCTCGAAGAGCTCGTCGACCGATACGGAACCCCACCCATTGAGGTGGAGAGACTAGCGGTTATTTCACGACTTCGAATTATTTGCCGGGAATTCGGCGTGCATGAAGTTCAAGCCATGGGGGCGCACATTAGAATAACCCCTATGGAGCTTGCTGACTCCAAGCAGGTGCGTCTCAAGCGCCTGTATCCACAGGCGACCTATCGTGCGGCAACGCGCACGGTTTCCGTCGGAATGCCGAAGGAAGGGCGAGGGTTGCGGGCAAAACCTGTCCGCGATATTGCATTGGTGCAGTGGGTAGCAGACTTCTTGACATCGATGGCGGGAATTCCACGTATGGATATCTCGCACATGGGAAAGGACTAGAAACCGTATGACTATCATCAAGCTCGATAGCCGCTTTCCAACTGCAATTCCGCTGGAAGCCGCTAGCCTGCTGACCGGTGAAGTCAGCTACACCGAAGAAGTCCCGATCCGTGTGCGCTGGGCAATCGCCGACGCCGGTGGGCACTCGGTGTCCCAGGCGGAGATTCTGGTCACCACCGATATGGAAAATGACGAGGTACTCGATCGCCTCGATGCGGGCGAGAAAGTCTACTCGGTCGAGCTGGATGATGCGCCGGACCCAGCAGCTCCAGCGGACCCGGCCCCTCCGGTTGCAGCGGCTCCAGTGCAGGAGTCGGCGCCGGAACAAGAACCGGAACCAGTGGCAGAACCGCTGACTCCGCAGGAACAGCTTGCCGCAGCTCGTCTGCCCCACGTCGTCGAGGCGGTGGACATCATGGCGGCCGCACGGCGCACGGGGCAGTGGGAAGCTCGCCAGACGCACAAGAGCCTGCTGCCGTATCTCATTGAAGAGACCTACGAGTTTGTCGATGCAGTCAACGAAGGCGGTGACATTCGTAGCGAGCTGTCAGATCTGCTGCTGCAAGTCCTCTTCCACGCTGAAATCGCTGAGGACTTCGACTTCGACGACGTGGCGACCGACTTTATTTTGAAGATGCGAGCTCGTCAGCCGTACCTCTTCGACGGCACTGTGGCCGAGGGAGAAATGGTCTCGGAGGAAGAGCAGGAGCGACTGTGGACTTACGGCCGCGGACGTCCGCGCTCGAACCCGGCTACGCAGTTGCCAGCTCTGACTTTGGCTGAGGAAGCCATCCGCCGCGCACGTGCGCTGGGACTGTCCGATGCCGACATTCCAGTGGAGATTCTGGTCCCGACCCCGGGACTGGAGACTGAGTCCGGTGCTGAAGAGCGGACCCGACAGGCTTCACGCGCATTCCTGGCTGAGCTGGCCCAGATGGAGAATCAGCAGGCCGGTAGTGCTGAGCAGTGGGCAGCGGGCAGCGAAGATAACGAAGGGGCTGAGGACCTCGGCCCGTCGGAAAGCGACAGCTAGTTTCCAACAAAAGTGATTTCTGTCCTCGGGTTTGAGTGATTTTTACGGTTCACCCCGTAGAGTAATTCCCCATGCCTTCTAATTCTCCCTTTGATGAATACGCGCACCCCGCACCCCGCGGGGCGAAGTCGCGTGGCCGCAGTAGGGGGAAAAAGAAGTCCTCGCGAGGCTGTGGCTGCCTCGGTCTAACCTCCCTGGCGGTGCTGATTATCATTGGCACGGTTGGGGCGTTGGCGATGTTCACTGGACCCGTTATCCCGTCGTTGACCAAGAAGCCGATTCCGGACAATGTGCCGCCTGCCGCGGCTGAGCCACCGCCGATGATTGATGTCAACGCGCCCGGGCGCACCTCTGAACAGCTCCGACAGTGGGCGCAGCAGATTTCCCCGAAGACGGGGATTTCTGAGGACGCCCTCCGCGCCTACGGCAACGCATATGTGATTGCGGCCGAACAGTTCCCGAACTGCCACCTGGAGTGGAACACGCTTGCAGGACTGGGCAAGGTGGAGACTAATCATGGCACGTACTCGGGCAATTGGCTCAAGCCGGCGCATATCGGTGCCGATGGGGTAGTGCGTCCGACGATTATCGGCCCGCCGCTGGACGGCACGAATGGCTTCGCCGAGGTTCTCGATACTGACAATGGCGAACTCGACGGTGACACAGAGTATGACCGCGCTGTGGGGCCGATGCAGTTTATTCCCGAGACATGGCATCGCTTTGCGATGGATGCTTCGGGTGATGGTGTCGCCGACCCCAACAACATCGACGACGCGACTGCGACAACCGCACGGATGCTCTGCAGTGGGGAACGCGACCTCGCCACCCCGGAAGGGTGGGCATCTGCAATTCGCTCATATAACCAATCTGAGCAGTATCTTCGCGATGTCCGGGACGCTGCGGCGAACTATGCGCTGAATCAGCCCGCATAGGGTGAAAAGGATTTAAGGCGAAGGTTGGCAAACCGTGCCACAATTGGAGTCATGTGCCGGAACGGTTCCGGCGGAAAGGTGACCTATGGCTGCAATCATCGAGTTGAACGCACGCGAAATTCTGGACTCCCGTGGTAACCCGACCGTTGAGGTTGAGGTGCTGTTGGAAGACGGCGCTGTGGGCCGCGCTGCGGTTCCGTCCGGTGCCTCTACCGGTGTACACGAGGCTCACGAGCTCCGCGATGGTGAGGATCGTTACCTGGGCAAGGGTGTCCAGAAGGCTGTCCGCGCGGTGCTCGAGGAGATTGAGGACGCAATTATCGGCCTCGAAGCTGAGGATCAGCGTCTCGTTGACAAGACCATGATTGAGCTGGACGGCACTGAAAACAAGTCCCGTCTGGGTGCCAACGCCATTCTCGGTGTGTCCATGGCCGTTGCCAAGGCCGCTGCTGAGTCCGCTGGCCTCGACCTGTTCCGCTACGTCGGCGGCCCGAACGGCCACATTCTTCCGGTTCCGATGATGAACATTCTCAACGGTGGCGAGCACGCTGACTCCGGTGTTGATGTCCAGGAGTTCATGATTGCTCCGATTGGTGCTCCGACCTTCAAGGAAGCACTGCGCGTCGGCGCTGAGGTCTACCACGCGCTGAAGAAGGTCATTAAGGACAAGGGACTGTCCACTGGTCTCGGCGACGAGGGTGGCTTCGCTCCGTCGGTCGAATCCACCAAGGCTGCACTGGACCTGATTGTTGAAGCAATTGAGGCCGCTGGCTACAAGCTGGGCGACGACGTCGCTCTGGCTCTGGACGTCGCTTCTTCCGAGTTCTACAAGGACGGAAAGTACCACTTCGAAGGTGGCGAGCGCACCTCTGAGGAGATGGCAGCTGTCTACGCCGACCTCGTTGAGAACTACGCCATCGTCTCCATCGAGGATCCGCTGCAGGAGGACGACTGGGAGGGCTACACCAAGCTGACCGCTCAGCTGGGTGACAAGGTCCAGATTGTCGGCGATGACTTCTTCGTTACCAACCCGAAGCGTCTGGCTGAGGGCATTGAGAAGAAGGCCGCTAACGCTCTGCTGGTCAAGGTCAACCAGATCGGTTCCCTGTCTGAGACCTTCGAGGCCGTCGCAATGGCCCACAACGCCGGTTACAAGACCATGATGTCGCACCGCTCCGGTGAGACTGAGGACACCACCATCGCTGACCTGGCCGTCGGTCTCAACTGTGGCCAGATCAAGACCGGTGCTCCGGCTCGCTCCGAGCGCGTTGCTAAGTACAACCAGCTGCTACGCATCGAAGAGTACCTCGGCGATGCCGCAGTCTACGCTGGCCGCAGCGCTTTCCCGCGTTTCAAGTAAAGAGCTGAGGCGCTGCGAAAGCTGCGTCTAGCACTGCCCGCCCGCACCACACACGTGGTTGTGGGCGGGTTTTTGTTATTTCATCGGCTGGCGGTCGGGTAGAGTGTGGGGCATGAGTGCATCGGACCGATTTCGTCGCGGAACACAGTCGCGCCCTGCAGGGGCGGGGCAGCGTTCGGCAGCGGCAATCGCATCGGGAATGCGCTCGCTGAGCACGGCACAGAAGATCGGTATTGGTCTGCTGGTGCTTTTCTTAGTTTCTGTTCTCGCAATCCCGCTGCGGACTTTTGCACAACAGCAGGCGGATGTAGCCGCAACGCAGGACAATATTGCGCGCATGGAACAGCGAATTGAGCAGCTAGAGGATGAAAAGGAGCTTTACTCCAACCCTGCCTATATCAGGGAGCAGGCACGCCTGCGCCTGGGGCTGGTAGAGCCGGGGGAGACCCCATTCCGTATCCTCGATCCGGCAGTGGGCGAACAGCCTGTGACGCAGCCCGAGGAAATTCCGCAGCACCAGGCCAAGAAGTGGTACGAGACTCTGTGGGATTCCATTTCCATCCCGCCCGAACCTGAAGAGACTCGCCCTAATCCGGGGCGCGATCAGGCAACGAAGCCCGAGAGCTTGCCGACGGTACCGGAGTCCTAAATCTCCGTAGGGCTCTCGGTGAGGTTGCATGCGTGGCGGAGTGTGCCGTCGTAAAGCGAAACAACGCGCTTGTAAGGCGACTGTGAGATTATGTGTCAGTAAAACGGAAGCAAAAGGAGTGTGACCGATGTCTGTGGATACCGCAGATTTGGAAGTGATAGCGGAGCAGCTCGGACGTGAACCACGGGGTGTAGTGGACATCTCTTACCGCAGCCCCGACGGCACTCCTGGTGTGGTCAAGACGAAGCCTCGTTTGGACGATGGCACTCCGTTTCCCACGCTCTTTTACCTGACTGATTCGCGACTCACCGCGGAGGCCTCCCGGTTGGAGACGACCGGCGTGATGAAGGAAATGACCGCGCGTCTGGAAAGTGACGAAGAGCTTGCCGCTGATTACCAGCGTGCACACGAGGCGTTTCTGGCGGAGCGCAATGAGATGGAAGACCTGGGCACGGACTTCTCCGGTGGCGGCATGCCGACGCGCGTGAAGTGCCTACACGTTCTTATTGCCTACGCGCTGGCCAAGGGGCCGGATCACTTCCGACTGGGTACTGAGTCGGTGGCGCTGGCGGCGGAGAACGAGAAGCTGCGCGGCACTGCGATTCCCGCGGACTGGCCCACGATTGCCGAGCTCGGTATTGCGTATCCGGGGGTGGAGGGATAAATGACGACCCTCGCTGCCGTCGACTGCGGCACTAACTCGCTTCGCCTGCTTATCAGCCGGGTCGAGGTCGTCGATGGAGTTCTCGAAATCACAGAACTGCACCGACTGATGGAAATCGTCCGCCTTGGCCAGGGCGTGGATGCCACTGGCATGCTGGCCCCGGAGGCACTGGAGCGCGTGCGGGAGGCTCTGACGAAGTATGCAGAGCTTATGCAAGTCGAAAAAGTGCAAGCAGTCCGAATGGTGGCGACATCGGCGACGCGCGACGCAAGCAACCGCGACGATTTCTTCGCCATGACCCGCGAGATTCTCGCTCCGTGGGGTGCAGAGGCCGAGGTTATTTCCGGCGACGAGGAAGCCGCGCTGTCCTTCCGCGGGGCAGTCGATGACTTGGAACCCGAGCTGGGTCCGTATTGCGTCATCGACGTCGGCGGCGGCTCCACCGAGGTTATTGTCGGTGACCACGATGGTACGGTAGCCGGCTCTGATTCCGTGGCTATGGGCAGTGTGCGCTTGACCGAACGGTTCCTGCAGGCCTCGCCGCCGACGGCGGAGCAGGTCCAGGAGGCGCGTTCGTATGTTGCGGAACTGGCCGACGAGATTATTGCGAAGGTGCCTGTCGACAAGGCTCGCACCATCGTCGGCTGCGCCGGGACCTTCACCACCCTGTCGGCGCTGGCACAGGGCCTAGAAACCTACGACCCGGAGGCAATCCACCTGTCGCAGCTGCGCTTTGCGGCGTTGCGTGCGTTGACAGCATCCGTCGTCGAGACCGATGCGGAATCCCTTGCTGCGAATCCGGTCATGCACCCGAAACGCGCGGATGTCTTCGCCGGTGGTTCCATCATTGTTGACGGTCTGATGGACATGTTTGAGGCACTGCCACTTTCCGAGGCAGCCAAGGAAGAGCAGCGCTTTTTCTACATCAGCGAGAAGGATATCCTCGACGGAATTGTGGCGAGTTTGGTAGACACCCATATCGCCCATTAATCTTTCTTAGGGGCCCCTATAGCCCAATTGGCAGAGGCAGAGGACTTAAAATCCTTTCAGTGTGGGTTCGAGTCCCACTGGGGGCACCAAAAAGCCAGGTAGAAGCGTTTTTCTGCCTGGCCTTTTGCTATTTGTGTGCGCTCCACACGTATTACGGCAGGACGTTGAACTTCTTGCCGAGAACAAGTGCCGTGTTGAACACCTTCGAGTACAGCTCACGCGGCATCTGTGGCATCGACACCGGGGAAAGACGCTGCACGGTCACCGTCTGCGCATCGGTGTACTTCAGCAAGCCGCCCGCTGCTTGACGACGGCCCACACCCGAATCCTTGAAACCACCCATCGGGGCATCGACAGACGCGAAGGCCGCAGCAAAACCATCGTTGACATTGACGGTGCCGGCCTCAAGCTGTGGAGCCAGCTCCTTTGCACGACGCGGGGAGGTCCACAGCGAAGCGTTGAGGCCATAACGGGAATCGTTGGACTTGGCGATAGCCTCATGGACATCCGAGACACGCTGGAGGACTACCACCGGGCCGAATACCTCTTCGGTCAGCAGCGCGACGCCCTCCGGGACGTCGGTAAGCACGGTCGGCTCGTAGAACAGCGGTCCTAGATCCGGGCGAGGACGACCACCGGCCAGCACGGTGGCGCCGGCCTCGATGGCCTCGTCGACCATGGACTTGACGATGTCGAACTGCCCCTGCGACTGCAGGCAGCCCATCTCGGTTTCCCACTCGTAGCCAGCGCCGATGGACATTGCCTTCACGCGGTCGGTGAATGCCGGGACGAATTCGTCCCAGACGGAGTCCACGACATAGATTCGCTCAATGGACACGCACAGGTGACCGGAGTTGGTGAAGCAGCCGATGCGCGCGCCCTCGACCGCGCGGTTGATATTGGCATCCTCAGCGACAATCAGCGGATTCTTGCCGCCGAGCTCCGCGGAGAAACTAATCAGGCGCTCGCCGCACTGCTGTGCCAGTGAGCGGCCGGTCTCGGAGGAGCCGGTGAACATCAGGAAGTCGCACTGGCCGACAATGCCCTGGCCGACAACACGACCTGGGCCTGGAATGACCTGGAAGAGATCCTCCGGAAGACCAGCGCGGTAGAGCAAATCGACAGCGAAGAGAGCGGTAAACGGAGTGGTGCTGTCCGGCTTGAGCACGATGGCGTTACCAGCCATCAGTGCAGCCAGCGCGTCGGAAACCGCGAGAGTCAGTGGGTAATTCCACGGAGCAATAACACCGACGACGCCCTTTGGGTGGTGGTAGACGGTGGTCTTGGAAAGTACTGGGACAGCACCGTGTGCTCGCTTCGGCTCAAGCAGTTTCGGGCCCTGATTGCCGTAGTAGCGGGCGGTGATAGCGGTGTGTACGAGCTCCTCGTGGGCACTGGCGCGGTTCTTGCCGGTCTCGGCCTGCAGCAGGTCCAGCACCTGGTCGCAGTGGGTAAACAGCAGGTCGTGGAAGTGGTGCAGCACTTCGCCGCGCTTTTCCGGTGCCATGCGGGCCCACTTCTTCTGCGCCGCACGGGCACGCTTGAAGGCCTCGTCGACATCGGCCTGGGTACCGACAGGAATCTGCGCCAGCTCCTGGCCGGTAAATGGCGCCGAGATAGTGGCGGTCTTCGACTTATCAGCTACCGTGACGCGCTGAAGAAGGCGGGCAACGAGCTCGTCGTTAAGCGGATTGCGGATGGTAGTTCGGTTTGTCGTGGCAGTAGATGCTGTCATGGCACAGATACTACTGTTGCGCGACGTTCCGAGATAGTAAATTTGGCAAAACTACTAAAATTTAGAAAACTCTAGTAAGTAGTCCAGCCCATCCGACGGTTGCGGTCCGGGTCGCGCGGGCCATCGTTGCCGAACTCGAACGGTTCGTGACCGTCGACATCGCCGTAGCGCATCTCCGGGTCATCATCCAGATCGTCGTCGACGTCGATGTCCGGCTTTTCCTCTGCCAACCGCTTGCCGAGAGTGTCATGCGGAGAAGCGCCCCGCCAGCGGTCTGGAGGATCCATTACATAATTCTCGCCGTCACCGGTGAGGAAGTCGCCATCGAGCCCCTCTGAGCCATCGAGCGTGGTCTCGTCGAAATCACCAGTGGTATCCGGATCGTAGTCAAGGCCATCAGACATCTTGACCAACCTCCTGTTTCGTAATCACTCAAGTGGTGCCCACGCCTGGCGACTGTGAGTGTTTCCGCGATTACAAAATCACCGCCAGCAGGCGAGGAATTACCTTGATACTAACTGTTTTTCAGGGTTGGGAACAATACCTTTACGTCGCCCGTTGTAGACAGTGTAGGCAGATGTATGCGCGTGTGCCTAAGTTCAAAACTTGTAAGAAAAACTGAGAAAAAGAAAGAAGGACGACGTGCGCGAAAGCAGCAATCCTGCATTCAGTTCACTTACTAAGACCGTCGCCCGCGGACAGGCGGGCGCACAACACTACGGCCAAGGTCAGATGGGCGCTGACTACGGGGATAACCCGTACCAGTCGCAGGTTGCCGCCGACTACCGTCCGATGACGGTCGACGATGTCGTTTCCAAGACCGGCATCACGCTGGCAACCATCATCGTTTTGGCTGCAGTCAACTTCTTCATTGCCGTTAGCGTCTCCACCAGCCTGGCCATGATTCTGACCATCGTCGGCGCCATCGGTGGTCTGATTACTGTTTTGGTTTCCACCTTCGGCAAGAAGTACGGCTCCGCGCCGGTTACCCTCACCTACGCGGCCTTCGAGGGGCTCTTTGTCGGCGGCATCAGCTTCATGTTCACCGCCCCGATTCAGGGCGTTGCTGCTGGTGCGCTGATTATGCAGGCCGTGCTGGCCACCCTGGGTGTCTTCATCGGTATGCTCTTCGTCTACAAGTCGGGCGCTATCCGTGTGACCCCGAAGTTCACCCGATTCATGAGTGCGGCTCTGATTGGTGTCCTGGTCCTCATGCTGGGCAACCTGGTGCTCTCCCTGTTCGGTCTGGGCTTCCCGCTGCGTGACGGTGGCATGCTGTCGATCATCTTCTCGCTGGTCTGCATCGGCCTGGCAGCCTTTAGCTTCCTGATTGACTTTGATCAGGCTGACCGACTGGTCCGCGCAGGTGCTCCGGCTCAGTACGCCTGGGGTGTCGCCCTCGGCCTGGCTGTGACCTTGGTCTGGCTCTACACCGAGATTCTGCGTCTGCTGTCCTACTTCAGGGACTAAATGCTAGAAAAACTAACTAACGCACAAGCGCCGGTTAGCCCGTTTTACGGGTTGGCCGGCGCTTTGCTCTTATCTGATGAGCTGCTTTCTCGATTCGCATTAAACACGGACGCGCGGTGGGCCAATCGACCGGCAGTCAACATTTTGACCAATCGGGCTGTGCAGTGTGACGTCGTAAAGCGCGATATTGAAGCGGGAGAGGGTACAAAAAATGGACCGATAGGCCATATGGGCTTCTATCGGTCCAAGAATCGGGCGCTGTGGCCCGAGATCGCCGCCTGGGTTGAGGCGGTCTAGCGCCGGGGGTAAGTAACCTCAGCGCTTAGGCATCCATCTCCGGGTTGTACGGCTCAGCCTTAACTACGGTGACAGACACTTCGTCGCCGCTCGGGGAAGCGTAAGTGCGGGTCTCGCCCTCCTTAGCGCCGACCAGAGCCTTACCCAGCGGGGAATCGGTGGAGTAGGTCTCCAGGTTCGGGTTGGAGGAGTCAGCGCCACGGGTACCGATGAGGAAGGTCTCGGTGTCGTCCTCGTCGCCGTCGTAGTAGACGTGGACCACGGTGCCAACCAGAGCCACACCGGACTCCTGCGGAATCTCGCCGACAGTGGCGCGCTGGAGTAGGTCTTCGAGGTAGCGGATGCGTGCCTCTTCCTGTCCCTGCTGCTCGCGGGCGGCATCGTAGCCTGCGTTTTCCTTCAAGTCGCCCTCTTCGCGGCGCTCGTTAATCTCGGCGGCGATGACCGGGCGGTTTTCATATAGCGCCTCAAGCTCGGCCTTGAGCTTGTCGTAGGACTCCTGGGTGAGCCATGGGCTATTGTTCTTTGCCTCAGTCATGGTTCCTCCTGTGTTTTTGGCTATTTAATACAAAAGCGGCCCCGCGTGGGGCCGTCGGCTGCGTCACAGGATAGCACTGTCACACCACATGGCAATAACAGGCGCGTCGGAGTGTTGTCGCGCACGCTTTACGACGTGCCCCCCGCAGCGCATGATCCTCAGTCGCGAAGGGAGATTACTTCGCAGGTGCGAGGAACTCCGGAATGTCGGTGGAGCAGCCATAGACATCGCCTGCGACGGCCAGCTCGCGGGTGGCAATGGGGACGTCCATCCGCACGGTAGCGGGGCCGCCGCCCGGGATGAATACGTCGCGACGGCCGACCTCTGCCACGTCATAGTTCAGCGCGTAGATGATGCAGTAGCTATCCAGCTCCGGCTTTTCGCGGGTGACGTCCAGCGTGAAGATGAACTGCTCATCTTCCTTACCTGGAGTTCGGCTCCAGCCCGCTTGCGTTGCAGAGACATCCGGGGCGGAGACGCGGTTCATCTGAACGAAGATGTATGCGCCGGCGATGACGAGCATGCCAACAATAGCGATGACAACCAATTTCGCAGGGAGAGTGCGATTATTGTCCCCATAGCGCTCGCGCTCTCGCTTCGGCGCTGCGGTATTTCGGGTGTTTCGCTCCGAACTTTCAGCCATGCTTTTTAGCCTATCGGAGTTCTCGGTCGACGTGGTAAAATGTTGACAGTTAAACAATCTTTCTGGTGTGGCGCGGTGTCCTGCTGCTATGTCGTTCCGCCGAGTAGCGATGCTGCGTGGTCATATGATGGTGCAGCGCTATAGTGGGGCGGTATTGAAACGGTGCTGGAGTAGCATCGTTGCGGTCGAAGGGCTCCGGCCTTGGCCAGAAAACATGGACTGAGATAGTAGCGGGAGTGACTTCAATTGACACTTCGTCTGATGGCAATTCACGCTCATCCTGATGACGAATCGAGCAAGGGCGCCGCAACGATGGCCCGATATGCGGCGGAAGGGCATCGCGTCAAAGTGGTGACCTGCACCGGCGGTGAGGCCGGTAGCATTCTCAACCCTGCGATGGATCGGCCGGAGGTGCGGGAGAATATCGCCGCAGTGCGCGTTCACGAAATGGCTGCAGCCGCTGAGACTCTCGGCGTTGAACATGAGTGGCTCGGCTTTACCGACTCCGGTCTGCCTGCGGGCAACCCGGTGCCGGTGCTGTCGCACGGAGTGTTTGCTCGCCAATCGGTCGAGGATGCGACCAAGCCTCTCATTCGGGCAATCCGCGAGTTTCGTCCGCACGTCGTCATTACTTACGACGAAAACGGTGGCTACCCGCACCCGGACCACATCATGACCCATATCGTGTCCATGCGCGCTTGGCTGGAGTCTGGAACGGATAAGTACCCCGAGCTCGGTGAACCATGGGAAATTTCCAAGCTCTACTACACCCACGGTTTCATCAAGGCGCGTCTCATCGCGCTGGACAACTACTACCGCGACAACGGTTTGGAAAGCCCGCTGGCCGAGTCCTTCCGCCGTTGGACTAAGACTCCCGGCGACATCATGACCCGCGTGACCACGCAGGTTGAGTGCGGCGATTACTTCCAGCAGCGGGATCAGGCGCTGCTGGCGCACGCTACGCAGATCGATCCGAACGGGCCATTCTTCGCCGTGCCGGTAGACATTCAGCAGCGCGTTTGGCCGACCGAAGAGTTTGAGCTTGCCCGCACTCGAGTGCAGACCGAGCTGCCAGAGACCGACCTCTTCGCCGGTATCGACCCCGACGCGGAATAGTCCGGAATTAACGCTAAGCTGGAACTCATGATTGAAAGCTTCGATGCCTTGGCGGCTCGCACGACAATTTTCCTGGCGCAGAACCCCACTGGTCCGCGGGGTGCTGACTTCGGAAAGGCCTCTCCTGTTGGCCTGCTCATCATTGTCGTTTTGCTCATCGTCATCCTGGCTCTCGGCTGGGATCTCTCGCGGCGCGCGAAGCGCATGGCCGCTCGCCGGAAGTTCGCCGAGGCGCACGACATGGATCCCTTCGATTCCGAGGCTGTGGATAAGGCGATGGCTGCAGCAGAGCAGCGTCGTGAAGCGGAGTAGTCAGCGTCAAGGTGTGTGCGCGTCGCTTGACGACGGGTAGTTGCGCGCACCCCTGATTGTTTCCCGTGTGGCGGGATTTGGAGTTCGAATTGCGGGATTCTAGGCAGTGCGCTACAGTCAAGCGCATGCGTATGTGGCGATTTTATTTTTCGAAGGCTCCGGAGGCAGTGACGACATAGTCACAGCCGGCGGCTATTCGTCACGTCGCCACCAACCGGAGCCAAAGGCAGCAGCCCCACCAATAGGGGCGCTGCCTTTTGTCGTATCTACAGCCAAATACATGCGTAACGCCCCAGAGAAAAGAGACCTCAGATGACCCCTCCAACTTCCCTCGAAGCCCCCGCCTCTACCGCGAACCGCCGTGTCGTAGCCTTCCACGACCTGCCCTCCCCAGAAGAGGTCATGGCCAAACAGCCACTGACCCCGAACCTAGTTAACGAAGTGGAGCAGTCGCGACTCGACATCGCCCGCGTCATCGCCCGCGAGGACGACCGCCTGCTGGTCGTTGTCGGCCCGTGCTCCATTCACGACCCCGAGGCCGCCATCGACTACGCCCGCCGCCTGAAGGCCACCGCCGATGAGCTCGACGAGGACCTGCTGGTCGTCATGCGCGTCTACTTCGAAAAGCCGCGCACCACCGTCGGCTGGAAGGGACTCATCAACGACCCCGACCTGGATAGCTCCTTCAAAATCAACAAGGGCCTGCACATGGCCCGCGAGGTGCTCATCGAGGTCCTGCGCACCGGCCTGCCCGCCGGTGCTGAATTCCTCGAGCCCAACAGCCCGCAGTACATCGCCGACGCCGTCTCCTGGGGTGCGATTGGTGCGCGCACCACGGAGTCGCAGGTCCACCGCCAGCTCGCTTCCGGACTTTCCATGCCCATCGGCTTCAAGAACGGCACCGACGGCAACGTCCAGGTCGCCGTGGACTCGCTGGTCTCCGCAGCAAACCCGCACTTCTTCTTCGGCATGAACGACCAAGGCCGCGCCGCCGTTGTCGAAACCGCCGGCAACCACAACTGCCACATCATCCTCCGCGGTGGCACCTCCGGCCCGAACTGGGACGAAGAATCGCTTAACGACGCCGAAGCGCGCCTGAACAAGGCCGAGCAAACCGTCAGCATCATGGTGGATGCCTCCCACGCCAATTCCGGAAAATCCGAGGTGCGCCAGGCCGAGGTCGTTGAGGAGCTCGGCAAGCTCATCGGGGGCGGCGACGAGCGCATCACCGGCATCATGATGGAGTCCTTCCTCGAAGCCGGCGCGCAAAAAATTACCGATGGTCGTAAGGGCCTCGTATACGGCAAGTCCGTCACCGATGCGTGCATGGATTGGGAAACCACCGACCGGCTGCTGCGTACGCTTGCGGCAGAAGTTCGGAAGCGTCGGCAGGCACGCGACTAAGCACAAAGTGGCCGTGCCCATTGGGTAGGGTTACATATGTGAAAGAAAACCAGCCGTCCTCACTCCGGCGGATCGCCTATCCGCTCTACGAGCGCAAATTAGCCCAAGAGCTAGAAGGAAAACCTCGCCCCAAGCACGTTGCCATCATGGCCGATGGCAACCGCCGCTGGGCGAGGGAGGCTGGCTTCACCGACGTAAGCCACGGCCACCGCGTCGGCTCCCGCAAAATCGCAGAATTCGTCGGCTGGTGCGCCGAGCAGGAAATCGAGCTGGTCACTATCTATCTGCTCTCCACCGAAAACCTCGGGCGCGACCCCGAAGAGCTGGAGTTACTGTTCGACATCATCGCCGACGTCGTCGACGAATTGGCGCAATCGCCTAACGACGTGCGCCTGCGCATGGTCGGCCACCTCGAGCTCCTTCCGGAAAGAATGACCGCCCGGCTACGCCACGACGAAGAAGTCACCGCGAACAACACCGGCATCCAGGTCAACATCGCCGTTGGCTACGGCGGCCGGCAGGAAATCGTCGACGCAGTACGCAGAATCATCCGGGAATCAGTCGCCGAAGGAATTGATGCTGCCGAGCTCGAGGAGAGCATCACCACCGACGCCATTTCTCGCCGCCTCTATACATCCGGACAACCGGACCCCGATCTAGTCATCCGCACTTCCGGAGAACAGCGGCTCAGCGGCTTCCTTCTCTGGCAAACCGCCTACTCCGAGATTTGGTTCACCGATACCTACTGGCCCGAATTCCGCCGCATCGACTTCCTCCGCGCACTTCGAGACTTTTCGCAGCGCTCACGCCGCTTCGGCAAATGATTCCCCACATCCGGAAAAATTTTCCGGATGTTAGAGTTTGCGCATCCGGACCCTCGAAACCTTGTGGTCCCGAGACTTCGTAAGAACTAATGACGCCCGCACTCGAGTGGGCAAAATATTTTCCGTCAGGTTCGGCAAGTTCACCTGCTGCCAAATGCGTCGGGCCACCTCGGCCGCAGCTTCGTCGTCAAGCGTGGCGTAATCCGCGAAGTGCGCGCCCGGAGCGCGAAACGCCGTCTGGCGGAGACTGAGGAAACGATTAATGTACCAACGCTCGATGTCCGCGCGCGGGGCATCGACGTAGACACTGAAATCGAAAAGATCGGAAATCATCAGCGTCGGGCCCGTCTGCAAAACGTTGAGCCCCTCGAGAATGAGAATGTCCGGACGATCGACATCGACGAACTCATCCGGCACCCGGTCATAGAGCGTGTGCGAATACACCGGCGCCTTCACATGCCGCGCCCCCGACTTCACCGCCGTGACAAACCGCATCAACGCACGCTGATCATACGACTCCGGATACCCCTTGCGCTGCATAATCCCACGGCGATTCAATTCCTCAGAAGGATAGAGGAAGCCATCAGTAGTAACCAAGTCCACCCGCGGATTAGTCTCCCAGCGCTCGAGCAGGACCTGCAGCAAACGCGCCGTCGTTGACTTGCCGACCGCCACCGAACCCGCGACGCCGATAATAAACGGCACCGACGCCCCCTTCGAAGGATTTTCCCCAAGAAAGTTCGACGTTACGGCGTTCAGCTCCCGATGCGCCGCCACACGCATGTGAATCAGACGAGAAAGCGGAAGATAGACCTCGGCGACTTCGTCCAGGTCGATGTTTTCACCGATACCGGAAAGTCGTTCAGCTTCCTCTTCCGTCAGCACCAGAGGCATATTCTTGCGCATTTCGCGCCACTGCTCGCGTTTGAACTCGACGTACGGGCTGGGGGATGTTGCGCGCGTCATACTTCCAATTGTGCCAAGGGGGTGCCGAAAACCGGAAAACGAGTCAATAAAGGGGGCATACCTGAATGGTGCTGCTTTCGTGGTTTGCCCCATAAAGGGCTAGCATGGCCTGTGGCATTGAAGTTTCATTGAAAGGTCGAAAACCTACTCATGACCGGGTCTAACAATAACGATGTCCGCTACCAATCGCTGCGTGAACTCGATCCCGACCTCGCAGAGGCAATGGCAGGGGAGCTCTCTCGTCAGCGTGACATGCTCGAAATGATTGCTAGTGAGAACTTTGTTCCACGTGCAGTGCTGCAAGCTCAGGGCTCGGTTCTGACCAACAAGTACGCCGAAGGCTACCCGGGCCGTCGTTACTACGGCGGCTGCGAATACGTCGACGTCGTCGAGGACATGGCACGCAACCGCGCCAAGGAGCTCTTCGGCGCTGAGTTCGCCAACGTTCAGCCACACGCAGGTGCGCAGGCAAACGCTGCCGTTCTGCATGCGCTGATCAACGCCGGTGACAAGATTATGGGCCTCGACCTGGCACACGGCGGTCACCTGACCCACGGCATGAAGCTTAACTTCTCCGGCAAGCTCTACCACGTCGCCGCATACGGTGTGGACAAGGACACCATGCGGATCGATATGGACAAGGTGCGTGAGCAGGCGCTCGCAGAAAAGCCGGATGTCCTCATCGCAGGTTGGTCGGCGTACCCGCGCCACCTCGACTTCGAAGCTTTCCGCTCCATCGCCGATGAGGTCGGCGCGAAGCTGTGGACGGACATGGCGCACTTCGCAGGTTTGGTTGCCGCCGGTCTGCACCCGTCGCCGGTTCCGCATTCTGACGTTGTGTCGACCACCGTTCACAAGACTCTCGGTGGCCCTCGTTCGGGCATGATTTTGGCCAAGCAGGAGTACGCCAAGAAGCTGAACTCCGCTGTTTTCCCGGGGCAGCAGGGTGGTCCGCTGATGCACGCTATCGCCGGCAAGGCCGTGGCGCTGAAGATTGCTGGTACCGAGGAGTTCAAGGAGCGCCAGCAGCGCACTCTCGCCGGTGCCCGCATCCTGGCTGAGCGTCTCACCGCTGCCGACTGCGCCGAGGCTGGCGTCGATGTTCTCACTGGCGGCACCGATGTCCACCTGGTTCTGGCGGATTTGCGCAATTCGGAGATGAACGGCCAGGAGGCCGAGGATCTACTCCACGCTGTTGGTATCACCGTCAACCGGAATGCTGTTCCGTTTGACCCGCGTCCTCCGATGGTTACATCCGGACTTCGTATCGGTACTCCGGCGCTGGCCACCCGCGGTCTCGACGAGAAGGCCTTCACCGAGGTCGCCGATGTCATCGGTACTGCTCTCGCCGCCGGCAAGAATGCGGATGTTGACTCCCTGCGTGCTCGTGTTTCGAAGATCGCTCAGGAATTCCCGCTTTACGACGGCATCGAGGACTGGAACCTCATCTAATTCTGCGTTTTTGCAGCGCAAGTACCCGTTCTAGCAGTGCGCTAGGACGGGTTTTCCCATACATCCGGGTTTTAGTCCGGAGGTGGTGGCTCCGGCCCAAGCTGTTTCGTCGTACCCGCTCGATACCCCGCGTACGACCTCCCGGACATTGACGTCACAAACGAGTTACTAAACAGGGGCGGTCGAGTTTTGTCCGGCGGGCGCCATCGAATATGTCCGGACGTGGGGATGCGTTCGAGGTAGCCGTTGCGTCCTTGCCGGTCGTCGTCGTTAAGCCCGTTGTGTTCTCGGCAGACCATGGTGAGGTTGTCCAGTGTGGTTGTGCCGCCGTTTTTGTGGGCGACTAGGTGGTGCGCTTGTCCGCTATAGGCGGGGCGTTCACAGCCGGGCCAGGCGCAGATGGGGTTGTCGATGAGCATCGCGATGCGCTGCTCTTCAGTCGCCAGACGTGGGTTGCCGATGGGAAATAAGTCCGTAATGGCGCTGTGTTCGTCGTAAAGCACGGCCCACCCGGTGTCGGCGAGTAGGGCGTTGAGGAAGACGTCGGGCGCGAGCGCGGAGCCGTTGGTGGTGGCGGCGAAGCGCGGGCTGTAGTCGATGATGTCTTGTGCGGTGATGATGATGGCGGGTTGGTAGCGCATTTCATCGAGCTTGTCGACGGGCATTGCGGCATCGGCATGCTCGAGGCGCTCGGCAAGCGCCTGACCGACGCAGCGGTCGTGGGAAAACTCCGGATGGGACTTCCGGATTTCTGCGGCGCGGATGGTAAGCGGCGACAGGAGATTGTCGAGCATATCCGAGGGGCCGGAGATGTGGAAGTGCTTCATTCCCCGGATGTCTACCTTCCGGGAAAACCGGGCGCGCAGGTGCTGGGGTGGTTCGTCTTCGGTGTTGAGCTCGGTGAGAGTTTCCCGCATGTAGAGATCGAGTTCTTCGAAGCCGAGACGCTCGGCGGCCGCGACGAATGTGAGCCGCAGGTTGTCGTGGAGTTCTGCGTTGTTGGCTTGGCGGCTGCGCTTGTCGATAAGCACGCAGGTGTCCAGGCTGAGCCCGAGTCGGCGGGCCAGAGCTGTGGCGTCTTCGCGGGCTTTGGTGTTTTCCTCGGTGTCAGCGGGTTGGAGATAGTGGGCGGCGACGCGTAGCAACAGCCGAAGGCGCGCCGGGTCAAGGCCGAGGGTTGCCGCCAGGTGGGAGGTGGCGTCGTGGCCGTCGGGACGGGCGGCGTGGAGTTCCGCCAGCGTGTCCATTCCGCGCGAGGCCAGTGCGGCGAGCGTCCCAAGAACTGTCATGCCTTCGAAGGTAAAAGTCCGGATGTAGGGGGACAACGCCCATGAGGGCAGGCTGTGGATAAGTCACCCGGTTTAGCAGTTATCCACATCCGGACTTTTCTGTTGCCGCATTACCCTGCAAACGCAGCGCAGCTGAACCTTCACACCGCCGCACAGCAGCATCTCCGCCTTCTACGCCCCGAAGTCAGCGAGCGGCTGTCCGGTGAGGCGGAAGGTGTCCCATTCGTCCATGGGGAAGGCGCCGAGGGAGCGGTAGAAGTCGATGGAGGGTTGATTCCACTTTAGGACGCACCACTCGACACGTGAGTAGCCTCGCTCCACGGCAATTCGCGCGAGGTTCTGCAGCAGTGCTTTGCCCTTGCCGGTGCCGCGTGCCTCGGGACGGACGTAAAGGTCTTCGAGGTAGATGCCGTGGGTGCCTTCCCAGGTGGAGTAGTTCAGGAACCACAGTGCAATGCCGTCGAGGCGCGGGCCAGCGCCACCGCCACCAACACCGCCACTACTAACAGCGGTGCCGTTATCGTCGCAATCGTCCAAATTTCCGGATGTGGAGTCGACGACGTGGCAGAAAATCGCGGGGTTGTCCCCGAAGAGTTGTTCGCGGAGGCGCTCCGGGGTCAGGCGGACGGCGTCGGGTTCTTTTTCGTAGGCCGCCAGGTCTTTGATGAGGTCGACGATCTCGTGGACGTCGTCAGGCGTGGCGGGGCGTGGAAGTGTCATCTGTTCCTTGTTACTTGTGGCGGGTGATTTGGGGCAAAAGTGCGTCCGAGTTGGGGGAGATTGCGATAGTCTGCGGGGTTATGAGCAACGTTACTCAAGAATTTTCCGACGGCATTCTAGCCATCACCATCGACCGCCCGGATGCATACAATTCCCTGGATAAGAATCTCCGGTTGGAGCTGAAAGCCGCTTTTGAGCGTGCGCAAGAGCCGGACGTGCGCGCTGTTATCCTGCTCGGCGGGCCGAAGGCGTTTTGCACGGGCCAGGATTTGAAGGAGCACATCTCTGACCTGCAGTCGGGCGCTGGCATGGGCAAGGTTGTCGATGAGTACAACCCGATGGTCGCGGAGCTGACCGCGATCAACGTGCCGGTGATTGCCGCTATCGAGGGGGCTGCCGCGGGTGCCGGTTGGTCGCTGGCGCTGCACTGCGACTTCCGCATCGCTGGCCCGAAGGCATCGTTCAAGGCGGCGTTCCCGTCGATTGGGCTGGCCACGGACTGTGGCATGTCGGCGCTGCTGCCGCGCATGGTTAGCGACGCGAAGGCGCGTGAGCTGTTGTTCTTCGATAAAAAGGTGCTTGCCGACGAGGCCCTGAGCCTCGGCCTGGTTACTGAAGTGGTAGACGATCCAGCGGCTCGGGCACGTGAGCTGGCAGCCCAGTTTGCCGCGGGCCCGACGGCCGCGCTGAAGGAGATCAAGACTCTGCTGCGCCGGGACACTCTGGCCGCTGCGGCGGCGGAGGCGGATGCGCAGGCGCGCCTGGCGGTCTCGGCCGACCATAAGGAAGCGGTGGCCGCTTTCTTGGAGAAGCGACCACCGCGTTTTGTAGGTGAATAAGTCACATACCTGGAGCAGCGAGAGGAAAGGGCAGTAGTGAATAACTACTGCTCTTCCTGTGCTCCTAGTACTTCACTGGTGAGTTCTGGGTGATCGCCCAGCTCACCGGAAACCTCATCTGGGTGCTTGGACAGGCTGATCAGCGCGACCGCCAGTCCGCCCCAGATGACGATGACGAACAGTGCCATCATGACAATTGCGATACCGGACATTGTGGCTTAAACCTCCTGATTTTCCGGAGTGTGCTTGCGTGGCAGGTGTGAGGTCCGCTTGAAGTCCGGAGTCACACCGAAGTCTGAGCCCGGAGGGCCATCGAGGCGGTGCTGACCGCGCCAAGGCAGGATGGCCATAATCAGGGCGCCGATGAGAATCACGCCGATGACACCCCAACCGAAGACATCGATCTGCGCATCGGAGTAGCCACCGTAGTTTTCCTGGAACAGGCCGATGAGCTCCTGGAACAGGATGACGGCGAGAATGACCGGAGTGATGTTGCCGACGAAGATTTGCCACATGGTGCCGACCTTGAACGAGGACACGGCATTGAGGTGCATGGCGAACTCGTTGGTGCGGCGCAGGATCCAGTCGGTCGCGATGATGGTCAGCAGCGCAACCAGGACGATACCGACGTTGTTGGTGAACTTATCGACGATGTCAAGGGTTGCCAGACCCGAAGTGGTCGGGAAAGCGAGCAGCGAGATGACGGCCATGGAGCCACCGACCGTGAGGGTGGCTTGTACGCGGCCGAGGTTCAGCTTGTCCTTGACCGCGGAGACGACGACCTCCAGCAGCGACATCAGGGAGGTCACACCGGCGATAGCCAGGGAGAGGAAGAACAGCAGGCCGAAGACGGAACCGATGCCGAAGGGCATCTCGGAAATGACCGTCGGGAAGGCGATAAAGGCAAGGCCGATACCGGAGGTTGCGACCTCGTCGACAGCCTGGCCCGACTGCGTTGCCATGAAGCCCAGGGTGGCGAAGACACCGATACCGGCGAGAACCTCGAAGGAGGAGTTCGCGAACGCGGTAACCAGACCGGAGCCGGTGAGGTTAGTGCGTGGCTTCAGGTAGGACGCGTAAGTCAGCATAATGCCGAAGGCCACCGACAAGGAGAAGAAAATTTGGCCGTAGGCGGCGATCCACACGCTGGAGTCAGAGAGTGCAGACCAGTCCGGGGTGAAGAATGCGTCCAGACCCTTTGCAGCGCCATCCAGGGTCAGGGAGTAGATGACCACTGCGACGAAGAGAACGGTTAGCAGCGGGATGAAGATGACGGAGACCTTACCGATGCCCTTGTCCACGCCAGCGGCCAGAATGCCGATGACGAGAACCCAGACAATCAGCAGGACGATGGAGATTGATGGGACGAAGTCCAGCGAGAAGACACTTTCGGTGTCGGCTTGGAGGAAGTCGTTCATGAAGTGGGCCTCGGCATCCGCGCCCCAGCTCCTTTTGATGGACTTCCAGGCGTAGATGAAGGACCACGCGATAATAACGGCGTAGTAGACGGTAATGAAGAAGGCGATACCGACCTGAATCCAGCCAATTGGCTCTGCCCAGGACTTAATGCGGCGCATCGACTTCGGTGCGGAACCGCGGAAGCGGTGGCCGATGGCGAAGTCGAGGAATAGCAGTGGAATACCTGCGGTCAGAAGTGCGACCAGGTACGGGATAAGGAAAGCGCCGCCACCGGAGTCGTATGCGACATAGGGGAAACGCCAGATGTTTCCGAGCCCGACTGCCGAGCCGATGGCGGCGAAAATGAAGGCTGCTCGGGTGGAAAACACCTCCCTTCGCTGAGGGGTAGCGGTCGAGTTGGTTGTGCTCATTGCCTCTGGAACTCCGATCCTTCATCTCCGGTCACGCATCAGCGTGGCCTCGGGCGAAATTGGTGAAGTGCATCACCATTACCTAACAAAATCTTAGTATATGAGATGGGTATCCCATTGTATAGTTTCGGTTTTGCAGGGGGTAATGGTTTTGGTTAGGGCTGGAGCACAGGGGCGCAGGGGAGGGGAGCTCCAATCAAACGTCGAAAAATAGTCACCGACCCTATGAGCTGCCTCAGTCACAAGCACGCAAGCCACAAGCATGCAAAACCCCCGCCAGGAAAACCTGACGGGGGTTTGGTCGAATCAGTTAAGCCGACGCGCTCTGCTTTACTCTGCGCCGCCCTTGGCGATGCGACGGAAGATGATTTCCTTCATGATCTCGTTGGTGCCACCGTAAATGGTCTGGACCTTGGAGTCGAGGTAGTGAGTGGAGATCGGGTACTCGAGCATGAAGCCGTAGCCACCGAACATCTGCAGGCAGCGGGTAACGATGTCCTGCTGCTCCTCGGTGGTCCAGTACTTGGCCATGGAAGCGCCGGTCTCGTCCAGCTGGCCTGCGTTGTGAGCCATAACGGCCTGGTCAACGAAAGCCTGCAGGGCGGTGACGCGGGTAGCGATATCAGCCAGGTAGTGGCCGTGAACCTGGTGCTGGATGATCGGGCGACCGAATGCCTCGCGCTCCTGAGCGTACTTGTAAGCCAGGGTCCAGGCGCGGCGGGAAGTTGCGACAGAGCCGCAAGCCAGGGTCAGGCGCTCGTGAGCGAGGTTGGTGCGGAGGTAGCCGAAGGCAGCGCCCTCTTCGCCGAGCAGGTTCTCAGCCGGAACGCGGACGTTGTCGAAGTTGAGCTCAGCGGTGTCCTGAGCCTTCAGGCCGACCTTCTGTAGCGGGCCAGCCTTGGTGAAGCCCTCGAGGTCGGCGTCGACGATGAACATGGAGACACCAGCGCGGCCCTTGGATGGGTCGGTGATAGCTGCGACGAGAGCGAAGTCGGCCATCATGCCGTTGGAGATGAAGATCTTGGTGCCGTTGAGGACGTAGTGGTCGCCGTCCTTCTTGGCGAAGGTGCGCATGCCCGCCAGGTCGGAACCTGCGCCCGGCTCGGTCATGGCGAGGCAGCCGATGGTGTCGCCGGCGTTCATGGAAGCCAGGTACTTCTGCTTCTGCTCTTCGTTGCCGAACTTAGCCAGGTACGGAGCGACCAGGTCGTTGAGAACGCCGAAGGAAACGACGATGGAGCCACAGTCAGCGTTGGAAAGCTCCTCGTTCAGGACCTGGTTGTAGCGGAAGTCCATCTCTCCGCCGCCGCCGTATGCCTCCGGAGTGGACATACCAATCAGACCGAGCTCGCCGGCCTTCTTGAAGACCTCGCGGTCCGGCTGACCTTCCTTGTGCCAGCGCTCTACGTTCGGGGTGATTTCCTTCTCGACGAAGCCGCGAACCATGTCGCGGAACATGTTGTGCTCTTCTTCGAAGTGAGTACGGGGTAGAAAGTCCTTCATGACATGCTCCTAGAAATATTGTCGTGGAATTTTTGTCTTAAGGCCTTTTCGTACGTCGCAGATAAACGCTGCAGATAAACGCGATGGCCTCGGTTCATCGTCATAGTGACTATGACTGTTGTACCCCATTATGCATGAGTGTGATGAGAGACACTTGTTTTTTTAAAAGTTTTTCCCGATTGGTGATGTGGAATCGCTTGACGACGGATATTGCGCCCAGCCTTCCCGGAAAACTACCCCCGTTGCGGTTGGGGGTTGCTATTGAATTCGGGCTATCGCCGACGGTCGGCAATGTTAGGTAATGCTAACCTACAAAGCCAGGTGGATGGCTATTTTTGTCATGTCTGCTAGTCGGGCCGCTGGGACTTTGGGGTGCGGGGGTTATGTGTGTGAGGTAGTCATCATGGGGGTGATTAACGAAACATTCTCGTTTTCTTATTCCCATTAGTGCTGGTGGTCGTTAGTATGAGCATCAGGTGGAGACCGGTTCCCTTGATTATCCGAGCTTCTTCCACTGCAGTCATAGCAACCTCCAATTGCACTCGAAAAAATGACGCGACCCGTGCGCCGTCCCTGTGGAATGGGCAGCGAGCAGGTCGCGTCATTTTTTATTTTTTATTGCTGCGATTAGGCGCTAGTCGGCAATCCCATCAATGTGCGCCAGCAGGGCAGAGTTGTAGTACTCCGGGGTCTCCTGGTTAAGCAGGTGCTTGGCCGGCGAAATGACGACCATGGTCGAGCCCGCGATGCCGTCGTGAAGCGAAGTGACGACGTCGAGAGACGTCGAGGTGTCCTGCTTGCCGGCGATGACCAGCGTCGGAGCGGTGATCTCGGCGAGGCGCTCGCGGGTGTCGAAGCGGGACAGTACTCCGCAGGCGCCGATGTAGCCGTCATCGGGGCAATCTGCGATCATGTCGCGGAAGCGGGCGGGGAGCTCAGGGGTGGTGTCGAAGCACTCGTCGGTAAACCAGTTGCGGACGACAGCGTCTGCGAGCTCGACCGTGCCCTTGTCGCGCACGAGCTCGGCCTTTTCCTGCCAGGCCTCGGGTGTGCCGAATTTCGGCGCCGTCGACGACAGCGTCAGGCTGACCACGCGATCGGCATGTTCTAGTGCGATGGTCTGGGCGATAGCGCCGCCGAGGGATAGTCCCACAAAATGTGCGCGGTCAACATCCTCCTCGTCGAGGACCTCGATGATGTCGGCGGCCAAGTGGCTCATGTCCCACTCACCCTCGGGGATAGGGGATTCGCCATGGCCACGGACATCTGGCGTGATGACCTGGTACTTTTCACTCAAAGTGGCTACCTGTGGCTCCCACATCTCCTGTGTGGTGCCCAGCGAGCCAATCAGGACAACCGTACCGTTGCCCTTGTGGTTGATTGCATGTGCGGTGTAGTCGATGGCCACGAGGATCCTCCTTGAAGACGTCGGCTGTGTCTGCTGTGTCTGCTATTTCTCGGCGTTGCGAGCAGCTTCAGCGGCAGCCCGACCAGGGCCGTCGTCCTTCTTGGACTCTGCCTCAGCGGCTTCCACGCGCTGCTTCGCCAGAGACGCACGAGCGGCCTCCAGCCACTCCGGCATCTGCTCGAGCAAATCCTTAATCTCCGCCGTTGTCAGCGGCTTGTCCATGTCATTCTTCTTCAACGCCGTGATAGTAATGCCCAGCTTGCGGGCAACTTCCGGGCGCGGGTGCGGTCCGTTGCGGCGTAGCTCAGCGAGCCACTCCGGCGGATTGGACTGCAGTTCCGCAAACTGCGCGTGCGAAATCTCACCAGTGCGAAATTCCTCGGGTGTGGCCGGGAGGAAAATGCCAAGTTTCTTGGCTGCGGTTAGGGGTTTCATGGGTTCAACGCTAGCACCCATTCGAGTAACCTTGCGGAGTATGTCGACTCCTGAACCCGCCGTCCTGCGCATCGTGTTCGCCACCGGCACCAGTCCCGAGAAGTGGTTTCGGCGCTTTAGAGATCGGATTCCGGCAACACTGCACACCCACGCCGCCGACGATCCGATGTCCGACCTGGTCGGCGGTGCCGCTGACATGGCGCTGGTTCGGTTAGAGTCCGAAGGCTCGCTGCCCGAGTCGCTCCATCGCATCCGGCTTTACGACGAAGCCTGGGGCGTGGCCTACGAAAAAGAACACGTATTCTCCCTCACAGAGTCCGTGCCGGAGGAGCTGTTGGCGGACGAAACTGTGCTGCTGACCTCCGTGGATGCGGACGAGCTGCGACAGATGCTGCCTGTCGCAGCCACTGGTGCAGGTGTCGTAGTGGGGCCTCGCACGATTTTGAAGGCGCTATCGAAGAAGGCGGTGGCCTCATCGAACTTGGTGGCTGAGGAAGGTGCCACAGATCCGCTGTCCCGAACAGCTATTTGGTTGGTGTGGCCGAAAGCAGAGGACGACGAGCTCCGGCAGGAGTTCGTCGGCATTGTCCAGGGGCGTCGGGAGGGATCGACACGCACGCAGCTGGGGCGCAGGAAGGCTGACGAAGCTCCAAAGAAGTTGTCGGCCCGAGAAAAGACGCTTGCTAAGCAAGCCCGTCGGCAGCGCGCTGGGGCCGTCGTAAAGCATGCGCGCAGTGGCCGTGGCGGATGTCGAAGCGGTGGCGGAAGCGGGCGACCACGCAGGAGAAAGTAATCTTTTTACAATATTTTTGGCGTTTCGTTCGACGTGCGCGAAAAAATTAGCCACACTTGTAGTTATGGCTGAAAAGAAGCGCGATTTCACGATCCGAATGATGCGTGAAGAGGACTATCCACAGATCCAAGAAATCTATGAGATTGGCCTTGATACAGGACATGCATCGTGGGAACATTCGGCACCCGAATGGGACGAATTTATCGCTCTAAAGCGCGTTGACCTGTGTTATGTCGCAGTCGATGCGGAGAATCCAGACAAGATTTTGGCATGGGCATCAGCCGCGCCAGTGTCCAAGCGCCCGATTTTCAATGGCGTCATTGAAGACTCCATCTACGTCCACCCTGACGGGCAGGGCATGGGGCTGGCGGCGACGCTGCTGCAGAAGCTTATCGACGATGCCACGGAGCGCGGCTGCTGGTCGATTCACTCGTGGGTCTTTCCGGAGAATGTGGGATCGCTAAAGCTGCATCGAAAGCTTGGCTTCCGAGAAGTGGGGATTTACCACCACATGGCAAAGATGACCTACGGCCCAATGGCGGGGCAGTGGCGCGATGTCATTATTTTGGAAAAGCTCCTGGAAAAGCCAGAGGAGCGTGCGCTGAAGCGCGTCCAGGAAGAAGCAGAAGCCGCCGGTGAGCCGAACCGTCCGATTCTGGACAAGCTCGATCGCGCCGACGGCCAGGTGGGGGCATAGCTGCCGGGAGCTGTGGCTCCCGCGAATTAATTACTCGACGGTTTCCTTCAAAGGATCCTCGCGAACGAAGAACACAATGATTGCCGCCAGAATAATCACTGGCGTTAGTACCAAGAAAATCGGCGTCAAACCATCGTTGTAGCTGGAGATCAGCGCTTCATGGATTGGCGCCGGCATGCTATCCAGTACATGCGGCGTCAGTGAACCAATCGACTTAGAGGAAAAGCCCTCCGGGCCCATCTGCTTTGCGAACTCCGCTGCAGCTTCCGGTGATGCGGCCTTGATTTGTTCGACAGCCGCCGGAACGCGTTCGCCTGCCAGGTCCTTCATCCGGTAGATGAAAATCGAACCCACAATGGAGGAACCGACCGCACCGCCAATCTGGCGGAAGAAGTTATTCGCAGCGGTAGCGGTACCGACCATGGCGACCGGGAAGGAGTTCTGAACGATGAGAACCAGAACCTGCATGCCGGTTCCCAGGCCGAAGCCCATGATGAACAGGTAAACACCAACCTGCCACAGTGGGGTGGTGGTCTCCAGCGTGGACAGCAAGTAGAGGGAGACAGCCATAATCATCAGGCCGACGAAGGGGTAGAAGCGATACTTACCAGTCCGCGAAATAATCTGGCCAACGCCAATTGAGGTGAGCAGCATGCCGACCATCATCGGCGTCATCATCAAACCTGCAGCGGTCGGTGACATTGAGTGCACCATCTGCAGGTAGGTCGGAATATAAGCCATAGTGCCGAACATCGCGATACCCAGAATGAGGCCCGACACAGTCGTGAGCACGAAGTTTCGGTTATTAAACAAGTGCGTCGGAATCAGTGGGTTGGAAACGCGAGTCTCAGTGAGGAAGAACAGCACCCAGGAAACGACAGAGGCAACGATAAGCGAGATGATGACCCCAGAGTTCCAGTCGTACTGTGTACCGCCCCACGTGGTGGTGAGAATTAGCGTCGAGGCAGCAGTGGTCAAGAACGTCGTACCGATGTAGTCGAAGTTTCCTTCGCGCTGGCGTCGGGGCAGCTTCAGGAAGGCCGCAGCTGCCGATAGTGCAACCACGCCCATCGGGACGTTGATCCACAGACCCCAGCGCCAGCCTGGGCCGTCGGTGAACCAGCCTCCCAGTACTGGTCCCAGCACGGAACTCAGGCCGAACACAGCACCCATGATGCCCATGTACTTACCGCGCTGGCGTGCGGGAATAACCTCGGCCAGGATGGCCTGTGAGGAAACCATCAATGTACCGCCAGCAAATCCCTGAAAAGCGCGGGCGGCGATGAGCAGGCTCATGGAGCTGGTGACTGCACCCATGACGGAACCGATTATGAACAGAGCGATGCCCATCATGAACAGGCCCTTGCGCCCAATCATGTCACCGAGCTTGCCGACAATCGGCATTGCCACAGTCTGTGCCAACAGGAATGCAGAAATAACCCACGACATGTGGTCAACTCCGCCGAGCTCGCCGACGATGGTCGGCAGGGCGGTGGCGAAAATCATCTGCCCCAGCGAGCTCATCAGCATAGTGAGAATGAGCGCGAAGAAGATGATTCCCAAGTGGGACTTGTTGCCAGAAACCGTGGTGTCGGTTTGGCCTTGAGCAGTGGTGTTGCTAGCTGTCACTATTCCTCCTCCAAAAATTTTTAACGACGTCGGCGGCGTCGTGAAGCGGTGTGTCTGTTGTGAATTCGTCCCGATGAGCCGATGAGTAGAGCACGCATTCGCGGACGAAACCGACTGACAGGGCTACCTCGTGCTCGACGGGCAGCTCGGGGTGCGTGCGCGACTGTGGATTCATCTCGAAATAGCGCTCAAATGCGGACCGGACGCGGCGCATTGAGCTGCCAAAATTGGAAATGACAACCGTCGAGAGCTTTGGCTCATTGCGCAAAATCTCGCGGATACGCTCCTTGAGCATGCGGTGAAATTCCTCGGTTGCCCCCAGCTCTTTATATCGGAGTAGCTGGGATCGCTGCTTTTGCTCAATGAAATCGAGCATGTCCGCGATGGGGTCTTGATGGGTTTGGGCGAGAAATGTCTCTTCATCGTCAGCATCGAATGACATGATGCCGTTGCCGAAGATGGATTGATCCTTGGAGTCGAAGTAATTGAAGAATGTGCGTCGACTGATATTGACCCGCTGGCAGATGTCTTCGATGTTGACGTGGTCGTATCCGCGATCCAACACAAGAGTGGTTGCGGCATCGGCCAAAGCGCAGTGTGTTTGAAACCTTTTGAGCTCCCGGAGACTGCACTCGGGACGTTCGCCCGGGTCCAATCTGGGAGAAGCTTTTTCATCAATTTGCACAAGGTGCAAAGTTACACCGAGTGCAATGTGGTGGCAAGTTGACTAATCAACATAAAGTTTGCCGCAGGGCGCATCTCCGGCAGTATGGCAGGGGTCGAATGAGGGACACGAAGTCACTCTCCGATCATTGCGAATTGGGGAGTACCAAAACAAAGGACCCCGGAGTCTCTCAACGAAGTGAGACTCCGGGGTCTTATACGGAAGGTGCTCTCACACCTTTGAGCTCAGAAAAGAACTAGTCACGATCAGTGTTGGCCATTGCCAGCACGTCGAGGCGCTTGTCCAGCTCTTCCTCGGTCAGCTTCTCGCCGTCGACGAAGCCCATGTCAATAACAGCCTGACGGATGGTCTTACCTTCCTTCAGAGCGGTCTTAGCGACCTTAGCTGCGTTCTCGTAGCCGATGGCGGAGTTCAGCGGGGTCACAATCGACGGGGAGGACTCAGCCAAAGTCTTCATACGCTCAACGTTCGGCTCGATGCCGTCAACCAGCTTCTCGGCGAAGACGCGTGCGGTGTTCGCCAGCAGCTTAGCGGACTCCAGCACGTTACGTGCCATGACCGGGATGAAGACGTTCAGCTCGAATGCGCCGTTAGCGCCCGCGAACTCAACAGCGGTGTCGTTGCCCAGAACCTGCGCTGCGACCTGGGTAGCGGTCTCACACAGAACCGGGTTGACCTTGCCCGGCATGATGGAGGAACCCGGCTGCAGGTCCGGCAGGTGAATCTCAGCAAGACCGGTCAGCGGGCCGGAGCCCATCCAGCGGATGTCGTTTGCGATCTTGTTCAGGGAGACTGCAACGGTGCGCATAGCGCCGGAGAACTCAACCAGGCCGTCGCGGTTAGCCTGAGCCTCGAAGTGGTTCTGAGCCTCGCGCAGCTCCTTGATGCCGGTCAGCTCGACGAGCTCAGCGGTGACCTTGGCGCCGAAGTCCGCCGGGGTGTTCAGGCCGGTGCCGACAGCAGTACCACCAATCGGCAGCTCGCCCAGGCGCGGCAGGGTGGCCTCGATGCGCTCAATGCCAGCCTCAATCTGGCGAGCGTAACCGGAGAACTCCTGACCCAGGGTCACCGGGACAGCGTCCATCAGGTGGGTACGGCCGGACTTAACAACGGTCTCCCACTCCTTGGCCTTCTTAGCCAGGGACTCCTGCAGAACCTTCAGGCCCGGGATGAGGTCCTTGATAGCTGCCTCGGTTGCCGCGACGTGAGTTGCAGTCGGGAAGGTGTCATTGGAGGACTGCCCCATGTTGACGTGGTCATTCGGGTGAACCTCAACGCCGTTGGCCTTTGCAATGGAAGCAATGACTTCGTTGGTGTTCATGTTCGAGGAAGTACCCGAACCGGTCTGGAAGACATCAATCGGGAACTGGTCATCGTGCTTGCCTTCGGCAATTTCCTTGGCAGCGGCGACGATGGCATCCGCCTGCTCGGCAGACAGCAAGCCGCGATCCTTGTTAACGATGGCGCAAGCTGCCTTCAGCAGACCCATAGCGCGAATCTGTGCAGACTCCAGCGGACGGCCGGAAATCGGAAAGTTCTCAACTGCACGCTGAGTCTGTGCGCGCCACAGGGCGTCAACCGGAACCTTGACCTCGCCCATGGTGTCGTGCTCGATGCGGAACTGCTGCTCTGTCATTCGTTGCCTCTTTCAGTTAGGGGAACTTGAGTGCGTGCACAACGGCCGATTCCGCATGTCATTTTCATGCGATGCAGAGCCGCTAGCGCATTCGCCTTCAAGTATGAATCAGTTTGATAAAAAAGTGGTGCCCTGAGGGCACCACTAAAGGGGTAGTTACTTACAGATCGATGTCCGGCATCTCACCGGAGCCGTAGTCGATGGTGGCGTACTTGCGCAGCTTCTCCAGGGAGTGGAAAGCCTCGATGCGGCGAATGGTGCCGGACTTGGAGCGCATGACCAGCGAGCGGGTCCACGCACCGTTACCGCGGTAAGCGACGCCGCGCAGCATGTCACCGTTGGTGACACCGGTGGCAACGAAGTAGCAGTTGTCGGATGCAACCAGGTCATCGGTGGTCAGAACACGAGACAAATCGTGTCCCGCGTCAAGCGCCTTTTTAATTTCAGCCTCATCGCGCGGGTGCAGCTTGCCCTGAATCTCGCCGCCCATACACTTCATGGCGCAAGCGGTAATGACACCTTCCGGAGTGCCGCCGACGCCCATCATGATATCGACGGAGTTCGTGTTCTGAGCTGCGGCAACAGCGCCGGCAACGTCACCGTCGCCGATGAGGCGAACCTTGGCGCCAGCCTCGCGGATGTCACGAATCATGTCAGCGTGGCGCGGGCGATCCAGCACGACAACAGTGACATCTTCCGGACGCAGCCCCTTGGCCTTAGCAACGACCTTGATGTTGTGCTCAACTGGAGCCTCGATGTCAATCTTGCCGGCAGCCTCCGGGCCAACAGCAATCTTATCCATGTAGAACACAGCCGACGGGTCGTACATGGAGCCGCGGTCTGCAGCAGCAAGAACAGCGATAGAGTTCGGGCGGCCCTCTGCCATCAGAGTCGTGCCGTCAATCGGGTCAACCGCGATGTCAACGGCCGGACCTTGGCCGTTGCCGACCTTTTCGCCGTTGAACAGCATCGGGGCTTCGTCCTTTTCGCCCTCGCCAATAACAACGACACCGTTCATAGCCACGGTGTTGATGAGCTGACGCATGGCATCGACGGCAGCGCCGTCGCCCTTTTCCTTCTGACCACGACCGACCCACTGACCAGCTGCCAGTGCAGCGGACTCAGTAACTCGGACGAGCTCCATCGCAAGGTTGCGATCTGGTGCTTCAGGATTCGAGGCGTTCATTGACTTCTGGCCCTTCCGTGGTTTTTTAGAACTCTTTTGAGGTTTGAGAATGTGCTGGGAGACGCCACGCCAGGAAACTGGGGTTTAGCGTTGCAACAATTTCTATTGATTGATGTTTGGCGCATCAGTTTTAGCGCCTTTGCATCTGTTACTAGTGTTCCACCTTTTTGGTGTTCGGGGGTGGACGCAGCGCCAAAGTGGGGGGAGTTTCAGGGCTAAACCCCCACATCACGCGGTTATCAAAAGTTTGTTCCGGCGTCAGTTCGCTTGACGACGTCGACAGCGTCCGTCATCAAGTATTGCTAGCTGCAGCTGTGCGGGTGCGACTGATGACTAGGTTCGTTGCGGGGCCTTTGGCATACTTGAGCGCGTGGCGAATGAGAAACCTAGGATTTTGCAGGACAGTCGAGACATGATTCTCACCCTCGTGGTGATGTTTCTTGCGGTGGCTGTCACCATTGGCTTTACCGGCCTGTGCAGTTTTAACCCCGGGAAGCCGGAAAACGGTCCGGTGCGCGAGGTCGATGCCGCCCCATTCGTGAACGTGGAGGCTCGGCGCGTGGACTATCCAGTTCGCCTGCCGAAGGTGCCTGAGGGCTGGACTTCAAACTCGACCCGCGCGGGTATGGCGGCGGGGAAGCAGACAACCATTATTGGCTATGTCACCGCTAGCGGAGCATTCATTCAGGTCACGCAAACAGATGCGGAAGCAGGTCAGCTGCCGGATGATGGTAAGAACCGTCTCCGGGACGGTACTACTGACGTGGAAGGTACAACCTGGACTAAGTATGAGCCGGCTGAGGACAACGTGCGTCGCGTATGGGTTGGGGACCTCGGTGACTCCCGCGCAATTATCGAGGGCACTGCCAACGACGAGGAGTTCACACAGTTGGCGGCGGCATTGCAGAAGGCCGAGCCAATTGATCCGGACACGACAATGCCGGATTCGTCACAGCCGCAGCAGACTGCGTCCGAGACGCCGTCGGCACCAGCAAAGTAGGCCGAGTCGAGCACTCACCTGGATGGGTAATCCCAACTAGGGCCATAAAATAGCTGAACTCAGCTATCAGCGAAGAGACGAGAAACGATATGAACTGACGATCGTTTCTCGTCTCTTTTTAGTCCTCATCGCCCACATTCTCGGCAGAAGCCGCGGCATCCTGATTCTTGCTGGCCAAGGCGGCTTCAACCTTTGCCCGTGCGCCAGCCAAATGCTCCTCGCAGCGGCGGGCCAGCGCCTCGCCTCGCTCCCACAGCGCCAGGGATTCATCCAGGCTCATCTGTCCGAGTTCTAGGAGCTTGACGGTCTCGACCAGCGCATCTCGAGCCTGCTCGTAGCTCAGGTTCTCCACCGGTACCTGTTCCTCCGAAGAGGGAGCCTGACCCGCGCCGAAAACATTGTCATTCATTAGCGAATACGTCCTTCACATTTAGTAGTTAAAGCTTCAAGGTTGGAAAAGTCATTGCTTACTAATTCGCCGGCTTCGTAGCTAGCGTCGCTGCAGAGATGGAGCCGTCACTGACGCGAATTCGCAGTTGGGAACCCATCGGAGCATCTGCAATAGAGGTCACAATCTGTGGTTCCGGCTGAGTAGCCGATTGTGCCTGCACGATGGCATAGCCGCGAGCGAGTGTGGCAGAGGGGCCAAGTGCTGAAACCTTGCCGCGCAATCCCGATACCACGGCTTCCTCACGTTCCAGACTGCGGTGGATGAGAAAACGCAGCCGATCAACCTGCGCCGTGACAAACTCTTCACGCACGCGGATGGGAGTGAGCGGATCGCGCAGTACCGGCCGCGACGTCAAATCCCGCAGAGTCGCTACTTCACGGTCAACCCATCGCCGTAGAGATGCCGAGGAGCGCTCACGCAGCTGTGCAATGAGGCGTCGTTCCTCAGCAGCATCGGGCACTGTTTTCTTTGCCGCATCCGTCGGTGTGGCAGCACGTAAATCAGCGACGTAATCCAACAGCGGAGTATCCGGCTCGTGCCCGATTGCAGAAACCACCGGTGTTGTCGCCTTACTCACCGCACGAATCAGAGCCTCATCTGAAAAAGGCAGCAAATCTTCGACACTGCCACCGCCACGGGCGACGATGATGACATCAACCTCCGGGTCGGCGTCGAGCTGTGCAAGCGCCTCAATAATCTCCGGAACAGCCTTGGCACCCTGCACAATCGTGTTGATTACCCGGAAACTCACCTCGGGCCAGCGGGCGCCCGCGACCGAAAGCACATCGCGTTCAGCCGCTGAACCGCGACCAGTAATCAACCCGATCTTGTTGGGGAGATAGGGCAGAGGGCGTTTCAGCCGTGGATCAAAAAGTCCTTCCGCCGCTAGCGCCTGGCGCAGCTGTTCCAACCGCGCCAATAGTTGCCCCAACCCCACGGGTCTCCACTCCGTAGCCCACAGGGAAAACTGCCCCCGCCCGGCATAAAACGCAGGCTTGCCCAAAACCACTACGCGGTCGCCGTTGCGCAACGGATTATTGCGCAGAGTCGCCGTAGAACAAGTCACCGACACCGAAAACTCCGCGGAGGTGTCACGCAGAGTGATGTAGGAGAGCTTCCAGCTCGGCTTGGAGTTGACCTGGGCGATTTCCCCCTCGACCCAAATCTGTCCAAGGCGCTCAATGTAGTCCTTGACTAACTGGTTCAGGCGTCGAACCTGAACCGGTTTCTCGGCCGACGTTTCCAATTTCGACATACATCAACACTTACACGATGGCGCGGATTGCCCTGCTAATAAACGCACGTTGCCCACAGGCTAAATCTGCCTGTGGGCAACTGTGACGGTAAGGTGCAAGTCCGAGCTACTTGCGGTAACGAGACCTGGTATCGCGCCCGGTTATGCGCTCCTGGCGAGGGCGCTGCTGTCGCGGTGGCCACTCCTCGGTGCGACGGTGGTTGCTCCCCGGGCGTGCGGGGCTCTGTTGAGGCTTTTCGGACCGAGACTCCGGCGAAGACCGTTCTCCCCACATCCGTGCCGTTCCTGCCGCTTGACGACGGGGAAACTCCTGCGTTGGCCGCTGCGGTGCGTTTGGCCGTTCAATCGGACGACGAGGCTGCTGTCTGGTCGAGTTTGGCGAAGTGGAATCCTGAGTGAACTGCGCCTGGCCCGGATGCGGGCGAGACTGCCAACGGGATGTTGGCTGCTGGGCCCGCTGGGCGAAACTCGAGCGCTGCTGGGCGCGCTCCCCAGAGCGGTCAACTGGTCGCTCACGCAGTTGCTCGGCGTTGCGCGATGCCGAGCTGGCGCTCGCTGCCGGTCGGGCACCAGAACGAGAAGTCTCCTGCCGAGAGCGTGCAGCCTGCTGGCGCGCCTGGCGGCGAGCTTCGGCATCTCGGATAATGTCCGCAGCGGGACGTCGTGAAGCAGGGCGTTCCTGAGAGCGAGAAGCTACGCGGCGATCAGATTCGGCGAGACGACGGCGCACCTGAGAGCTGGATTCGACAGCGGCTTCGTCACGATGCTGGCGCTGTTTAGCGGCCTTGCGCTGGGTGTTGAGGGATTTCTCCTGGGTGCGGGTGATTTCGAGGTAACGCCATACTGCGATGATGACACAGATGATCATCAAGATCAGCAGCCACGGGAACTGCTGGATGATGGGATATGCCGAGGTCACCAGGCGAGCGCGTTTAGAGGTCGTCGCGGTCGCGCCACCATTTTCGGGATCGGCGAGAGAACCGGTAAACCACGCTGTGAAAAACGTGACAAGCGCGAACAAAATGGGGATTTGAGCGACGGTAACTACCAGGCCGCGAGGAACCACCAACAGTGTTCCGGCGACAGCAGCCACGGCAAAAGCAATGAAGTAGGGCTTGCCAAGCGAACCGTTGGGAACAGAAAAGAGCAAACCAAAAACTCCGGCCAGAAGCATCAGCAACGGCGGCACAAACATTGGCACGCGTGGAAGCAGGGGTTTGTTCCCACTGCCTTTACGGGTTATTGCTGATCTGTTCGACACGAATGCGTATCCTACCGGTTATTAGTGATAAAAACGGGCAAGCCCTGTATATAGGCTCGCCCGTGTCTTGGAATCTGGCCTTACTTGTTTTTCTTAGAGAAAGACCCGGAGACTACTTCACTGATCTTGTGGAAGGCCTTGGTCATCGTTCCCTCTTCCTGCTTGGTCGGGCCAGCATCGGAGGAAACCTGACCGGCGGTGCGAGCATCTGCCTTCACAGCGCTCTCTGCAGAGCTGTCGGAGTCATCACCGCCCAGGCGGAACGAAGCCAGTCGGTCGCGCATCGCACGGCCGGCAGCTTCAATTTGAATACCCGAAATCGATCCGGCGTCCGTGGCGAACTCGATGTCCTTTGCGGTCTTGTCGCCCGTACGCAAATCTGTGAGGTCGCCGAGGTAGCGGAACCAGACCGCGACGACTGCGGTGACTGGCACCGCCAGGAAGGCGCCGATGATGCCGAAGATACCGCCACCGAGCAGAACGACCAGCAGGACGATTGCGGCGTGCAAGTCCATAGCCTTGGCCTGCAGGATTGGGGAGAGGATGTTGCCCTCGATTTGCTGGACAGCAATGATGATGAGCAATACGAGGATTGCTGTAGTCAGGCCGTTGGCGACGAGTGCGACTACCACTGCAATGAAGCCGGCGGTGAACGCACCGACAATAGGAATGAAGCCAGCGAAGAAAGTCACCACGGCCAGAACCATTGCCAGCGGCACATTCAAAATTGCAAGACCGGCACCGATGAAGACCGCGTCGATAAGCGAAACGATAGCCTGCGTGCGGATGTAGCCCGACAGCGTGTTCCAGGAGCGGGTGAGCACCTCCGTGAGGTGCCAGCCGAGACGACGTCCGGTCAGGCGGCGGAGCCATGGCAGGAAGTCCTGGCCGTCCTTGATGAAGAAGAACGTCAGAACCAACATTGCCATCAAGGTTACGGCGGCCGAGGAGACCACCGAGATGCCTTGGAAGACTGTGTTGGCGATATCGCCGGAGCGCTCCTGAAGCCATGTGGACCCCTGGTCCAGAGCATCGAGAATCTGCTCATCCTTGACGTTAAATGGCGGGGCCTGAATGATGTTCTGGACTTCCTGAATGCCGTCGGTGAACTGGCGACGCAATTCTGGGAACTGCGACTGCACAGTCGGGGCGAGGAACGCGACAACGCCGCCAAGCACCGCCACCGCGCCTAGGATGACCGTCAGTGCGGCGAGTGCGCGGGGCCAGCGGTGTTTCATCAGGAACACGGCGGGCGGGGCCAGCACCGTGGAGACAATCAGGGCCAACAAAATCGGCAGAACGCCAGCCCAAATCTTTCCCAGAATCATAGCGCTGACGTACAGCGCCGCTGCTGTGATGAGGAAGCGCAGACACCAACCTGCGAACCACCGGGCGCCCTCGCCGATGACGTCGGCGCGGTCGATGGACTCGGAGTCGTTTTCGCTCATAAGCTCATCGAGGTTTTCAGCATCTTCCGGCAAATCCGGTTGCGTTGCCGCTGACTTATGGGCGTCGGAGGGTATAGACAGAGACTGTTCTATACGCAGAGGCTCCGATCCCATTACGTGATCGATAGCGTCTTTTTCGGACTGCGCAGTCCGCTCTTCGCCTTCATTGGGTTTATTGCTCACATATTCATTATGGGGGTTCGCAGGGGATAGGGGGCAACTTCACGAAGTTAGGGCGAGTTCAAATCTGTCTCCCCAAGCCCGTAAGATGGGCAATGTGAGTCTTACACTTGGAATCGTCGGTCTGCCCAATGTCGGAAAGTCAACCCTGTTTAACGCCTTGACACGCAACGATGTGCTGGCTGCGAATTATCCGTTCGCCACCATCGAGCCGAACGTCGGCGTTGTGGAGCTTCCCGATCCACGCTTGAATAAGCTCGCGGAAATTTACAAATCGAAGCGTATCGTTCCGGCCACGGTGTCGTTTGTGGATATCGCCGGCATCGTCAAGGGCGCGTCCGAGGGCGAAGGTCTGGGTAATAAGTTCCTCGCTAACATCCGCGAGGCTGACGCGATTTGTCAGGTCGTTCGCGTCTTCAACGATGATGATGTCGTGCATGTCGACGGCAAGGTTGACCCGGCCTCTGACATCGGTGTGATTGAAACCGAGCTCATCCTGGCAGATATCCAGACCATTGAAAAGGCGCTGCCGCGGCTGGAAAAGGAAGCCAAAAAGGACAAGGACAAGGTCGGCGAGGTTGAGGCTGCCAAGCAGGCTCTTGCCGTGCTGGAAGAAGGGCGCACTCTCTTCGCTGCTTCCGATGATGTGAAGCTCTCTGCTCTGCGCGAGCTGCACTTGCTCACCGCAAAGCCGTTCCTCTATGTCTTCAATGCTGACGAGGAAGTGCTTGCCGACGAGGACCGCCGCGCGGATCTGGCTGCCGCTGTGGAACCGGCGGACTGCGTTTTTCTCGATGCCAAGGCCGAATCCGACCTGCTGGAGCTGGATGAGGAATCCCGCAATGAGCTCCTGGCTGAAATTGGCCAGACCGAGCCGGGTCTGCATTCGCTTGCTCGCGCTGGTTTCCGCACTCTGGGTCTGCAGACCTACCTGACTGCTGGTGAGCAGGAAGCTCGTGCGTGGACTATTCGCAAGGGCGCGACTGCTCCTGAGGCTGCCGGTGTGATCCACACTGACTTTGAACGCGGCTTCATTAAGGCTGAAATTGTGTCCTTCAATGACTTGGTTGAGGCCGGTTCGATTGCCGAGGCGAAGGCCAAGGGCAAGGTCCGCCAGGAGGGCAAGGACTACATCATGCACGACGGTGACGTGGTGGAGTTTCGTTTCAATGTAACCTGAGGCGCGCTAGTGTTAGCGGCATGACAACACGTGCTGCTATTTACCTCCGTATCTCGCTCGATGCTGCCATGGACGGCCTCGCCATCGACCGGCAGCGCCAGGACTGCGAAGCCCTTGCCGAGCAACGCGGCTGGGACGTCGTGCATACCTACGTCGATCAGTCGATCTCCGCGTCGAAGAAGGACGTGGACCGCCCCGACTACGACGCGATGGTGGCGTCCTTTGAGCGCGGCGAGATCGACGCGATCATTTGCTGGGACCTCGACCGCCTCACACGGCAGCCCTGGCAGCTCGAAGAGTGGATCGACAGGGCAGAGGAGCAGGGGCTGAAACTCGTCACTGCGAACGGTGATGCTGACCTTGCCACCGACGGCGGCAGAATGTACGCGCGCATCAAAGCAGCCGTGGCACGCGGCGAGATCGAGCGAAAGAGCATGCGCCAGTCTCGTGCGCAACAGCAACGCGCCGAGCAGGGCCGCTGGTACTCCGGCGGTGTGCGCCCTATCGGCTACACCTCCACCGGCGAGATCATTCCATCCGAAGCCGCCGCCGTGCTCGGTATGTTCCGCGCTGTCGAGAGGGGCAACTCCATGCGCGACATTGCGCGCGCCTTAACTGGGGTCGATCAACCGGGCTTGCCGGATATCCCGACCACGCCGCGCCATATGTACACCGTGGTCACAGAGCGCAACGCTCGACGCCGCGCTGAAGGCCAGGAAGAAAAGCCGGTTCCCGACGCGCAGCCGTGGGCCTACACGTCGTTGCACTCGATCCTGCGCAACCCCGTGTATGTGGGTTACTCCACTTATAAGAAGGCCAAGCGCAAAGGCGTGAAGAACAAATACCGCCGTGTCACGCATATCGTCCGCGACCCCGATACCGGCGAGCCGGTGAAAGGGCAGTGGGAGCCGATCGTCACACCAGATCTGTGGTGGCGCGTGCAGAACGTGCTCGACGATCCCGACCGGCTGACCAACAAGGAGCGCCGGAACACTCGCCGCCATCTCGGCTCGGGTCTGTATGTCTGCGACGAGTGTGGCAACCCCGTGCGCACACATGCCGACCGCTACCGCTGCGCCGCCTGTGGATTAGTGCGCACACATAGCGTCGATGATTTTGTGCTCGCCGTGATCCGCGCCCGCCTTGGCCGTGACGACCTGGCGGACCTGCTGCCGACTGTGGACGACGACGAGGTCAACGCCATCGACGACGAACTCGCTGAGCTTCGCGCAAAGCTCGCCCGCGTCCAGGCTGACTACGATGAGGAGCTTATCGAGGCCCGTGACCTCAAGCGCGCGCGAAACCGTTATGAGCCGCAGATCGAGAAACTCGAAACGCGCCGTGCCCGTCTTGCTGGCGCATCGGCGCTGCTCGACACAACCGGCTACGCCTCGCCCGTGGATGCCTTCGACAACGCAGAGCTTGCCGTGCAGCGCCGAGTCATCAATACCCTGTGCCAGGTGCGCCTGCGCCGTGGCGTGCGCGGCACCAAGACCTTTAACCCTGAATCGGTGCAGATCGTGTGGAACTAGGTTGCAGTGTGTGACACGTCAACAATCGCGCGCATGCGCTGCGGCGCGCAAAGCTCTTACGAAGGAACGCCACGGGAGCCGGCAGTTCGGGGGAGATCTGCCTTCGTGTATCGGGGGCGACACTGCTCAACCGTGGCGTTCGCAGGAAGTATGACACGGCTCTTGTTACCCCAGAGGTCGTAGGTTCGAATCCTGCCCCCGCTACCAACTTCCAAGCCCCTACCAGGAGAAACACTGGTAGGGGCTTTAGTTATTTCTCTTAAGGCGCACGTCCTGGGACTCAAATCGGGACTTTAGCGATGGCATTTTGTCACTTAAGCCGGTTTGGAAGTGATGGGGTTAAGTGACAATTTTCGATTTTGTGACCTTGGATGACTGTGTCGTTTTGAGGAGTCGTCTGCACGGATTTCAGAAGTCCTCTGTACTATCGCCATCCACTCCGGAGAGGCCGCGGGCGTTCGTCCACTTCATCTGGAACGCGATTCGACAGAGCGCATTCAATACGATGGTCTTTTTCTCCCTGCGAAGGATGGGGGCAGTTTAGGGTACCAGGGTGTTGACCAGATCGAGGAATTCCTCAGCGTAGGCAATTTGCTTGCGTAGCTTTTCGTAGCGGGTGCGCGTCTCCTCACGAATGTCGGCAAGGGTGGCCTTGGCATTACTCCGTGCCTGCTGTGCGGTATCACTGTCCTGCCCGCCATCTGAACTATGAAGAATCTCCGCAGCTTCCAGGAATTCCCGCATCTGATCCAGAGTAAACCCCAGCGGTTTCATCCGTCGCACCAGCAAAACACGACGTACATCAGCCTCACTATAAAGCCTGAACCCACCAGGGCTACGCCCCGATGGGGTAATCAGGCCGACGTTGTCATAATAACGCAAGGTGGGAATCGACAACCCCGTCTGGTCAACGACCTCGCCGATCTTGAAATTACTGTTTTGCATTGCCTGTTCTCCTTCACGGTGATGTTGCCCACGGGTTCCTGTGCCTGGGTTGGCGGTTGAGTAAAACTCCCGCTACCATGACCACCATCACCAAACCTAAAGTTACTAGAGGGTTGGATTCCTTTCGGGCGTTCGCCCAGTTACCTATCCCCTCAAAGATTGGACATCTATGACTGAAACTAGCACGGCGGCCCCCCGCCCCCTCCTGAGTCCAGACGGCGCTGATGCCCCTACCGGGATCATCGCATCCTTCCGTTACGCATTTTCTTCCCCCGCCCGTATCCGTATAGAGATTCTGGCCGGACTGGCGGTATCCCTGGCGCTGATCCCTGAGGCCATTGCCTTTTCCATCCTTGCCGGTGTTGACCCAGCCATGGGTCTGTTTTCCTCGGTAGTCATGGCCATTGCGATCGCCTTTACCGGTGGCCGCCCGGCAATGATCACCGGCGCCACCGGGGCTATTGCCCTAGTCATTGCTCCTGTGGCGCGTGGTTACGGGATGGATTATTTCATCGCCACCGTCCTGTTGGGCGGTGTCCTACAAATCGTGCTCGGCGCCCTCGGTGTGGCGAAACTTCAGCGTTTTATCCCCCGATCGGTGATGCTGGGTTTCGTCAATGCACTGGGCATTATGATTTTCACCGCCCAACTCGAACACCTCATTGATGTGCCTTGGATAGTCTACCCACTCGTCGGCTTGGGTGTGGTGATCATGATTTTCTTCCCCAAGCTCACCAGTGTGATCCCCGCCCCGCTGGTCACGATTATCGTGCTCACCGGTTTGGTCATTGCCGCCGGTTTGACTGTCCCGACGGTCTCGGACATGGGCAAGATGCCGGAGACCTTACCGTCCCTGTTTATTCCGAACGTGCCGTGGACGTTGGAGACCCTGCAGATCATCGCGCCTTATGCCCTGGCCATGGCCGTGGTCGGTCTCATGGAATCGTTGATGACCGCCAAGCTCGTCGATGACATCACCGACACTCATTCCGATAAAACTCGTGAATCCTGGGGACAGGGGGTGGCTAATATTGCCTCCGGTTTCTTCGGCGGCATGGGTGGCTGCGCGATGATCGGTCAAACCATGATCAACGTCCGCGAATCCGGGGCACGTACCCGCCTATCCACCCTGTTAGCCGGTGTGTTCCTGCTGGTCCTGGTCCTGGCACTGGGCGACATCGTTGGCATGATCCCGATGGCTGCCCTGGTGGCAATCATGATCATGGTCTCGGTCGGCACCATCGACTGGCACTCGGTGCATCCACGCACCCTTAAACTCATGCCGGTCTCTGAGACCATTGTTATGGCCGTGACGATTATTGCCACCCTAGCCACCAGCAACCTGGCCATTGGTGTGGTGTTGGGTGTGGTCACCGCGATGATCATGTTCGCCCGTCGGATGGCACATATCGCTTCCATTGAAAAGGTCTCCGAGATCGACGGCGACGGCGATGGAGAGATTGATACTCGTACCTACCGGGTGCATGGCCAGTTGTTTTGGGCATCAAGCAATGACCTGGTTTATCGCTTTGATTACACCGATTCTGCCCGTCATATCACTATTGATCTCACTGAGGCGGAGATCTGGGATGCCTCCACGGTCGCGACCTTTGACGCGATTACGCAGAAGTTCCAGGACAGAGGCAAAACCGTGTCCATTATCGGGCTCGACGGTCCCAGTCAGGACCGGCTGAACCGCCTGTCTGGCCGGCTTGGCACCGGCCACTAACATCCCCCGACTCGAGCACATCGACTTGGCGCCCCAACTTATAACCGGGGCGCCAGTTTATTGGTGCTGTTGCAAAGTTGGGGCATAGGAAGAGCATAAAAGAAGCGTAGCGGTTAACCGCTACGCTGTGTTGTGGGGATTTTTACTTTTTACGGTGCACGTGTTCTAGTTAGTGGTTCGTTTCTTTCCTCGGGTGATTGCGACGGTATTCCTCGACTAAGTGAGCAATACCCGGCGCAGCCTGGGACAACATCCAGGTCATAAGCGCTATAAGAACCCCTATGACGATAAGTGTTAACGCCAACCAGCCCAGTGTTGGGCCGATGCCGTTGGCCTCCTGGACGTGACCCCACAAGGCAGACACGCCGTCGGGTATGCCGAGCATACTTAGCAGCCCGTTCCCCAAGGCTCCGACAGCAACGAGTGCGATAGCAACGAAGAGAACACTGGCTGCAATCCACGAGGCAGACATGCAGGCCTTAATAAAGTTCGTGTTCGACTTTTCCATATCGTCGTTATACTGCTTGCGTTCTGCGCGTATCTCCTCCAGCAGCTTTTCGTTGGACTCCTTCTCCTGGAGCAGAGCGCTGCGAGCCTTCTTAGAGGCTTCTGCTGCCTCGTGCAGGCTCTTAGGCTCTTTCGACATTGCCTCAGATACAGCTACTTCTACCAGCGGTTCCAGGCTAGAAGTCAGGCTCGAAGTCATCTGAGCGTTCAGGCTCTGGCTGCGACCCGGACCACATCTACTCAGACACCATCTCCGGCACCAACTGGCAACGGCCTGGTCTTGATGACGCGCTGGCGTACATGCGCCCCGACGACACGCTCGTTGTCACGCGCTTGGACAGGCTCGGCCGCAGCCTCGCGGACACCGTGAACACCATCGCTGACCTCGCCGAGCGTGACATCAACGTCAAGGTGTTGGAGCCAGCGCTGGACACGTCGAAGCCCACCGACAAGGTGGTTATCAACGTCATGGCAAGTCTTGCCGAGTGGGAGCGTGACCTGCTTGTCCAGCGCACCCGTGAGGGCGTGGCGCACGCCCGCGCACAGGGCAGGGTCGCCGGCCCCAAGCCGAAGCTCAGCGCTGAGCAGGCGCAGATGGCCAAGGAGCTTATCGACGGCGGCAAGTCCGTCAGCGCTGTAGCGCGCACCTTTAACGTCTCGCGGCCGACGATCTATCGCGCTCTCAAGCGCATCGAAGCCGACGCTTAAGCACAGGCTGCGTCGCTAGCGCTCGCACCCGGCGAGAAGGCATCAGGCTGCGCTAGCGACGCTCGGCACACATGAGTGCTGCACTGCTGGGATACGCCTGCGACCGGCAGAGCCGGGCCGAATACGGGATTGACCACATACACCCCGTATTCGTGCAAAGGAGCACTGCCATGTCCACCCATTCTCACACGCTTGCATCCCACGGCGAGATCCTCGCGAACCTCCCCGGCATCCTCGGGTTCTACCCGAACAACTCGCTGATCCTCGCGTTCTTCGTCGACGACGAGGGCGTCGACACCGTCCGCCTCGGCCCGGTCGCACGGTTCGACCTGGACGAAGCAGTGGAGAAGCTCACCGAGAGCCGCGAGCGGTTCGCAGCGTGGGTCCACCACCTCGAACTCGACGCTGTTATCGCGTACATGATCAGCGATGACATTGCGCAGCCGGTCTTCGACGAGACGGCCACGTACCTCACCAGCGGGGCCTCGCCGCTACCGCCGCTGCTCGGGGTGGTGCAGGTGCCCGAGATCGTCACTGGGGCTGCTTGGTGGTCTGTGTACCAGCATCCGCTCATCGACGAGCCGCGCCACGGTGTTGTCGGCGAGGTCGCCGCATCAGCGGCGCTGCAGCAGATGCTAGAGCACACCGGCGAGCTGCCGGAGCCGAGCAAAGACGACATCGAGGCACGGTTGAACAGCACTGACCACGGCATCGACGCTGCCGAGCACGCCGACATCATCGAAGACGCGCTGGCGTATATCCCGCCCATGTTCGCAGACGTGCTGCAGCGTGAGTATGAGCAGGCGGCGGCAGGGATCACCCAGCCGAGCGCTCGCGCTGTTCGGTCTGCGCTGAAATGCTTCACCACGCCGCGCTTGCGGGACACGCTGCTTGCCGCACTGCTCGATGACCCGCAGGCGGGCCTTGCGTTCATAGAGAAGGTTATGCGCGCTGTCCCGACCAGCTGGCCAGGCATGCGCTCGCAGCTCACCGCCACTGTTGCCGTGCTCGCTCACGCCACAGGCCAGCCGGGGCTAGCTGGCGTGGCTGCGCAGCGAGCCACCGAGATCGGGCCAGACGAGAACTTCCCGTCGCTGGTGGCGAAGCTGACCGATATCGGCCAGGGCGAGCGGATGGTCGAGCTTGTCCGCGAGGGCGCTGAGAAGACCCGCACGATCTTGTTTGCCGAGTAGCACCACACACCCCGTTGTAGCAATGCAACGGGGTTTCTTTTTCTCGCGGGGCCTTGGCTTGCGACGACAGACACCGCAACGAGGCAGGGGAGTGACCTTTAGACAGCAGAGCTGTCTCCAACAGACGGATTGACCATCAATCCGAACAAGGAGGCACGTGATGCGCGACATCACCCACACCGACCTGGAACTGCTCTACCAGCTCGCCGACGGCATCGACGGCGAGGACGCCGATCCGGGCGCAGCACAAGAACTGCGCGACCTAGAGGCGGCAGGCACACCGCTGCCCTGGGCAGTGTTGTAACGACAGCGCAACCGCCCCGCAGCAGCAAAGCAGCTGCTTAAGTACCCAAATTGCACGGCAAATCACACCCACTCACGTAAGGAGAACCAACATGTCCAACCCCTTCAACAACGGCACCATCGTCGGCAACGCAGCTCGCGCACCCAAGCTGTTCGAGCACGCAAACGGCGGCGCGACGGTGAAGCTCAGCGTCTATGCGCGCAACACCTTCAAGAACAAGTCCACCGGCAAGGTGGAAAGCGAGATCGTGGAGCTGACCGGCTACGTCCAGGACGCCGCGAACCCCGGTGTGTTCGGCTGCATCGGCTCCGGCGATCGCGTTGCGGTGAGCTACTCGCTCAAGACCGACGTCTACACCGACAAGGACGGTGTGAAGCAGTACCCGCTGGTGGCGCGCATCGACACGGTGCAGCTGATCGATTCCAAGAAGGAGTCCGCTGCTCGCGCTGCCCGTCGCGGAGGCGAGGCGGCGACCGCCGCCCTGGCTGGCGCTGAGGGCGAAGAAGTACCGTTCTAACTACGAAACCCCGCAGGGAAACCTGCGGGGTTATTTTTTCAACCATTTCACACGCCAATTTGCTGCGAATCACTTGTGCAGTTTTACGGTGCAGTGGTGCGGTGCTTTTACTGGCGTTTCTGCTGCGCAACTCACTGCACTATGTAGTGTCTGTGACATTTCATTAACACGTAGGTTGCACTGTGTATTGGGCACCCATTTCATCGACACGTTTACTGCGCAATCAAATGCCCTGTCACTTTAATGACATGTGAATTGGGCAGTGAAGTGGTTTGTCATCCTATTGACACCTTTACTGCGCAACAGGATGACAACGACATTCTGCAGGTCTGTGTGCTGGCATGTTTGCTGTGCAGCACATGCGCCGTCGTACACACCGACGCGCTGCGCAATATCTCCGCCACTTAACCGGCCAATTCGCTGCGCAACGTAGTGACACTTGGCCCCGCTTAGCCGAGATTTCTTCGATTTTCGCCGAATCTCAGCGGTTTCATACCGCAGATGACCGACGACGCCGACGGCGCCCTGTACGGCCCGCAGACGGGCGTGCAGAGCGCATGGTGAGCTGCTAAAGCTCCATACCGCCGTCACGATCACGCTGCTGTTGCTGCTGGCGGCGCTTCTCGATACGCTCGCGCGCACGTTGCTGCGCCCCGCCCTTCTTGCCTGAGGTCTGCGACTGCTTGAACAGCGTGTAGCGCTCAAGCAGCTCCGGGCTGCGATGCAGTTCTTGCACCAGGAACTTCTTGTCCAGATGCTCCAACTGCTGTCCTGACTTCACCGCTTCTTCGATGATGATGGCTGCTTCATCTTCGGCGTCCGTGTGCGCGTTGCGGCGGATCTGATCAGCCTCATCGCGGGCATCCGTGCGCGTTACTGCAGCGTCGCGCGTGGCCTCGTCGCGGATGCTTGTGGCCTCATCTCGTGCTTCGCTGCGGATCGTCTCAGCGTCGCGCTCAGCCTGCTTACGGGCCTCGTCGGCTTGGCGTGTGATCGACTCCGCTTCGCTGCGGGCTGCGGCTGTAATCTCGCCCGCCTTGGCCTGTGCAGTCTCTTCGGCTCGTTCGAGCAGCTCGTCTGCTTGCGCTTCGGCAAGGCCCATGGTCTGCTCGGCTTCTTGCTTGGCCTTCTCGCGCGCGTCACTGCGGATCTGCTCGGCTTCTTGCTCTGCCTTCTCACGTGCCTCGTTGAGCACACGCTCGGCAACAGCGCGAGCCTGTTCTTCGGCGTGCTGCAACACACCTTGCGCTTTTTCGTTGGCAGCTTTTGCCTGTTCAAGTTCTTTTGCTGTTTGCTCGCGGTCACGATCAATTGCGTCCATATCGCGCTGCACGGATCGCTTCTTGACTTCCACATCATCCTCGCGCTTGGCGAGGTCGCGCTCCCGGTCTTGTTGTTCTGCGTAGCGTCCGAGGTTCAACGACTCGTCATGCCGCTCGGAGACTTCCAGTTCCACCGGATAGCCCAGCGAGTGCATGTGTTCGCGCAGGCCCCGTTGCGCGTCGATGAACTTCTGGTTACCCGAGATCTGCTTGCCCTTCTTCGGGCCGGATGTGTACCGCACTGAGGTGTCAGTGTTGTACGCGATGCCGGGGCGGCAACGGAGCTTGTCGGGATCTTCGGGCTTCGGTGAGAACGTATCCGCCTGGAACTGGATGTGTGGCGTTGATTCGTCGAAGTTCATATCACCGCCAGCGACTGCGTCGATACCGCCGGGAATGAAGTTCTCGGCGAGCCAACGCATTGACTCTTCGGGGTACATCATTGCTTCTTCGTAGTCGCGGGCTGCATAGCGCGGACGTTTCACTTCGCGCCCGTCCACCTCACTGGTGTAGTAGTCGGGGATCTCCTTGCACATCGACTTCGGCAGATACACGACGAACAGCGACGTCTCGAAACTGTTCTTCTGCACGCGCACTCCGTCCATCCGAGGCGTCTACGGCCGCCACAGGGCCGTACAGCCGCTGCCACAAAGATGAACCAATCGAGTCGCGGCGCTACACATTTGCATCAACAGCTGCCGCTGGATCTGCTGCGAGCGGGCGCTCGCGAAACACACGTCGCTGGCGGTGCTCATCACATGCGCTGTCGCGCATATGACCGCCGCGAACGTGATACGTCTGCACCGATACTGTGCTTATGGCACGGGCCGATATGGAGCGTGTTACTCGGACACGTGTCGTTGACCCCCGCAGCAGCATCAACACCGCCTTGCGGCGGATGGCTCGCTGCGGGATTTGGAACACCCTGCAATGACCGCCTGACGGCGGTGCCAGAGTGCAGGGTGTGGCTGTGCGCACCACGTAGGCGATGTCGGTCTTGCCGTGCGGTTAGACACCTTGCGCTCGCAGGCTCGCTGCAGGTGTCTCGATGACGCGGGAAGACGCCGCAAGCGGCGTTTCCACCCGTCATCGGCCCTTACTTTAAGACCGACATACAACGGCTGACGCCGCATGTGGTGCGCACAGCGTGGCGACCTGCAGGTTTTGCGTAGGCACCATGTGCGCTTCGCGCATCAACGGGCCGTTTCGGGTAAGGGTCGAAGACCGCTTTATAACCCGAAACACGCAGGTCGCAGCCCCCTTCTGTGTCAAAACCCCTATATGTTTGTCGTTATAGGGGTAGAAGGGGGAAAAGGGCATAAGGGGGTGCGACGCCTCCGCTGCGCTCCGGCGCTCGGCATAGCCGAGGCACTGCACCGGGTATTACTGCTCGCTGGCGCTCGCATAACCCGCTGCCCGGCGCTGGCGCGCCGCCCCCTACAGCCCCAGTCTCAGACCTCGCTCGCTCGGTCTGGCTGGTGCTGTCTTGCCCTCCGCTTGCGCTCCGGTCAAGATGCCCAATAGTGCAGCTGGCGCTGCACCTTGTGTGATGACCCATGCTCTGCATCACGACACTGCCGGCAATCCGATATATCCCGTTGATATACATTCGGATATGCCAGCATCGATGTGTCGTGTTTGGGTCATCACGAAACGCTCCATCACGGCAAGCCTGCCGAGATGGATATTGGCGTATCTCACGACGCGGCATTATGCGGCATGCGCCGCATACCATCTGCCGTCGCGGTTGCATCTTCAGCAGCACAGCTGCTGAAATCTGCTCTGTCCACGCTGCTGTCTTTGCTGCACCCACGGCCCCGTCTTCGGCATATTTCAAGTCCACACAAGACTATGCCGGCCAGAACCGCGCATAACAGCAGCGCGACATACCGCCAGCCATGTGGCGGATGATCCAGGCGACGGGGCAGACGTGTATATGCCCCGTCGCCGATACCGGCGCAAGCATCGTGACAGTGTCACGTGTAGCGGTGCCGCAGCCACCCGCACACACGCGAAAACCCCGCCCTTGCGAGCGGGGTGTGTGGCGACATCAAACGTGACGGCTGTACGTCGTCACGCCGCGTGGCCGTACACACATGAGGTGATTGCGTGTACGGCTAAAGGGTTAGTCGGGTACAACTTCTAGATGCCGCTTCGGCTTACTGCCCTCGGTGCTCTCAGGCGTGTCGCCGTCACCGTTCTCAGGTGTATCGCTGTCCCCTTCGGTGCTGGCGGACTTGTCACCGTCCCCTTCGGTGCTGGCGGACTTGTCACCGTCGAGATTCACCTCGAACTCTTCGGCATACTTGCGCAACTGCGCAAGGCGCTCCTTTGTCGCTTTGTGTGCACGGCGCGCCTCGTTCACGGTATCTTTTGCTTGCTGCTCATCGCGCAGCGCTGCTGCGTAATCGTCTCTGAAAGACATGGTTTGTTCTCCTTGGTTGAATGAACTGTTTATTTGGACTCGGGGCACGACGGTGGAGCGCGCGTGTGTAGTAGCACGGCCATCACCCATCAGCCCTCGCACTCAGCTCAAGACCCAGCCTGGCTAGCTGAGCTAAGCGGCGGGATCTCGTCGTAGGCGGGTTTGTCCGCATTAGTGCTTCGCACCACCCAGCACCGTGACGAGCTGCTGGCGCTGCTCATCTGTCAGTTGGGGCGCTGCATTCACGACGGCATCGACGAAGCCGTCGAATAGCTGCGGGGCAGGGCGGCGTGCGGCCGCGAGGTAGGCGTCGAGATCGTCTTGGCGAATCCGATAGGCGGTGCCGAAACGGTGGAATGAAAGACGGCCCTCTTTAATAGCTTTTCGCAACGTGGACTCGGAGCCGACGCCGAGATCGGCGAGTTCCTGCAGCGTGTAAAAGCGTGGCGCGACGGCGGTAGTCGTGTCCTTTTCGGACATAGAAAAACGCTCCTGGGCAGATTGATCTGTCCCGGAGCGGGGTGCTTTACCGGCTTGCTATTCAGGCGGCTTGGAGTGCCGTGCTCAACTCGCTAGAACGGTGGTCTGCCGTCCCATCGCTTTACGGGAGCGCTTACTCCCTACCTGACCGCTTTTGTGGTTGGCAATGCCGTTGCCGACCGGTCTATCTCGTCGGAGGAACCGCGCCTATCACGGTCGAGAGGCTGTCTCTTTATGAATTATCCTCGGGGTTATCCCCCGTATGCGGCTGGCTAAACCAAAAACGAATTAAAACGCCACATACGGTCTGGGGGCCATCGTACGGAACTTATGCGTCGCGCACAATAGCCTGCGACCTAATCTTTACGAATCGAACCGAGCACGTTTCTACACGCCACGTGGCACGGCTGGGGTGTTGTGGTGGGGCAGCTGTTGTGTGGCGGCATGGTGACACGCAAGGGGCGCGCCTTTTTGTGACCTGTGACACGTCTATAGTGTGCTCGTTTCGTAGTTTTGACCTCGTTTCGTAATTTGCCGATCAAAATACGAAAAAATTACGAAACGCTCTACCTGCGGTTTCGTAGAACTACGAAAATCGGAAAACCAAATTACGAAACACGCGATAACGCTGTGACCTGCACAGACACGTCACATTTCGGGGATGTTTCGTAATTTTGCGGCATTTCGACCCAAACCTTTTAAGGGAGAGACACAGACACACATTACGGGCACATGTCTACGACATAGACCGTCCTCATTGAGGGCACGCTGCAGGGGTTGTAGCTATGTGACACGGCCGGGATGCTGCGTCACGGTGACACGCAAGGGGCGCGCCTTTTTATGACCTGTGACACGTCTGTAGCGCGCTCGTTTCGTAGTTTTGACCTCGTTTCGTAATTTG
>NZ_KV836203.1:0-27793 GCF_001838285.1 Corynebacterium sp. HMSC074C03 | reverse complement strand
CTGGCACTTGACAAAAACATAGGGACACCCCCCCGCCCAGTCACCCACTCACCCACTCACTCATCCGCTCACGCAGTGACTACCGAGTAGCTACCAGCCCTGCATCCGATGCCTGCAGTTTGCCATCGACCATCTCCACGATTCGGTCGGCGCCGTGGAGCTGCCCCAGGTCGTGGGTGATGTACAGCGTGGCCACCCCCATCTTCCGCGTCACATCCATAATCAGTCGCGTCACGGCCCCTGCGCTCTTCTGATCCAAGGCCGCGGTCGGCTCGTCGACTAGCAGTACTTCCGGCTCATTCATCAGTGCCCGCGCAACATTGACGCGCGCCTGCTGACCACCGGAAAGCTGGCTTACGCGACGGTCTCCAAGCCCTTCCAGGCCAACTGCCTCTAGCAGCTCATCCGCGCGCTTTTCCGCTTCACGACGGCCACCCGCGGGCCAACCGAAGACGCGGCCCAACCGCCGCATTGCGATGAGCTGCTGCTTAACCGTCAGCGCTGGCAGAAGATTCGGCTGCTGGAAGACGATACCGACATGTTCGCGACGAACCTTGGCAGCATCCGCGCCGCGAGCGCTCAGGTCAATGGCCGTCCTTTCCGCACTCTCGTCCGCGCCGGCATCGTTCGCGTCCTGCTTGATGGAGTACAGAGTGACATGTCCGGTATCGGCGCTCTTCAAACAACCTGCGATGGTCAACAGAGTCGACTTACCGGAACCCGATGGACCAACCAATCCAACTACCTCGCCAGCTCGAATCTTCAGCGAGATGTCATCCAAAATAGTGCGCTTGTTTTCACCGTCCTGGACGGTCAACGAAATGTTCTTCAGCGCCAGTGCCACGGGAGCCTTGTTGTCGATGTAGGTAGTCATGTTGTCCTCAATTCCTCAGTTGCTGGTTGTGCAGGTTTCGCATGATTAACGCGATGTACGGGTTTTGTGGGAAGCCGCCGTTCTAACGAGCCACTATGCGTTCGCCAGTGCGGTGGTCGGGTCGACGCGAAATACCGGCACCAGTGCCAGCAGCGCACCAACTACGCCGGTCACAGCGAGAATGAGCCCCGGAACGATGGTCGTGGAAGCATCGATCACAATCGGCATGACGTTGCCGCTCTGCAGAGCCCAGCCTGCAGCTGCAGTCACCGCCACGCCGCCGCCGACTCCGATTGCCAGCACGGCCAGGACCTGTGCCAGAGAGTCAGCCACCAGCACGGAGCGGGAAGCACCGAGTGCCGATGAGATAGCCACACCACGCAGTCGCTGAACGGTCCACACGGTGAAAAATGCACCTACTACCAGCGCGGAGATCACATATAGCATCGAGGTCATCGCGTTGAGAGAAGTCTGCTCGCCCTGGTAGGACGCCGACAGGTTGTTACGCTCGCCGTCGCGCAGAATGGTTCCTTCCGGGACATTCGGCAGCTGCGCCGTAGTCTCGTCGACAACCATCGCCGCCGGAACCATCTGCCCCGGCGTCAGGTCTTCCATCACGCCGCGCCCTGCGTAAATAACTGCCTGGTGATCCAGCCACTTATCCCCCACCACGCGCGCAACGGTGGTCTCGTGGTCGCCCATCGCGCCAGACAGGGTCAGCGATTCACCTTCCGCAATGGCGGTTTCACTGACACCGTCGGTGACGGCCACCTGATCGTCGTTAAGCGAAAAGTCGGAGATGACGGTGACGGGCGTTTCATTGACGCGCGCACGGCTGACGTAGACATCGCGGACGTCTGCGCCGTTATCGCTCGCCCACGTCCGGACGTTCTTACGCACCGACTCGCCCATGCTTGACGACGACAACGACGTAGCCCCCTCAGAGATGACGACGGCGTCGTTTTTGCCGTAGACCTCGTCAAGTGCGGAGACGGACTGGGCGGACAGGCCGGCAGCCAAAGCCGAGAGGAAGGTGACCATCACAGCAATCATGCCGACGGTGATGGTGATCAGTGCAGCACGGCCTGGAGCGGCTCGAAGTTCTTTCATTGACTGGTACATACTCATTATGGTCGTGGATTCAAAGGAGGATTTAATCGCCAGGGAGGTTGAACTTCGTCTCCAACTTTCGGTTGATGTTGACAATTCCGGCTTGTCAGCGGTGTTTTGGCAGGTGGAACTGTCCTAAGCTCGAGGGCGTGGATACTCCTGAGACCCTGAACCGCAGCTGGCAGATACTGCGGTTTGCCCTGGACGTTTTGGTGCTGGTGCTGCTGGCGGTATGCGTGGTTCCGGACCCGCAGTGGCGAATCATCACCTACGCGGCGTGCTTTCTGGTGGTTTATGTTGCGGGTTCGGTCGGACCAATCGGACGGGCTCGCCATGGCAACGTTGCCAACGAGGTTGCGCTGACGAAGCCGCGCGGCCTGCTGCTGGGCTGGCTGGTGATTCTGCTGCTGTGCTGGGCGGCGTTGGCGTTTGCGACGCTCGACGCCTCGTTCCTGGTTTTCCCACTGTTTTTCGTAATTCTGCAGGTCACTGGCGGCCTTACGGCTGTAGTCATGGTGGCGGCGACAACGGCGACGGCAATTGGCGCCATCGCTATCCATACTCCGCTGACATTTGGTGGTGTCCTCGGCCCCATCCTGGGCGGGACGTTTGTACTCACGGTGGGTCTGGGGTTTCGGCTCCTGCAGAAGGAGACTATCGAAAAGACCAAGGCGCTGGAGGAGCTCTCGGCTGCCCGCGCCCACTCGGAAGCACTGTCCCGTCGTGCCGGTGAGCTGGACGAACGCGCACGCCTCGCAGCCGACATTCATGACACCGTGGCGCAGGGACTTTCCTCCATCCAGCTGCTGCTGCATTCGGTGGAGTCTCGCATGAAAAGTGCTCCCACTCAGCATGACCAGGCCTCGGTGGACTCGCTGCAGCTCGCTCGCAAGGTCGCGGCCGACAACCTCGCCGAGACTCGACGCATTATCGCAGCACTTCAGCCGGCTCCCCTCGAAGGGTCTGACCTATCCGGTGCGTTGGAGAAAGTCTGCTCCTCCACGGTGCTGGGCGATGCTGTCAGCTTCTGCGTCGACGGCACACCCACGCGACTGCCGGCCACCGTCGAAGCCACAATTATCAGGGTGGCCCAGGCGAGCTTGGCGAACGTCGTCAAGCATGCACACGCCACGCGCTGCCGCGTCACTCTGACCTATCAGCCCGACGAGGTTCTGCTCGACTGCGTCGACAACGGCATCGGCTTCGACCCCACCGCACCAACCAACGACGACAGCGTGGGTATCGCCAACGCGCGCCGACGCGTGGAAAAGCTCGGCGGCACCTTCACAATCGAGTCGGAACCTGGGCGCGGCTGCGGTGTCAGCGTCAGCATCCCGCACGAGCTCGCCTCTTAAAGTCCCGCGCCTGGTATGCAGGTAGCAAACGACCATTCACATCACCCGAGGAGATAGCCAGGTGACCAAGCCCATCGGAGTCCTCATCGCCGACGATCATCCCATCGTACGCGCTGGTCTTCGCGCCGTCGTTGAATCGGCGCCGGATATCGTCGTGGTTGGCGAGGCTGCCAGCGGTGACGACGCGGTCGAGAAGGTGCGTGCATCGCTTGACGACGACTCTTGCGACCACATCGATTTGGTACTCATGGATCTTCGCTTTGGTGAGGCCCCTGGCACCGCTTCCCGCGCAGGCGGAGTTGATGCCACCGCAGCCATCCGCGCACTCGCCGGCCGCGGCGTGAAGGCTCCGGAGGTGTTGGTGGTGACCAACTATTCTTCGGACTCCGATGTCCTCGGCGCTGTCACCGCTGGCGCAGTTGGTTATCTACTGAAGGATGCCGCTCCGGAAGAACTCATCGATGGCATCCGTCGCGCCGTCCGTGGCGAAACGGTGCTGAACACACAGGTGGCCGGGCGCTTGATGGGGCGGATGCGCAACCCCAATACAGCACTGACCCCGCGCGAACTCGAGGTGCTCGAGTTGGTCGCGCGGGGTATGTCGAATAGAAAAATTGCAGAACAGCTGGTGCTCACCGAAGCGACTGTGAAATCGCATCTGGTGCATATTTTCACCAAGCTAGACGTCAGCTCCCGCACCGCGGCTGTTGCTCGGGCGCAGGAGCTGGGAATGTTGGGTGAATAGTAAGCGGTCTAACCCGTGTGACTTAAGTGATGGCCTCGCTTAGAGGACAGGGGGCTACCAAGAGCTGGTCTCGTCGGCGTTGCCCTTCTTCCAGGTCTCCCACGGGATGTTCCAGTCACCTAGTCCATCAACACCGGAGAGCGTCTCGCCAATCGTATTCTTCACAATCACGATGTCACCGCGCTTAGTGTTGTCCAGGAACCACTTAGCGTTGGCGTCAGTGACGTTGATGCAGCCGTGAGACTGGTTGACGCTGCCCTGTGCCCATGTTGACCACGGTGCACCGTGGACGTAGATACCCGAGTAGGACATCTGCGTTGCGTAGTTAACCGGCGTGACGTAGCCACCGTTTTCCAGAGACAGGCCGTAGGTACGGGAGTCCATCACCATAGTCTCGTTGCGATCACCGATGATGTACTGGCCATTCGGAGTCGGGTGAACATTCGACCCCATAGAGATAGGCATGGAGTTTACGACTTCACCGTTCTTCTTAATGACCATGGTCTTCGTCGCATCATCAGCGATAGCGATGACTTCATCACCGATGGTGAAGCTGGTTTCGGCGGACTCCGCACCGTACATGTCGTCACCGAGATCCGTGCCGTAAATATCGGACTTCACGGTAACCTTGGTCCCCGGTTTCCAGTACTCCTTTGGACGCCAGCGCACCTCACTGTTATTCAGCCAGTAGAAAGCACCTTCCACCTTAGGCTCGGTGGTCACCTTAATTGCTTCCTCAGCGGCCTTGCGGTCCGAAATACCCGCGCTGAACTTCACAGCAATAGTCTGACCGACACCCACGGTGGAACCATCCAGCGGGGACAGGTACCCATTCACCTGAGAAGTCGGCTCGACGGTGGTGAAAGAAGTAGCCAGCTTTTCTGTTCCTGAGGTGGCGTTAATCTCATAGGTCTTTGAGTAGCCCAGGGGTTCTGCAGTGGTCCACTTGGTACCACTGGAGTCGAGCTTGCCCTTTACCTCTTTGCCCTCAGGGTTGGTCATTACAACCTTGTCCAGGCGATGTCCCTCTTCCACCTGAACCGAAATCGGGTCAACCACCGAAACATCGGTGGCATCGTCCTTCACACTGGCGACAAGACCAACGTCTGGCTTCTCCGTCTCTTGCTGCTCGGCATTATCTCCGCCGACGGTACAAGCAGCTAGCGAAATGGTGGCCGCAAATGTCACCACCGCCATCGACAGGCGCTTAAAAGATTGCCGCATGATCGTGCTTCACTCCAACAGTGCAATTATTAAGTAGTAAGTCCCGGGGACACACTGTGACGCACAGCGGAGTCCTGCTACAGCCCCTGGTGCGCCCTCGAAAAACGTCAGACTACCCTGCAACGGCACTAGCCGCCGATAAAACGCCCGCCCTAATTGAAAAAGCCGTAATGACTGCCCAATCGCAGTTTTCAACTCTTCACAGGGCGCAGCACGCAAAGTAGCCCAACGGTTCCTACAGTTAACCCTTTGGAAAAATGCTGTGCAACCCCAAAAAACCGGGGCACTTCAACCGACCTGGGAAAACGATGCACCCTTGAGGCTGTGTTACCGAAAAGTAATCAGTTCGCTATTCAAAAGTGCCACCGGACGTTACCGGACGCTACTAAACACCGCCGAACGTCATCGAACGTAACTACGGCATCAATGCACACTCCCGGCGTTGATGACCTTGATACAGCCCCCACCCTTTGAGGATTTTCAAACTTTTTTTGAACTTTTTTCAAACGCTTGCGCAAGACCCTTCAAAAACATGCAAAAACATCAATTCAAAAACAGCGTCTGACCAGCCGATTTTACAAACAATCAGAAACCTGGTTATATATCTTCTCGTTGCCGGCGAGGAGCTCACAAAGAGAGCGCCAAGCAGGAAACAATAAGCGCCATTAGCTCAACTGGCAGAGCAGCTGACTCTTAATCAGCGGGTTCGGGGTTCGAGTCCCTGATGGCGCACAAAAGCCCAGGTCAGACAGTGTTTTTACTGTCTGGCCCTTGGTGTTTTTAGAGGTAACTCCCTGTTCAGGGCGTTTTTCACAATAGCATGCCCAGGGTACATTAATCGCCCGTGTACCCCGGGAAATGACCTCTAAAGGGCACACATTGGGCACGAATTGGGCACAAAACTTCGGTAGTTTACGGCTACTGAAAAGCGGGCGATACCAAGCTCGATACACTGCACCGGACGGTAAGCGGTACAGCTCCACGTTTCCGGACAAACTAAGCGCGCTCGCATGGTTAGCCGAAAACAAGAAGGCGATCGACCTAGGCGCTTGGGAATCACCAAACACCGAAAAGGAAACTGTCCCTACTGTCGGTGAGCTAACACACCACTGGCTCCAGCTAATCGCGCCGGGCGTACGAAACACCACGCTCCGGGCTTACAAGGAAGTAGTTAACCTCCGAATACTAGGGCATGAGCGGCTTGCCTCTACCCCGGTGGATAAACTAACCCCTCGCAAGGTTGCCGCGTGGTGGCAGGACACCGTAGAAGCTTTTCCCGATACCGCTTACCGCAATCACCGGGCGTATCAAAAGCTCCGAACAATCATGAATCTGGCTGTCGAATACGGCTATCTCACTTCAAACCCGGTTCACGTCAGGGTTGCGTCTCGCAAACCGCAAAGTAAGCGGAAGGAACTGCCAACCACTGAACAGTTTCGGGCAATCTTGGAACACGTTCCACACCGCTACCGGCTCATTACGGTGTTGTGCCTGTTCCACGGCCTTCGGTTGGGAGAAGCCCTAGCCCTGCACGGCAAACACGTCTTTCCGGACAAGGTGATAATCGAAGGAACCCTAGCCAGGGTGCCTAACGGCAAAGGTGGTGTGAAGATGGAACTCCACCCGCCCAAGACACAAGCGGGCTATAGAACCGTACCGATCATGCCAGAGTTTCAGCACATCATTACCGAGCATCTAGCCACGTATCAGCCACGCCCGGAGGGCTACGCAACAGAGACCGACAACGGTGCTGTGGTGTTTGATACGTCGTACAGATCAATCTTCTATCGAGCCAAGGATAAAGCCGGGATTGAAGACGATCTCACGCCCCACTACGGGCGTGTGTACCTTATCACCCGGCTTGCTGAAGCCGGGGCCACTCCAAGGGAGATTGGTTTAATCCTCGGTCAAGAAGACGTGTCCACCATCGTGAACACGTACATGAGAGCTAGGCAGCGGCGCGCTAATGCGCTTATGTCTTCGGTGAATCTAGAAGACTAGGAGAGACAACCCAGCCCGCCCAAGCGGGCCGGTCTCTCCATTACTGTTTCCTCTGGTAACTGTAGGGATCCTCCGGGGACTCCGCTTATTGCTTCGCCCCCTACGACGGTAACAACCGGCTCCGGTGTTGGGCACCTACGCCGGGAACGAGTTAGACCAACGAAGGCTTTAGAAGCCTCCTTAGAGAAACAACCAAGCACAGAAACAATCACGACCGGGGCTGTTCGCCCCTTTTCAAGGCCCCTAAAGGGCCTCTTATCGTGACCGGGCGGCAATAAGCCGCCCTTTTGGTTTCTTCACTCCTCCTAAGAAGGGAGGCCGTAAGCCTCCCGTTAAAAGGAATACTTGCACGGGGTGAGCCTCCCTAGGGGGTGCAAAATGCAAAATGCAACCCTGTGACCTGCGGATATACAAGAAAGTTGCACACGAGTTTGCACATTAAAAATGCAACTCTACACCGCCTCCCAACCTCCTGTCTCCTCGTTCCAAGCAAGCGACTCCGACCGATTCAAGATGTTTCTAATGGAACCTTCTTCACGTTCGATACCGTGAACGTTCAATAACTGTTCTCTCACGCAACGAGCTGCCTTGGATTTGTTCAACCCTCGGGGTGCCTTCGTTGCAAGGTCACGTACTAGGGCATTTAAGTCTTTGGCCTGTTCACTGCGTTGGCGCTTCTTCGTGGACTCCTTCGGAACTTCGGAATCAACAACCAAGAAGCCGTGTTTATCCTTCACACAGTGAATCGGTTCAACCTCTGCATTATTGGCCTGGAACTCAAGAACTCGCTTAGGAGACTGCACGAGACCGCCCGGCGCGTTTAAAAACACTCTGGCCCGTGCGAACTGAGTTGCAGCCGCGTTCCCCGCCGGTCGCTTAATCTGCTTGCCTTCTTGCCTGGAATCTGTAGAGTGGCCCACCAACACCGTTGGGGCGTTAAACCTTGCTAGGTGCTCGTACAACCTTACCCAGCCTTCTCGGTAGTTGATTTCGCCCTCTACGAGAGCTGTGGCGTGATCTACGACAACGAGACCGAAGCCGATTGTGTTTGCGTCCCCGGCTATGTCCTCCCAAGGCACCTCGGAGGTCGCTGTATCTAGTTTGCGGATATAGACCCGCTCCGGGTCTGTCCCCAGTGCGTCTAATCGCATCTTGTATTCCAGGTCGCTGCCTGCGTCGGTGGTGAGAATTAGAACGCTGTCTACTTTTTCGTAGGTGCGTAAGTTTAATAAGTCGGTGCCTTGTAAGGCTGCGTTAATGACCTGTGAGATGAAGAAGGACTTTCCCATCTTGGACATGCCGTAAACGTACGTGGTGCCCTGCTTGGCTAATGCCCCTTCGATAATCCAAAAGTCTTTGTGAGATACCTCTTGCATATCTCCGAGCCGCACGGCCCCCAGATTGTGAAGTGCTAGTGAGCGCTCCCCCAGGTCCGTCAGATTGCCGTCGTTGTCGATGTAGTTGGTGATTGTTTTTCCTTTGGTAAGCCGGGGACTTGCAGCGATGCCCGCTGTAGTTTCCCCGGTGGTGGTGGTGTGACCGCTGTCCGGTCTAGCTCAGGATTGCCTTGGCCTCTTCTAGGCTCATCTCCCGTGGCGGCTGATCGCACCCGTTAGGCTCCCAGGTGACTAACTGTCCAGGGACATCGGGATTGCCGTTAGCGTCGGCTTGTGCAAAGCCGTCTACACAGCCCAGGTAACACGTTGTAGCTTGCAGGTGCTCCGGTGCTTTTAACACTGCGATATGCGCCGGTTGGTCTGCCTTCCATGTATTAAACACTGCACTACAGGGCGCAAGGTTGCCCACCCGGTGCATCGACCCCTTTTTACTCAGCGGAACGATGTGCTCTAGGTGCCTGTAGGTCGCCCTGTTGCTGCTGTCCTGGGTCTGGAGAGTCACCCCGGTGTAGTAGCAATTCTCCGGGTCGTGGTTGCGTTGGTTCCGGAGGTGCTTTACTAGCTGTGGCTCGGTGACCCTCCACGCTTTACGCCCCATCGCCTTAGCCCGAGTGAACCCGTTTTCTAACGAGTACCCGAAGCCGTACCCGGACTTAGCCCGCTGCTTCGCTGCTGCGTTGGTGCACCGCTTACAACGGGACATAAACCCGCCTAAGCCCTTCTTGTCCTTCGTGAAGTTGTCTCCACAAAGCGCCAGAACATCGTTGCAAGCGTTGCAGACCCTTTTTCCCTGGAGTGCGTAGAACTCCTGTAGTTGCTTGACTTCTTTCTTAAGTCCCGTCATAATGTCCTTACTGCCTGTTGTGAGGCGATTGGCGCGGTGGCTAGACCGCGTATATTTCCGCATTACTTTGGTGTGCCTTTTTCTATAAATCCATACAATCCTCCCTTGGTTATCTACGTCACCGGGCGCGGTGGCTACACTGTTCAGTTCTTCAAACAACGATACCGAGATACAAAAATCCCAGCCCTACCATCTTACCGTAGGGCGTTTTGTCGTGTCAAAATATAAACCGGGGATTGTGAGGAACGTCACGTTCTATCGACCCTGCAACCCGTACACGGGAGGACACCCGCTATCACGTACGGTGCCCATGCACGGGGTGGGGATAACCCCCGTGGGTCACATGCAGCACCCGCCTCCTTCGACTCCGGTGGATTGTCCAGCCTCACTACACAACACACGCCGCCATGCGCGCCCCTACTATATGCAGACCCTGGACTCACGCCACGCCCTTGCGTGTAGTCCTGCCTACCTCTAAGCCCCTAGACCTGCCCAGCGCGCCGGGCCTGCCTGCCCAGCTACCTCCTAACGCCCGGGCACCCTACCCCGGGGCGTGCCACCCCGGCATACCCGGGAGCTGCCCCGGAGACTGCCTGCACACCCTCCGGGTGCCCCGTACTAGGTAGCCACCGAAGACTCCTCACTGTGTCCAAGTAGGGCACACCCATCTGTACGCGCTGACCTGCGGCGTTGTGGGTTGTGCCGAGCGTGCTGCCGGAGTCCCTTTCAGTGTCCCTGGGGTAGGAGCGGCCGCATGAAGGTGCGCTCGTACCGCAGGACGCACTCGGACTCGTCTCGAATCCGGTCAGCGGCGATGAAGTCCGAGTGGGTGCCGAACAAGGTGCGGTACTGCTCGTAGGCAGCCAGGCTGGGGAAGCTGAACAGGGATTCCGCACGGTCACTCACACCTTCCGCGGGTAGGTAGTACCCGTGGTGGGTGCCGCCGTGTTCGTCGACATGCCGCATCCAAGCGCGGGCGAACTGTTCAAAGGCTGCGATCTGGTCGGGGTCGATGGTGTAGTGGACGACACAGGTGATCACATCCACAACGCTAGGCCCACAGGCGCTCATTGGGGAGCCTTTGTCTGTGCGCCTCGTGGTGCAGCACACCAATCTGCCTGGTTTACCTGCGGAAATGCGTCAGTTCGCCAAGTTGGCGCCGAGTTCAACGGTGAGAACTCCGACGGCGATGAGGAGGATGCCGAGGGCCATGGTTCGGGTGAGGGGTTCGTGGAAGATGACCCGGGCGAGGATCGCGGTGAGAGCTACGCCGGATGCTGCCCAGATGCCGTAGGCGACGCCAAGGGCCATGCCGTCGGCCAAGGCGAGACTTAAGGCGACGAACGCCACGAGATACCCCGCGATGACGCCGATGAACCATTTCTTCACCCGGCCACCGTCGGAGGCTCGTAGCGACATGGTCGCGACGACTTCGGACAAGATGGCGCCTGCGAGGAAGATCCATCTCATGAGTTGACTCCTGCTTCCTGGGCTGCGGTTTGCTGAGCTTTCTGGGAGCCGAGTTCGACGGTGAGGACACCGCTGATGATCGCAACCATTCCAAGACCCATCACAGCGGTCAGAGGTTCACCGAAAATCGCGGCGGATAGCACGGCGGCGAGCACGACCCCGCTGGCTCCCCAGATGCCATAGGCGACGCCGATCTGCATTCCTTCGCGCAGGCAGAAGGTGAGGAAGACGAAAGTGCCGATGTATCCGGCAGCAACCACGATGTACCAGGATGGGTGATTGAGCGCCGCCTTGAGAGACAGCGTCGCCGCCACTTCGGTAGTGATGGCGCCAGCGAGCAGGAACCACTGCTTCATGGGGTTGTTCCTTCGATCAGGGAGCGAATGCTGGAGACGACGGCTTCGAGATCCGCGCCGTGGAGGGTGGACACACCTGTGGCCTGGGCGCCCCAGAGTCCGTCGGCGGCGAGTCGGGCGGTGGTCAGCCTGGCTCGGGTGGCGGCGTCGAGATCGTCCGGGAGTTCGAGCCAGCGGCCCATCCGCGTAGTCCACGGTTCGGTGAGTTCGGGCCGATACGTCGCTTGGCCCCAGATGATGAACTCGGCGCGCTTGGCGGCCCCGTGGGCGGCGACGTGAACGTAGCTCAGGAGCCGCTCGGTGGCGTTGGCGTTCTCGAGGGGCTTGCCAAGGGTGGCAGTCATGTCGTTCTCGACGTTGGCCGCAGCGTGGTCGACGATCGCGGCGAGCAGTACGTCGCGGTTGCGGAAGTGATATAGCAATCCCGGTTTGGTGAGCCCGGCCTCGTGGGTCACTGCGTCAAGGGTAATGTCGCCACCCTCCGCTGCGTTCATGACGCGGAGGGCAGCTTCCAGGATCTCGGAGCGCTGACTGGTTCGCATATAGCTAACTTTACCATTTGGTAGGTGAAGCCTTCAACTGCGGGCGCTGGTAGGGGCACCTGGGGTACACCCTAGTTGGACAGGTAGACCTCCATCTAAACCCCGTCTAAATAAGGTGGGTTTGTGTATTTATTGACACACGTCCAGGAATGCCTTAGAGTCTATTTGGACACCACGGCATGGCAGACAAAGAGGGCAGGACACAATGACCAGCAAGGCGCTTCGTATCGGGTACAAGCGAGTTAGCACCGTAGACCAGAACACCGATAGGCAACTAGAGGGCGTGGAACTCGACCGCGTTTTTGAGGACAAGGCTAGCGGCAAGGACACCAACAGGCCGGAGCTTCAGGCCGCGATGGGCTTTTGCAGAGAAGGCGACACGATTGTTGTTCACTCTATGGATCGTCTAGCCCGTAATCTCGAGGATCTTCGGCGCACCGTCAGGGAACTAACCAGCAACGGAATCCGAGTCGAGTTCGTCAAAGAAGCACTAACCTTCACCGGAGAAGACTCCCCGATGAACAACCTTCTTCTATCCATGCTTGGGGCTGTGGCAGAGTTTGAACGCTCCATGATTCTGGAACGCCAGCGGGAAGGAATTGCGATCGCCAAGGCTAAAGGCAAGTACAAGGGACGCAAGAAGGCCCTTGATTCCGAACGGGTTGCAGAGCTCAAGAAGCTCAAGGCAGAGGGCGTATCAGTCACCAAACTAGCTAACGACTTCGGTATTAGCCGCCAATCGGTGTACAACTATCTAGGCTAGACTCATTCACCGTTGTTACCCGTTGTGACCTGCCCAAACGGTCGGTGATATCGGTTGAACCGAGGTCATCTTTTTGTAGTCGTGGCTTTACGTGGAAGGCCTTAACCTCCAAAACTTCACACACGTCCTTGAGAACGAACCAAGGCTCTCCGTCTTCTAGTACGACACGGCCGTTACATCCTGTTATGCCTTGTGACCTGGTAAAACGGTCGATGGTGTCGGTACTACCGACGTCATCTCTGCCTTGTTCTCAGCGTAATCACGACAACCAGGCAATAACTTCTTTGCCCGAAGGGTAGTCAGGCGAATCGACAACCGCCTCGAACTTCAGAGCCGCCCCGGTGTGTTGTACAACCTCTTGCACCACGGACATACCTACCGCCGTCGGGCTTGCTTCAGCGTCACAGGACACGAACAGAACACCGTCATGAATGCGGGCGTGCACGGTGCTTGCAACCTCGATAATGAGACCGTCTTCCACGTCTCCCAGGGTGATGTTGTCATGCTTCATCATGTCCCGGATTGCGATCTTCATTGACTCTACCTCTCTGTAATTGGGCACAAATTGGGCACACGGCTGTGTGCTACTGTTTTCCCTAGAACAGAGAACCTGCTAAAAACGTCTCTACCTGCGCTGATGCGCGTCTGGTAGTGGCTTAAAACCTCTCGGGGTTCGAGTCCCTGATGGCGCACAATACAGGCCGGGAAGGTAGAATACCCTCCCGGTCTTTTTGTTGCGCAACAAGCGCAGTCGCCAACTTGCGCCCCACGCCTGACTCACATAGGGATTAGATACGCAAAAGCGCACGACCCCAGGTAACCACCCGAAGCACGTGCGCTAATTACTGAAAACTACTTAGCAGCAGTCTCAATCATCTCGCGAATGCGGTCGATTTCCTTGCTGCGATTGCGGTTACGACGAATGCCCATTGCGATGCCGCCAACAACGAGTGCGGCAACAACACCCAGTGCTGCCTGCACCTTAGGCTCATTCAGAGCATCGAAAACACGGGTCTTTGCGTCATCCGCAACGTTCTTCGGATTCGTTCGCACGGTTAGCTCATCCAGAGTACGGGCGAGCTGGTTACGGTTACGCTCAATATCGCGCTGGATATCTTCAATGCTGCGAGCCACGTAAACTCCCTAAAAAGTTGAATATCTAAAGTGATTGTTCGCCTAAAAGACTAACACTTCCGCTAAAGCAACGTGGGCGAGCACGGGGAAAAACTCAACGCGTTGCTTCAGAGTCGCCACGCACCGCTCCAGAGTCGATACGATTAAGCCATGACTACTTCTTCCTCCAGCGACAAAGAATACGGCCAGAACAACATCCGACTGGAAGCTGGCGATCCTGCCCCAGCGTTTACTCTTCTCAACGACGCCGAAGAGCAGGTTTCTCTGTCGGACTACGCGGGCAAGCCCGTGCTGATTTACTTCTACCCGCGGGCCAACACCCCAGGCTGCACCACTGAGGCATGCGACTTCCGCGATGAATCCGCAGCCCTGAACGATGCCGGCATTCCAGTCGTAGGTATTTCTCCGGACAAGCCGGCAAAACTCGCCAAGTTCCGTGAGGACCACGGCTTGAACTTCACCCTCCTGTCCGATCCGGACAAAGAAACCATGACCGCGTTCGGCGCTTTCGGCGAGAAGAAGAACTACGGCAAGGTTGTCCAGGGCGTCATCCGCTCGACTTTCCTGGTTAATGCCGAAGGAGAAATTGAAAAGGCCTGGTACAACGTTCGTGCCAAGGGGCACGTCCAGCGGGTGCTGCGTGATTTGGGCGTGGAATCACAGGCTTTCGACAGCTAGCTGGCCGCAAGGCCTGCTCTGGCCCCCGCCCCAAACTCTCATCTCATATCATCACGAGTAGACGGTTTCGTAGTAGTGACTCAATCCCAGGACGCACCAAACATTCTTCGTCCCCGTCGCACCCCAGCTCAGCAACGCAGCCGAGAGCGGTACGCACGCATGCTCAGCTCGGCACGCACCGTGCTCATCGAGCACGGGTTTGAGTCTTTCACTTTCGACGAAGTCGCTCGCATCGCAGATATCCCCATTGGTACGCTCTACCAATTCTTCGCAAACAAGTATGTGATGATCTGCGAGCTCGACCGTCAGGACACCGAGGCCGTCATCGAGGAAGTCTCACGCTTCGGCGAAACAGTCCCCACCCTGAAATGGCCGGAGTTTCTCTCGGAGTTCATCGATCACCTGGCAAAACTCTGGCGCGAGGACGTTTCTAGAAGAGCCGTGTGGCTGGCTGTTCAATCAACGCCCGCCACCCGCGCGACTGCAGAAGATACGAAGTCACGTCTGGTCAACGAGATTTCAAAAGTGCTGCGCCCGCTGGTGCCGTCGTCAAGCGATGCGGAACTGAACTTCATCTCCGACCTCATGATTAACGCCACGTACGCCCTGCTGAATTATGCGGTGGACCATCCGGGAAGCGATGCTGAGCGGGAAGCTCATTACGAGCTGACGGTGCAGGAAATCAAACGCATGACTATCTCTTATCTCATGAGCGTCGCAGAGGCAGCAGACTAGAAAGCTCCCCTCCCCACCTCGGCAGGGGCATTTATTGCCCTTACCAATACGCGGAGGGTAGGCTTGCCTTAGTTTACGCTTTACTCTGGTCAGCGCGGTGGGGTTCCCTGTTTTTCGCCGCGCCTGCGCCGGAACTCCCAAACAGAATCAGAGGTTTACATGTCCACGACGCAGGGCGCTTTCCGACGGAGTCTGCTTCCCCGCTCTATTGTTCTAGCTTCGGCAATCGTAGTGAGTACGGGATTCCTACCCGCAGTCCCCGCATCGGCACAGTCGCTGCCATCGATTGGACAGCTCGGCGGTTCGCTCCCCGGCATCGGTGACCTTCTCGGCGGTAGCACCGATCAGTCTGAGCGCCAGCTCTCCGTGACCCCTGCCACTGATCTTTCCGACGGCGCCACCGTGACCATCAAGGGAGTCGGCTACCCCGCTAACGCAAATATTTACCTGGCCCAGACAATCGAGAAGCCAAAGTCGGGCTACCCCTCGACCTATGGCGAAGCGGCCAAGGTCACGGTCGGCGCTGACGGAAGTTTTACGCAGGAGATGAAGGTCGCGACCAGCTTTGGCGATGTCGACTGCACCTCCACCCAGTGCTACGTAGCCTCCTTTACTGCGTTCCCTAATCTTTCTGACCGCAGCAATGACCAGTGGGTCCCCATCACTTTCAAGGCGGGTGCTACTTCCCAGGCTGCTCAATCGCAGGGTTCCACCGGCGCGGCACCGAGTGGTGGCCAGAGCACTGGTTCGGGCTCGCAGTCACCGTCGCAGTCACGAGGTAGCGCATCGGTGAGCCTATCCAAGACCTCAGACTTGAACCCGAGCGGCGACACCATTCGAGTCGAAGGCAAGGGATTCAAGACCTCTGGACCGGGCATCTACGTCGGTATCGCGCAAAATGACCAGATGGATGTGACCAACGCCGATTCCTTCGGCCCGGATACCAAGTTTGTGTCTACCTCTCGCGGCAACCTGAAGTCCGACGGCAGCTTCAGCGTGGATCTTCCGGTCAGCGCGAAGTTCGGCACGGCAGACTGCATGCAGAACGCTTGCTCGGTCTACACCATTGCTGCTCACGGTTCTTCCGACCGCAGCCAGGACACAGCGACAGCAGTATCGTTTGCCGGCGGAGCTGCCAAGCAGGACGCTACCCTGCCGTCCGGCGGTGGCTCCTCACAGTCCGCAGGCAGCGCAAGCTCCAGCGCCAGTGGTAGCACGGGGTCTAGTGGGTCGAGTAGCACCACCGGTTCCAGCGGCTCTAGCAGCTCCAGCAGCTCCAACGACAGCAGCTCCTCGACCGGAACCCCGGCGGTAAGCCTGTCCACCACGGAACTGAACCCATCGGGCAGCACCGCAATTACCGTCTCCGGCACCGGATTCAAAACCAGCGGCAACGGCATCTACGTCGCAGTGGCTGAGAAGAACAAGTTCTCCACCACCAACGCTGATGCTTTCTCCGCCGCTGAGTTTGTCCGCACCTCCCAGATGTCCGCCGACGGAAGCTTCTCTACCACGCTCAATGTCGAGGCCGTCACCTCGGCCGCCAACTGCGTCGAAAATGACTGCGCACTCTACACCTTTGCTGCACACGGTTCTTCCGACCGCAGCCAAGACACGGCCACGGATCTCAGCGTCGGTGGCTCCGCCAAAGAACGAGAAGAAGCTGTGAAGGCCGGTGCCTCCAAGACCGGAGAGTCCAAGGCCAGTGGCGCATCCAAGGCATCTGGCAAGGCTTCCGCAAAGTCCAACGCTTCCGGTAATGGGCCCGACGAAGCTGATGTGCAGACCCAGCAGGCCGCGACCAGCTCTCCGCTCCAAACAGTTGCAGTCGCCGGAACCGGCGCAATCCTGGGCGCGCTAATCTTCGGTGCTGGCATCCTGGTCGGTCGCCGTCAAAAGTCCGTCGATTAGCACTGCGCCGGACTAGTCCAAGCGTACGACGGCGATTGCGTATTCGCCGTCGTGCGAGATGCTTAACGACGGCCCCAGCTGCCACTCCTGATCGTGGAAATGGCGGCTCACAGCTCCGTGGAGACTGATGCTCACGCGACCGTAAGCATCCGGCTGCACCTCTATTTCCCGCCAGTCCAGCGCTTCTCGCGCAATCGGCGGTTGGCTGCCGAAGATAGTCTGCGACCAGGCCTTGATGAAGGCTTCCTTCGCAGCCCAGCGGCCCGCTAAGTGACGCGCCAGCGCGCCGCCGACTGCTCCGCGACGCTTTGCTATCAGTAGCTCAGCCGGTGTGAAAACCGCCTGCGCGAACTGACTTCCTGGCATATTCAGCTGCTCTTCGAAGCTCGGAATATAGACGAGGTCTACGCCAATCATGGTTGGAGGACACCATCGATCAGACGGGCGCCATCGGAAAGCAGAACGGCCTTTTCCAATGCAGCGGGTGAACCGAACCGACCACCGTCCGCCAGGTTTCGCTCGCGTGGACGCTCGTAGAGAGCTTCCCCACCGTAAATAGCCTCATCAATGCGACGCAGACCAGCCGCTTCGCGGTTGTGCGCCGCGCTACGCCAACGCTCCGCAGCCTCAGCGCCATCGTGCTGCACTATCGCTTGATAGAAAGCTTCCGGATGGACGACTGCCACCAGTGCCGAAACATGTCCGAACCCGAGCGAGGTAACAAAGCCAGCCTTCAGCGGCAACGTATTGCCGAAATTGACTGCCTTCGTTGGCCATACCAGACGCGAATGCTCAGCCAATGCGGGATCGACGCAGTCCAGCGATCGATTACCTGGCACAATGCCGCTGCGCAATACTTGAGTCAGACCAATGATCTGGAACGCTGCAGCTCCACCCTTGGCGTGCCCGGTCAGGGATTTCTGAGAGACCACCAGCAGCGGGTTCGAGCGCTCGCGACCGAGTTCATCTGCAATGCGTTCATGCAGTTCAGACTCATTGGGGTCATTGGCATTGGTCGAGGTATCGTGCTTGGACAACACCGCGACCTGATCCGCAGTGACATCGAGTGATGCAAGTGCGCGAGCCAACCGAGACTTCTCGCCGCCCTGAGCTGCCGCTAGTGCACCCAAACCCGGCGCCGGGATGGATGTGTGCGCGCCGTCGGCGAAGGACTGTGCGTATGCAACGACACCGAGCACGGGGAGTCCCATGTCACGAGCGATGTCTCCGCGAGCCAACAGCACCGTTCCGCCACCTTGCGACTCCACGAAGCCTCCGCGTCGACGATCGTTCGGCCTGGAGAAGTACGCATGGTCGATACCCTTATCTTCCATGGTGGCGGAGTCAGCTGTGGCGGCCATGTCGCCGAAACCTGTAATCCCCTCTGTGGATAAGTCATCGAAGCCACCTGCGACAACGAAATCTGCCTTACCCAGGGCTATCTTGTCGACGCCCTCCTCCACCGACACCGCTGCCGTTGCACAGGCTGCGACAGGGTGAATCATCTGTCCGTAGCCACCGACATAAGACTGCATAACGTGGGCGGCAATCACATTTGGCAATGCCTCCTGCAGGACGTCATTGGCTCGCGGTTGCCCCAGCAGGCCGTCGATGTAGAGACTGCGCAGCGACTCCATCGCACCAATACCTGTGCCCTGTGTCGACGACACTCGCGCCGGGTTGACCGCTTCCAGCAGTTGCGCTGGGCTGAAGCCCGATGACAGGAACGCATCAACAGTACAGACAATGTTCCACAAGCTCACGCGGTCCAGATTGTCCATCATGTCCGCCGGAATACCGTAGCGTGCCGGGTCAAAGCCCTGCGGAATCTGACCGCCAGCATAGCGGCTCATCGCCATTCGGCGCGGAACCTGAACCGGCGTGCCAGCGGCTCGTGTCACAAGCCACTGCCCTGTCTCAGCATCGAAGCTCGCAGTGGTGTTGTCCGGGTTGGAACTGACAAAAGTCTCCGCTGCCGCGCGATCGCGCACCGCAAAGCTCAACGCACGATCCAGGTAGACCGTGGTCAGCTCAGTCATCGTATTATCAACCAAATCGCCATCATCGGCGTAACGACGCACACCAACTCGCGCCAACACTTCATCGCGGTAGCGCGAAGCAATGTCGCTTTCTGCCAACGGTTGCCCATCGGCATCGCGCCAGCCACCCTCATAGGAAATCAGCCCCATTGACCAGGCTAATTCCACAATTCCCGCTGCAGAAATATCATCGACTTCGGCCTCAAAGCGCGTCCGGGAAGAACCGTACGGTCCAAGCTCACCGGCGCCCACGATGACCACCATGTCCTCCGGAGCCGCTGCGATGTCACCAAAGGTCGGTGTTGTCTGCGAAATCGGTCGACGCGGGCTTGGCAGGCCGCTTAAGACACGGCTTGACGACGGCTCCTGCGAGCGCGCCCCGCTAGCGACCTCGGAGTTTTGAGCTGATAGGCCAGCCGCCTGTGCAGCCTCCTGCGCCAATTGCGCAATGTTGAGGTCAACGTCACCCAATCCACCGGTGAGATCGGCCTGAATCGGGCGGGTTTGAGCATTCTTCCGAGTCTCCGAGCTCGCGAGCTCAATCAGTTCAGCTGCCATTTCTTCGGTGGAGAAGGTGCGGACTCCCTTTGCTTCCACTGCAGCAACCAACGGATCGTTTCCACCCATCAGGTTGGTTCCTCGGACCCAACCAATCTGTGCATGAGCCAGAGTGGTGCGCCTACGCCAAGCGTCCTCCACATTCCAGCGCGCCACCACTGCGTCGAGAGCGGCCTTGGCTTCACCATAGGCACCATCGCCGCCGAAGCGACCACGGTTCGGTGAACCCGGCAGCACCACGTGCAAACGATGCTGCAGATTATTGTCCCCGCCAAGTGCTGACATCCCTGCGATGAGTCGTTCCACCGACCACAGAAGCAGACGCATTTGGGTCTCGGACGCGGGACCGGCGTCGGCAAGCGAGCCCGAAACCGTAGGCGCCGCGAACGGGAATAGTAGCGTCGGTGACAGTGCGGGCTTGGTCACGACCACTTCCGCACCAATCGTCGTAGTCTGCTCGGTTCCAATCCAGTCGATAAGGGAATCCAGGTCCTGGAAACTGGACAAGTTTGCCGGTACCACCCACAGCTTCGCCTCGCCCTGCGCATTCACGCGATAGAGCTGCTTGTAGAAGCTCAGGCGTTCGCGTCCAAGGCGTGAAGTGGTAACAACAACGGTTGCACCCTGAGACAGCAGCTGTGCAGTTACGGCAGAACCAATCGAATTTGGCGATGCGCCGGTAACAACTGCAATGTCGGAGCTCATCGGCAGTTCGTCCACATTCGTGATGACCTCATCCGCCAACTGGCGGTAGATACTCGCCAACTGTGTCCGTCCTGCCTCGTCTGCCTTGGCAGCCCACCACTGTGCCTGCTCAACTGCGGTTTCATGGATACTGCCCGGCGCGGTGCCAGCCACATCCTCATCAGCGGCTGCCCATAGGCGCGCGAGGTCATCGCGGGAGGTGGCCCAGCGGTCGTCGAGAAGCACTGCCTTGGTGGGCGTAAACGTCGGGGTGACCAGCTTCGGCCAGTCCGCGCCGAGTTCAGCGGTGACAAGATTTACCAGGCTGCTGTCGGCGTCTTCGGCATCGAAGTCAATGGCATCGGTAATCTCGTGGCCGAGTTGCTCCAGAATCGTGCGTGCCGCGGTCGCAAGAATGCCTCGCTGACCTGTCAGTTTATCTGCAAACTCAGTGAGTGCAGCCGAGTCGACCACCCCAGCACCGCTGTCACCTGCCGACGGCTTAGCGACAGCTACACCGCGCTGCGTGGCGACCGCAAGGATCGCTTCATCGATTAGCTGGTTGAGTTCAGCAGTACTGGTTGGGGCGGCCGGTGCCAAATGCGCAAGATTGCCGCCGCGCAGGGATGCGCCCTCACGAGTACCAAGCATCATCTCAGCACTGACTGCGGTTGCCCACCCCTTGCCAAGCTGCCATTCACCCAGCACATAATCATCAATGTAATTCGCGCCTGCACCAGCGGGACCGGTAATCCGGCGAATACCGTCGGCAATGGCTTCGGAGAGGATCGGACCGAATGCCGAATACCCACTGGCCAAGCTATCAATCTTGTCCTTTAGATCCGCCAGTTCCGCATCTGCTGCCCCCTCGATTGAACCGAGGTCGAATTCCACTCCGAGATCGAGCAGCAGTTGATTGCGTCGAGATGAGACTCCATCGACCAGAGTCTCGATGGAGTCAGCGGCACCGAGCTGGTCGGGGCGCACCTTCGTCCATTGGCAAATAAGAACTTCCAGCGCTTCTGCCGGGCTGACGGAAATATCAGCAACTTCGGCAGCCGGAGTGGCAGAACTCGTGATCGTGGTGGCCTGTTCGGTCGCCGCGGATTGTTCGGCGGATACCGCCGGCTCCGCTGCGGCCGCTGCTCCCGCTTCTCCTGTTTCTCCCGCTGCTCCTGATTCTCCAGATAGAGCCTGCGCCGCGTCCTGCTCTGTTGTCACCTCCGACTCGGGCTCAGGCTTTTCCGGCTGAATTTGGTCGCGCATAAACACTGCATCAGCATCACGTTCGAGATTGAGCACTCGAATGTCCCGGCTTCGGTGACGGGGCAGCTGGCAGGTACGGGCAGCCAGGTTTGCCAGTGTGGGCGCTGTACCTACACCGACTTCAATAATGCGGCTGACGCCAAGATCCTCAAGCAGCAGATCCTGCGTTTCAATCCACCTCACCGGTGAGCAGAATTGCCAGGCCAGCAGCTCGACCAGCAACATGCGGGCCAGTCGCGCCGGGTTTTCAGCGGCAGAGTCGAAATCGGCAAGGATGTTTTCCAGAACGTCTGAGTCGACGACTGCAGCCATCTGGCGGACAAACTTCTCAGTCAGCTCAAAAGAGGTCGCGGTGAGATTCGGGATATAGCGTCCCACCAGGCGTTCTGGAGTGATTTCCGCTGGTAGCAGCCGCTCCAGGTGTTTACGGAAGGAATCCACACCGTCGCGCAGGACACTGGAGTGGAATGGCACATCAATACCTGGGATACGCACGAATCCCTTGCCGTCCGAGCTACGGCGCTCGCACTGTTCAGCCAATGCCGCCAGCCCCGCGACGGTGCCGGCGACGGCGTACTGCTTGCCTGCCAGGTTGAGATTTACGACTTCGAGGAACTCACCGGTTTCCTGCGACAACCGATTAACAAACTCAGTGACCTCGTCCTCGCCTACGCCAATCTTGTCCGGACGCAAGGCGCACAAACCATAGTTGGACCTCCCCTGCTCATCACGTTCGACCAGTTCATGCATGGTCAAACCGCGGCGGTAGACAACCTCCAACACGGCGTCTGCGTCAAGCGCACCAGCGAAAGCCGCCAGCGCGTTGTACTCACCGACAGAGTGTCCCGCAAAGTGAGCTGTTTCATCTAGCAGCCCTGCTTCACGGAGCTCCGCAACCTGTGCCAGCCCCAACGTCGCCATCGCAACCTGGGTGAACTGAGTCAGATTCAGAACACCTTCTGGGTGGAAATAGCGCACACCATCCACGACCACCTCTACCGGGTTGTCCCGGACAATAGCCAGTACGGAAAAGCCAAGCTTCTCTCGGGTCATCGCATCAGCCTGGTCCCACACGCGGCGGGCCGCTACGCTGCGAGTCCGAGCAGACAGCCCCATCCCCTGTGATTGAATCCCCTGACCAGGGAAGACATATGCGGTCGTCGGTGCGGCGATTACAGCAGTGGCGGTCAATACCAGCTCGCCATCTACTGTGGCCGTGACTTCGCGGACTTCACCGGCGCCTGGGCGGTCATCAAAACCACGGCGTTCGACAGAGAATTTCACTTGCTGTCCAGGTAGAACCGGGCTCAGCATAGTCGCAGTGAACTCAATCACCCGATTGCCAATGCCGGCATCCGACGTGACAACAGCCGCATGCTCGGCCATCGCCGACAGCCACATTCCATGGACAATAACCCCTGGTAGACCAGCTAGCGCAGCTGCACGGGAATCGACGTGGATAGGATTGCGATCGCCCGTGACATAGCTAAATGGCTCCATCGCCTTAGGCGCTTCCACGGTCAACGCACCGCGGAAACTCCGTGGCGTATCCGTGACCGTTGGAAATGGCACAGTGTTGGTCCGCGCTGTCTCGCCGCCGTTTCGGCCACGAATGGCAAAGCGTTCACTCAAGGTAGCGAGCAGCGTACCGCCATCACGAACCTCCGCGCGCACCACGACGAGTCGCCCTAAGTCCGTATCAACGACCTCGTCGACACGCGCACTAATCCGCAACGTTGTGGTTTCCTGCGGCAGAGCCCCAATCATACGAATGTGATGCTCAAGGTGAACAAGCGCGAGCATGCCCTCAACAACATCAATGCCGGTCTCAGTACGCGCCTGCGCGACTGCCGCAAAAATCGCTGGCCAAGCATGCCCAACCAACGCGTCCGGCACCGTCGCCTGTGACTCATCGCCGGCAGCTGCAATAGTGACCGCATCGTAGTCAGCCATCGCCATCGGATCCCACACGGATTCCCACTCCGCGACCCCATCGACGATGTTTGCAAGCTCACCGCCAGCTGCGATTCGCGTCAGCTCCCGCATCGCGGCTGTCGCATCCTCATGCTTAACGACGGGCACTGCGCCCACCCCTGCACTCTGGCACAGGCGAATTCGCAGTTTCGTATTCTCACCCGCAGCATCGGGCAGCGGCACCGTCAGCTGTGCCCAGACGAAGTCCTCCCCGACCTCATCATTGCTCCCATCAGCTCCAATGGTCTCCAGAATGGCACCAGTACCTGGGTGTTCCAGGCGTTGCGAACGAGAGACATCACTTGCGCCAGATACACATACCCACTCATGTTCCGCGCCAAGTGCCAGCGCCGGGTTCGACTGCTGTCGGCCAGCCCACCAAATCACAGGTGCTGCGAGCATCCGGCTGAGGGCGTCAACAGGTACCTCCGGCAGGTAGCCGGTATCCATCAATGCTTGTGCGGTAGCTTTTTCAAACCGGCCCAGAATCTCTGCTACTGGCTCATTCGCGCGGGTAATGCCCGAAACAGCTTGCGGCCCTGGGATGATGCAGACTTGATCCGCATCGTAGCGAGAGTCATGCGCCTGCCATAGGGAGTCCGATCGCCACCAGCGACGAACCTCAGCATCGATAACCGGAACGAATGGCACAGGTTTGCCGGGTGTGCGGCAGAGCTCAGAGATAAAGAAAGTGACATCTGCTGGGTGGAGCTGGGTATCCAGGTCCAACAGGCCGGATAGTCGCGAGATTTCCGTCTGCGGCTGGGTGCGCAAGCTGTCGCCGTCGGCAAGCGCGGCAAACGTGCCCGCATCGACTGCATTCAATCGTGCCTCTACACGGTCGACGAGTGCGACAAAGCGCGTCGACCACGTCGGATCGAGGAACGTCCCTTCGGGCGCACACAATTCGAGATAGCGATTCAGCACCTCGGCATACGTCATGGTGCTGACATCTCCGAAGTACGGCTTCGCGGTGGCGTTAATTGCCTCGATGATCTCTGCGCGTCGTTCAGTGACCTTAGTGAGATCACCTGCGACTTCGTCAAGCAATCTGCCTGCGCGTGCTGCGGCGTTATCAATTTCGTGGATATCAGCACCCAACTGGCTGCGCCCCGACGCCATGCCATCCATGGCGCTACCGGCGGGAATCCAGTTGTCAGTGCCGACGGTGTCGACCAGCATTTGTTTCACGGACTCAGAGGCGGTCGACTCCTTTGCCGCCATCGCAGCTGTGCCAATGATGACAGCATCTACCGGCATCGGCGCCAACCCGTAACGTGTCGACCACGTGCCCATCAGATAATCACGGGCCTGTTCTGGCTTGCCGATGCCACCGCCAACAGCAAGCACCACATCTCGCCTGCGGATCTTTGCGTAGGTGTTAATTAGCAGGTCATCGAGGTCTTCCCAGGAGTGATGGCCACCAGCACGCCCACCTTCAACCTGCATGATTATTGGATACGGTGTGTCCTGCTGCGCCAAGGTATCTGCAATTTCAAGCACCGACTCGATTTGTGCGATTGTGCCCGGCTTGAAGGAAATATGCGGAATTCCGCCCTCGCGCAGCTGCTTTACTAGCTCTACTGCCTCGTCCACCTCGGGGATGCCCGCAGAGATGGTGACACCATCAATCGGTCGCCCCGCTGCCACCGCACGCGGGAGCAAACGCCGGCTTCCAATATGCAAACCCCACAGGTACGGATCCAAAAACATGGTGTTGAACTGTGCACTGCGGCCCTCCTCGAGCAGTTCGGAGAGTCGCGCCACATTAGCCTCGAAGATCTCCGGCGTGACTTGGCCGCCACCGGCCAGCTCCGCCCAGAACCCCGCATTCGCAGCAGCCGCCACAATCTCAGGGTCGACGGTTGTCGGGGTCATACCACCGAGCAGAATGGGCGAGCGCCCGGTCAACTTGGTGAACTTCGTCTCGACACGGGGCTTATCCCCAGTGACCAAACGCGGTGCAAACTCCAGCCACGATGTCGGATGCTCAATGTCGCTCTCAGACAGGACGCCCCTCCCCGCAGCTGTTGCCGCAGCAATCACCGCTACGCCATAGCCTTCGGAGTTACGTTCTGTCAGCTTGACGACGCCTGTGTTCGGCCCCAGATCCAAAATGGTGGTTGCCCCTTGGTCGATGAGCCCCCGTACTTCGGCGCTCCAGTCACTGGGGTCAACCAAGATTGCACGCGCAAGCCGGTCCGCCGTTTCCGCATCTAGCCCAATGCGCTCAGCTCGCTCCACTACCCATGCCACGGCAGGTGCCAGCGCTGGGTGATGGAATGCGCCGCTAACTGGCAAAACTGTCCATTCGACTTCCCGCCCCTTCGGCTGCTGCGCTGCGAGCTGCTCTGCCAGCTGGTCTAGTTCATCTTGCTTGCCGATAACTACGCTAGTGGTCTGCGTATTCTTCAGACCGATGACGCAACCCTGTGGGAGCAAAGGTTCCAACTCCTCGACCGTCAGGCCAGAGATGCTCATCATCGGCGCGCGCCCAAATCCAGCTACTCGGCTTCCGCGCGCACACGCGACACCGATGAGGCGAGCAAGTGCAACAAGCTCTGCTGCCTTCTCTGGGTGAGCGACAATCTCAGCGGCAAGAACACCTTGCGAATGACCGGTTACCGCTACCGCTTCGGTGATATTAATTCCCTGCTTTGCCAGCAACTCGACAATGCCCAACTGTGCCAAGACGATGCCCGGGACGCTGACCGCAGGGTTGGTTGTATCTCCGGTAAAAGGCTCGTCTGTCACGAGTGAGATTGCCCAGCCAAAGGGGTCAAAACCTGCGGGAAGCTGGCCGATGAGATCGTCGTCAAGCGGTGCGAGCAGTTCCTCAGCGCGAGTGAAAACTTCGCGTAGTTTCTTTGAGTTGCCACTGGCCATGACGCTGGAGAGAGTGTCCAGCCATGGTTGCGATTGACCGGCAAAAGTGATTGCAAAAGCACCCAGATCTGGAGCAGTTACGACATTGGTCGACAAAGTGGCGAGTTTTTCGTATTTCACGTGGCTGAGGTCCTTATCTTGTGGGGTACGAAATGAAAACATATTTTGTTTCCAAATCCTTGCCAGGACACTATGCCATAAATCATGAGGAATCCATCATGTTTTTCTCGCGCAGTTTTGCGGCGCCATCAACGCGAAGATAATTTGCAGCCCCAAAACGAGAGGCCCGACACAGCTGCGACATCAGCGAACTCAATGTCCCGAAAGTGAAAGAACTTCGCAGGTAGAAAACAGTGTTCCCCTGTCGAGAAATTGCTTGCGCTTCATCCCCGTGGTGGCATCGGCGACGGAAAATGAAGCCACGATGACTGCGTCGATTTACACCTAATCGGTGATGAACATCACACTCAGAGTGAGTGTCAATGTGCGACTAGAACGCTCAGTTTTTCGCCAATTAATCGCCTAGCGCATCCAAAATTGCGGACTCCGCTTCTTCTAAGCGCCGCTCTGACTCTTCAAGGTCCTGCTGCGACCTACCGTCGCGCTCGACTTTGCCGTCGAAGATTGCGCAGGGATCATCGTTGACCACAGTGTCGTCGGGAACTATGCCACGACGCGCCATGTACTCATCCAGATGCATCGAGATGCTCATGTTGCCTCCCTGCTTCCACCTTACGATTCAAGATACGATTCGAGCAGTGTCATTGTATCGACAGGTTCGATTGCCTTCTTGTTTTCGGCTAGCCATGCAAGCGGACTTCGCCTGCCTGGAAACGTGGGGCCGTAGCGCTTGCCGCCTGGAGTGGCGTATCAAGCTTGGTAGCGCCCGCTTTTCAGCAGCCCGTAAACTACCGATGTTTTGTGCCCAATGCGTGCCCTTGAGCGGTCATTTTCCGGGGCATGCGGGCGATTAATGCATCTCGGTGTGTACTACTGCGAATAATGCGGATTAAGCAGCAAAACTGACACCTCCTAAAGCTACGGGCTGCAAGTGTGAAACTGTAGGGGTTTATGACACTTTCAGGCCATTTTTCGAGCCATTTTTGTCATAAACGCAGTCAGTAACTCGCATTGGCCCGCCGTCGCTAACATAACCGCAATCACTAGCTCGGGCAGGTAGCAAAAGGTGCCCATCCGTCGATACGCCGGGAGGGGGTTAAGTAAAGAAAAGTGTGTCCGCATGCCAC